>NZ_KB913037.1:102761-455132 GCF_000384295.1 Amycolatopsis balhimycina FH 1894 | reverse complement strand
GAGCCGAGCCCCTGGGCGGTCAGATCGGCGCGGACGTCGGCGACGAGGTCGCGCGAGCGCTGCACCAGGTCCTCGGCGCCGCTGAGAGTGGTCGGCGGCGGCTCGTAGAAGGAGATGTGGAAGTACTGCATGGTGGGCAGGCCGATCGCCTTGATCGCGTCGTCGAAGGTCTTCCGGTCGGTGGCGAACACGATCGAGTCGATCGGGTCGTTGACCAGCCGGTCGATGACGGCGCCGGACTGCTGCGAGCACCACCACCGCGGCGGCGGGTCGAGCAGATCGCGGTAGACGCCGGTGACCGGCGCCAGCGCGACGCCCTCGACAGCCGGATGCGCGCCGACCCCGACGTGCTCGCCATTGGCCAGCACATCGCCCAGCCACCACCCGGGCGCGCGCGTGCCCTGCTGCAGCGTCAGGTGGTCCAGGCCGACCTGGTCGCGCGAGGCCAGCCGGACCTTGTAACCCGGGCCGCCGTCGAACTTCGTGCCGAACAGGACGTTCGTGAACTGGCCGACGACGGGGGCGCCGAAGCCGTGCGCGGCGGCCTGCCGCTGGACCGCGCCGGTGAGCGCGGGGATGTCCTTGACCGGCATGTTGCCCTTGCCGAATACCGGGCCGTAGCTGTCGGGACAGGTGGTCCCGGTCTGGTAGGTCACCGTCGCCCCGCCGGCCGCGGACGCCTGCAGCACCGCCGCCGCGCCGAGAAAACAGGCCAGCAGCGAGGTCACAGCCGCCACGATCAGCGTGAGCGGACTGGAAAGGGCGGCCCTCGGGGCCGCCCGCCACGGCTTGGTCACTCTGGGTTGTCCAATCTTCCCCCACTTCACCCGCATGGACGCGCACGCTACCGGCAGACCCCAGGACGGGGAACGTTTTTGTCACGATCGTTGTCACCGGCGGTGTTCGCCCACGAAGATCACCTTGATTGGTCTAATCCAATCGTGAAAGCGTTCTCGCCGGTCTCGGCTGAGGCTTTCGGCGGCGTCCCGGTTGGGCAACACGGAGGTTGGCCAGGCCGCCGCGGGCCGAAAGACTGCGCGGGGAAGATCTCCGCCCCTCGAGGAGGAACCGATGCCGCACATTCCGCTCGACCCGCAGCTGCCGGGGATCCGGTCGCTGATGGCCTTCCGGCCCGAGACCGCCGTCCCGCTCAACCATCTGGCCCAGACCCTCCTTCGCGGCCCGAGCAGCCTGACCGTCGGCGAGCGCGAACTGATCGCCGCAGTTGTCTCCAACGGCAACGAATGCCGCTTCTGCCACGGCAGCCACGCCGCCGCCGCGGCCGAGACCCTCGACGGTGGCCGCGCGGTGGTCGACGCCGCCTGCGCCGGGGTCGACGACGCGCCCGTCTCGGACAAGCTCAAGGCTCTGCTGCGGATCGCCCTCGCCGTCCGCGAGACCGGCCGCGCCGTCACCCCCGAGCTGGTCGACGCGGCTCGTGCCGAGGGGGCGACGGACCTCGAGCTGCACGACACGGTCCTGGTCGCCGCGGCGTTCTGCATGTTCAACCGCTACGTCGACGGGCTCGCCACCGTGGCGCCGGACGACCCGGCGGTCTACGACCAGATCGGGAAGGTGCTCGCCGCCGAGGGCTACGACCGCTGATCAGGGCACCAGCACGATCCGGCCCGGCCGTGTCCAGGCGTCGGCGGCGTCCGCGAGCGGAGCGCGCTCGTAGCGGACGGTGAGGTGGCCCGCCATCGCGTGGGCCACCACCGTGAGGAGGGCTTCGCCGCGCTCGTCGGCGGTCAGTTCGTTGTTCGTGTAGCCGAGGACGCGCAGCGACCGGCTGCGCAGCACGGCCGAAGGCACGGCGAACTCGTCGCCGGCGGCGCTGCCGAGGTTGACCAGCCGGCCACCCTGGCGCAGGGTGCGCAGCGCCGCCGCGGCGGGGATCCCGCACACCGGGTCGATGACCAGGTCCACCGGCCCGGCGGCCTCGCCGAGCCGCCGCGCCAGCGAGCCCGCGTCGTCGCCCTCCTCGAGCCGGACGACGCGGTCCGCGCCGAGCCGCAGGGCCCGCTCCAGCGCGGCGTCCGAGCGCGCGCACGCCACGACGTGCCCGGCGCCCGCCACCCGCGCCAGCTGCAGTGCCGCCTGCCCGACCACACCACCGGCCCCGAGCACCAGCACGGTCTCGCCCGGCGCGAGCCGGCCCGTGGCCGTCAGGCACATCCAGGCCGCGACCGCCGACAGCCCGAGTGCCGCGACGAGCGTGTGGTCGGCCCCGGGCGGCAGGACGACCAGATCCTCGGGGGCGACCACGGCGCGGTCGGCCATGCTGCCGTCCCCGGGACGCATGCCCGCGGTCGTGGCGAACCAGACCGGTGTCCCGGCCAGGTGCGTCGGTGTCGGCCGCGTCAGGACGCCGACGCCCTGCACCCCCGGCACGTACGGCGTCGAGGGAACGCCGAAGTAGGACGCGCCGGACGCGCAGAGCAGGTCGAGCGGGGTGATCGGCGCCGCCGTGACGCTCACGGCGACTTCGCCGGGACCCGGCTCGGGATCGGGCCGGCCGGCCACCACCGGCGGCTGCCCGGCGACCCGGATCTCAGCGGCACGCACGGCGGTCAGACGGGCTGGAGGACGAAGTCGTACCGCGCTTCCAGCCACGGCTCCGCGGACTGGCCGCCGTCCGGGGTCGGCCCGGGATCGCGGGGCTCGAAGGCGACGACCAGTTCCTGCTTGGTGCCGAACACGACGTCGCTGTCGAGGTACTGCGCGCCTTCCTGGAACAGGTGCGTGATCAGCGGCTCGTAGCCGGCGGCGTTGACCAGGAAGTGCACGTGGGCGGGCCGGAAGTGGCTGATGTCCGTGCCGCCGATGAGCTCGCCGACCGGGCCGTCCATCGGGATCGAGTAGCCCTTGGGCGCGATGGTGCGCAGGCAGTAGGACCCGTCGGGACGCGTAGCGTACTTCGCGCGCAGCCGGGCTTCGTCGATGTCCGCGATCTGCGACTCGTACGCGCCGTCTTCGTCGGCCTGCCAGACGTCGAGGATCGCGCCGGCGACCGGGGCGCCGTCCAGGCCGCGGACCGAGCCGGTGACGTAGAGCGGCGTGCCGGGCAGGCCGTCGGACATGTCGCCGCCGAAGTCCTTCTCCGGCGAGCCTTCGATGTGGAACGGGCCGAGCACGGTGGCCGGGGTCGCCTTGGCGTCGAAGGCGTGGTTCATCTGGACCACCAGCATGCTCAGGCCGAGCACGTCGGAGGCGAGGATGAACTCCTCGCGCTTCTCGTTGCTGATCCGGCCGGTTTCGGTGAGCCACCGCATCGCGGCCATCCACTCGGGCTCGCTCAGCCGCACTTCACGCGCGAAGGCGTGCAGGTGCCGCACGAGCGCGGCCATGACCTCCGCCGTCCGCGGGTCGTGCGCGCTCGCCCAGCGCTCCGCGGCGAGCTCGGTGATGTTGTCCTCGGTGACGAGCTGCATCGGCGTTCCTCTCACGCTTCCGGATCCGGGGCGACCGACCGGTTGTTCAGGTCGACCGACAGGAAGATGTCGTTCGCGACCGGGTGCCGCAGCTCCTCGGCGAGCTGGCCGATCAACCCAGCGGTCCTGGCCAGCAACGCGAACCCGCGCAGCAGCTCCAGCGGCAGCCCCAGGTCGGCGAGCGCGGCCCCGCAGACGCCGGCGCCGTTGAGCGGCAGCGTCTTGCCGAGCACCCGGGGGTGCACCCGGCCGATCGCGGCGAACAGCTCCAGGTGCGGGCCGCGCAGGCCTTCCTCGTCGGCGATCGCGAACAGCCGCGGGGTGCGCGGGTCGCCGTCCTTGTGCACGTGGTGCCCGAGCCCCGGGACGAACTTCCGCTCCGCGCGGCGCTTTTCGACGGTTTCGAGCGCGAGCGCGTCCCAGCCCCGCTCGTCCGAGGGCAGCTCGGCTTCGGCGAGGACGGCGTGCAGGAACCGCCCGCAGTCCTCGGTGACCCCGAGGAACCGCGACCCGCCACCCAGCAGGCCGGCGGCCAGGGCACCCTGGACGGAGTCGGGCGCGGACAGGTAGGTCAGCCGCGTGACGATCGCCGTCGGGGTGAAGCCGTGGTCGGCCAGCGCGGCCAGCACCGCCTCGAAGACCCGCGTTTCCCCTTTGGACGGACGGCGCTGCGTCGCCAGCCAGAAGGCCAGCTCGCCGAACCCGACCGTGCCCATCACGTCCTCGGCGAGGTCCCGGCCGAGCAGCGTGATTTTGTCCTTTGTGGACGCGCCGAGCGCGGTTTCGTAGACCGGGTCAGTCATTCGCTGCCTCTCCTCAGCCACGCGCGCAGCTCGGCGCCGTGCTCGTCGAGGTCGGGCGGCGGCAGCCGGTAGGCGGCGGGAGTGGCGGAGAACCGGATCGGGTGGCGGGTGGTGGGGACGGCGCGGTCACCGTCGCCGACCTCGACGACCGGGTCGAGCCCGAAGCGTTCGGCCATCGCGAAGCCGCCGTCGATCGTGTTGATCGGTCCACAGGGGACACCGACCTCCGTCAGCGCGTCGAACCAGTCCACCGCGCCGCGTTTCGCGAGCCGCTCGACCAGCAGCGGCCGGAGCTCTTCGCGGTTCTTCGTGCGGTCGGCGTTGCGCGCGAACCGCGGGTCGTCCGGGACGTCCGGTAGGTCGAGGACCTCGCACAGCCGGCGGAACTGCCCGTCGTTGGCCGCGGCGACGATCAGGTCGTTGTCGGCGGTCGGCAACGGCTCGTAGGGGAAGACGCTCGGGTGGGCGTTGCCCATCCGGTACGGCACCACGCCGCCGGCGGCGTAGGCCGAGCTGTGGTTCACCAGCCCGGTCAGCGCCGAGGACAGCAGGTTGACCTCGACGTGCTGCCCTTCGCCGGTCGCGTCGCGGTGGCGCAGCGCGGCGAGGATCCCGATCACCGCGTGGTTGCCCGCCATCACGTCGAACACCGAGATCCCGGCCCGGTACGGCGGGCCGTCCGGGTCGCCGGTCAGGCTCATCAGGCCCGAGATCGCCTGCACCATGAGGTCGTAGCCGGGCACGTGCCGTCCTTCACCCGAGCCGAACCCGCTGATCGAGGCGTAGACGGCGCCGGGGTTGGCCGTGCTGACCGCCGCGTAGTCGAGGCCGTACTTGGCCAGGCCGCCGGGCTTGAAGTTCTCGATCACCACGTCCGCGCGGGCGGCCAGCTCGCGGGCGACCGCGGCGTCCGCCTCCTCCCGCAGGTCGAGGGCGATCGACCGCTTCCCCCGGTTGACGCCGAGGTAGTAGGTCGAGACATCGCCGCGCACCGGCGGCATCCACGTGCGGGTCTCGTCGCCCTGGGGCCCTTCGACCTTGACGACGTCGGCGCCCATGTCGGCCAGCAGCATCGTGGCGTACGGGCCGGCGAGCACCCGGGAGAAGTCGGCGACCAGCAGTCCCGAGAGCGGGCCCGTTGCGGTGGTGGTCACCCGAGTTCCTCGCCTTCTGTCCGTTCAGCGGACGAGTGTCCGCGAAAGCAGTCTGCTCTGGCGGGCAGGCCGGGTCAAGACACCGCGGGCACGGTCACGTGCGGGACGTCGTCCAGCCGGGCGAAGTCGGCGCTGATCTCCCCGGCGGTCTGCAGCAGCAACGGCAGGTGGTGTTCCAGCAGCCGGTCGACCGGCGTTTCCGCGGCGTGGCAGTTGACGTTGACGCCGGCGAGCACCCGGCCGGACCCGTCGCGCAGCGGCGCGGCGACCGACCGGATGCCCAGCGCGAGCTGCTCGTCGGTCAGCGCCCAGCCGCGGGCCCGGACCTCGCGCAGCTCGGCGTCGCGCTCGGCCCGGTCCGGCTGCCAGCGCGGCACCAGTCCCGAGCGCGTCGGCTGCGCCAGTACCGCGTCCAGCTCGTCCGGCGGCAGGGCCGCGAGCTGCACCTTCCCCAGCGACGTCGGCAGGGCCGGGAACCGGGTGCCGATCTGCACGGTGAGCCCCACGATCTTCGGCACCGCCACGCGGGCGACGTAGACGATGTCCGAGCCGTCGAGCTGGGCGATCGAACACGACTCGCCGGTGCGGGCGACCAGGCGTTCCAGGTGCGGCCGGGCGACGTCCCACAGGCCCATCGAACGCACGTAGGCGACGCCGAGGTCGAGCACGCGCGGGGTCAGGGCGTAGCCACGGCCGTCGGTGCGGACGTAGCCGAGCTCCTCCAGGGTGAGCAGGATCCGGCGGGCGGTCGGGCGGGCCAGCCCGGCGGCGCCGGCCACCTCGGCCAGCGTCATCTCCGGCCGGTGCGGCCGGAACGCCGTGATCACCTCGAGCCCGCGCGCCAGCGCTTCGATGAAGTCGGGACCCGTTCCCTCGCGTGGCATGCGCGACCTCCTCGTGCAGTGGGCCTGCCCGGCAGCGTAGCGGCGGGGAGGCGGCGGGCATTGACACCGGCGCGGCACTGGGCAATGGTGACTGCGCCCCTGAAGTGTCCGCAGGACGGACGAGTGTACGCAAGTGGAGGCAGCGATGACGCAGCCCACCGACGGTCCGGTCGTCCTGCGGGGCGGCACGGTGCTGACCCTCGACGACGCCCGCCGCGTCCTCGTCGGGGAAGACGTCCTCGTCGAAGGCGGCCGGATCACCGCGATCGGCCCGGCGCTGGAGGCGCCGCCGGGCACGACCGAGATCGACGCCACCGGCGGGATCGTCCTGCCCGGGATGATCGACACCCACCGCCACCTGTGGCAGACCGCCATGCGCGGCTACGGCGCCGACTGGACGCTCACCCAGTACTTCGTCTGGTACTACCTCGAGTGGGGCAAGGTGTTCCGGCCCGAGGACATCTACGCCGGCAACCTGCTCGGCGCGCTCGAGGCCCTCGAAGCCGGGGTCACCACGACCGTCGACTGGTCACACGGCCTGCAGACCACCCAGCACGCCGACGCCGCGGCCGACGCGCTGCAGGCCGTGCCCGGCCGGTTCGTCCTGGCCTACGGCAACATCCAGGACTCGCCGGCGACCTGGACCGGGACAC
The DNA here is from genome assembly GCF_000384295.1 of Amycolatopsis balhimycina FH 1894. NCBI lineage: Bacteria > Bacillati > Actinomycetota > Actinomycetes > Pseudonocardiales > Pseudonocardiaceae > Amycolatopsis > Amycolatopsis balhimycina. The sequence continues at coordinate 448,207 of NZ_KB913037.1, read as the reverse complement.
CGGAGTTCCGCGACTTCGTCTCCCGCCGCGTCACCGGCGACGACCTGCTCGGCTTCCAGCTCGCCTTCGACGTCACCGGCGACCCGGCGTTCCCCGAGAAACCGGCGTTCGAAGTGGCCCGGGAGCTCGGCGTGCCGGTGACCACGCACGCGGGCGTCTGGGGCGCCACCGGCGACGCCGGCATCCGCCTGATGCACGACCACGGGTTCATGACGCCGGAGACGATCTACGTCCACAGCGCGTCGCTGTCGGCGGACTCCTACCACCGGATCGCCGCGACGGGCGGCTCGGTGTCGGTCTCGACCGAGAGCGAGCAGAGCGCCGGCCAGGGCTACCCGCCCACCTGGGCCCTGCGGAGGTACGGCATCCCGGTGTCGCTGTCGATGGACACGTCGGTGTGGTGGAGCGGCGACCTGTTCTCGGCGATGCGCGCGACGCTGGGTGCCGACCGGTCCCGGGAGCACCTGGAGGCGCACGCCAAGGGCGAAACGGTCACCCACGCCGCGCTGCGGGCCGAGCAGGTCGTCGAGTGGGCCACCCGCGGCGGCGCGCAGGCGCTGGGCCGCGCCGACCTCGGCAGCCTCGAGGTCGGCAAGAAGGCCGACGTGGTGCTGCTGAAGAACGACGACTCACCGGCGTCGTTCCCGCTGTTGAACCCCTACGGCCACGTGGCGTTCCAGGCCCAGCGCGGCGACGTTCACACCGTGCTGGTCAACGGCCGGATCGTGAAGCGCGACGGCCGGCTGGTGGGCGTCGACCTGCCCGCCGTCCGGCGGCGCGTCGAGGAGACGGTGGAGCACCTGCGCGCGCAGCTCGGCGAGGAGGCGTGGCGCCAGGGGATGAACCCGGACGTCCCGGAGACGAAGATCCTCGACAACCCCTACACCTACACCGACTACCAGAGCGACAGCACCCACGGCGGCTGAGCTACCGTTCCGGCTGTGGTCGGAGTCTTCATCCAGCCCGCCTACGGCACCCCGGACGCACGCCGGTACGGATCGGAGTCCCTCGAGCGGACCGTGCCGTTCCGCGACTTCGCCGACCTCCTCGACCCCGCCGACCTCGCCCGCCTCGACGCCCTGCACCCGGGCGGGCGGGCCCGGTTCTGGGGCGCCAAGGACAAGTACGACCGCCGGATGGACACCGTCACCACCGGCGACGTCGTGCTCTTCACCGGCCGCAAGCACGTCCAGGCCACCGCGGAGGTGGGGCACCGGTTCCGCAACCCGGCGTTCGCCCGCCGGTTGTGGCACCCAGACCCGGGGAAGTGCCTGTTCAGCAACGTCTACAGCCTGCGGCGCTACCGGCGTGTCGAGCTGCCGTACGAAGAGGTCTGGGCGCTGCCGGGCTTCACCCCCGGCGACCACTTCATGGGCCTGCGGTTCCTCGACCAGGCCAAGTCCGCCGCCGTCCTGGCCCTGCTCGGCGCCGAATCCGCGCGCTGAGCGAGCGTCGGCCCTGGTGCGTGCCGGCCGCTGGTCAGCCGATCGATATCCGCCGAACGGCGAGAATTCCGGTCGAATACCGACGTCGCGCCACGATAACGGTGTATTCGATCAATTGCTCCCACGGGTTTCACGGTCGTGGAGTAATCACTGAATATTTGGTGAGTTGGTATACCCGAAAAGTTACTTAAACGACTCGTTCGGCCCAAGCCGTTTCGCGATGAACTGCGTAGGTTTCACGGCATGTCGCGCATGAATTCGATCCTGGCCATTGTCCTGCTGGCCGCGCTGGTCGTGGTGCCCGGCCCGGGTGTCACGGCGGCCGCGGCCGCCGTGACACCCGGGCCGGTGTGCGATCACCAGCCGGCGCTGAACGTGACGGCTCCCGCGGGCGCCGTCACCGTCGACGCCGCGGTGCCCGGCGACCTCTACCGCAAGTCGCAGGAGTCGCCGCCGGGGACGACGTTCTGGCTGCCGCCGGGGAAGCACACGCTGGCCGTGGACCCGTTCGGGCAGGTCATCCCCAAGGACGGCGACGTCTACCTCGGCGCGCCCGGCGCGGTGCTCGACGGGCAGGGCGTCAACCGGGCGGCCTTCACCCAGCAGGCGAAGGACGTCGTGATCCGCGGGCTGACGATCCAGAACTTCGTCGCCCCGCAGGACCAGGGCGTCGTCAACCACGATTCCGGCGCGCATTGGATCATCGAAAACACCACCGTGCAGAACAACTCGGGCGCCGGGCTGATGGCCGGTGCCCGGCAGGAAGTGCGGCACACCTGCCTGCGGAACAACGGGCAATACGGCATGAACGCCTACCGTTCGGACAGCACCATCACCGCATTGATCATCGAAGGCAACGAAATCTCGGGCAACAACACCGATGACTGGGAAACGCGCAACCCCGGGTGCGGGTGCAGTGGCGGAATCAAGTTCTGGGTCGTCGACAAGGCCGATGTCCGCGGCAACTGGATCCACCACAACCACGGCGCCGGGCTCTGGGCCGACACCGACAACAACGACTTCCTGGTCGAGAACAACCTCATCGAGGACAACGACGCCGAGGCGCTGTTCTACGAAATCAGCTACAACCTGGTCTTCCGCGACAACGTCCTGCGGCGCAACAGCCTGGTGGCCGGCAAGCGCCGGTCCGACAAGGGCGACAACTTCCCGGTGGCCAGCGTGTACCTGTCGGAGTCGGGCGGCGAGCCGCGGGTGCCCGCCCGGACCCACCTGATCGACATCTACGACAACACCTTCGAGGACAACTGGTCCGGCATCACCGCCTGGGAGAACGCCGACCGGTTCTGCAACAGCCCGGCCAACACGTCGATCAACACGTGCACCAAGCTCGTCACCGACCGGACCCGGTGCTCCGCGCCGGGGATCGAGGACGAGCCGCTGTACGACGACTGCCGCTGGAAGACCCAGCTGGTCGAGGTGCACGACAACACGTTCCGCTTCGACCCGGTCCACGTCGGCTGCACGAACGGGATGTGCGGCAAGATGGCTCTGCTGTCCAACTACGGAACGTATCCGACCTGGTCGCCCTACAAGGCGACAGTCGTCCAGGACGCCATCACCCACGACCAGGACAACTACTGGTTCAGCAACTCCTACTACGGGCCGTGGAAGTTCGTCGCGGGGGACACCTCACGGACACTGACCGCCGATCAGTGGCAGTCGACGCCGTGGGACCAGGACAACTGCGCGTCCTTCGACGACGTGATGCCGCGCTGCTGACGGGAGAACGGTGACCGGAAACGCGAGCTGACAGGCAGGGTCCGGCGGGGCTTATCCTGTCTGGTCTCGTTCTCTCGCGAAAGGTCCCCGCCATGGAACAGCCCGAGAGCCACGAAGCCGCGGCAACCGCCGACGGGGTGAACCGCCGCAGCCTGCTCGCCGGGGTCGGCGGCCTCTTCGCCGCCGGGGGAGTCGCCTCAGTGCTCGCCCCGGCCGCCGCGGCGGATCCGGCCACCCGGCCGGACCGCGACGGCCGGGTCGAGGCGCTGCTCGGGAAGATGACCCTCGAGGAGAAGCTCGGCCAGCTCCAGCTCGTCGGTACCGAAGACCTCGCGCGGACGTCCCTCGCGACCGGACAGCTCGGCGGCGTCTTTTCGGTGGTGGGAGCGGCGAAGCTCAACGCGCTGCAGAAGATCGCGGTCGAGCAGACGCGGTTGCGCATCCCGCTGATCTTCGGCCTCGACGTGATCCACGGGTACACCACGAACTTCCCGATCCCGCTGGCCCAGGGCGCGAGCTTCGACCCCGGTGTCGCGGCCGCCGACGCGACGGTCGCCGCGAAGGAAGCCCGGCGCAGCGGGATCCACTGGACCTACGCCCCGATGATGGATGTCACCCACGAGCCGCGCTGGGGCCGCATCGCCGAGGGCTACGGCGAGGATCCGTACCTGGCGAGCAAAATGGCCGTGGCGAAGGTCCGCGGCTACCAGGGTGACGACTACTCGTCTCCGGACCGGCTCGCCGCCTGCGCCAAGCACTTCGTCGCCTACGGAGGAGCGGAAGGCGGCCGGGACTACAACACCGTCGACGTTTCGCTGCAGCGGCTGCACAACCTCTACCTGCCGCCGTTCAAGGCGTCCGTCGAGGCCGGCGTGGCGACGGTGATGGCGAGCTTCAACACGATCAGCGGCGTCCCCGCTCACGGCAACGGTTACGTCCTGCACGACGTGCTCAAGGGCGCCTACGGGTTCCGCGGGTTCGTCGTCAGCGACTACACCGGCATCGAGGAGCTGATCCTGCACGGCCTCGCCGGAGACGGCGCCGACGCCGCGGCCGCCGCCCTGCCGGCCGGCGTCGACATGGAAATGGTCAGCACCAACTACGTGCGGTACGGCAAGCAGCTGCTGGCCGAACGCCGGATCACCCGCGACCAGATCGACGACGCCGTCCGCCGGATCCTGCTGGTCAAATTCAAGCTCGGCCTGTTCGAGCGCCCGTACGTCGACGAGTCCGGCGAGGTGAAAGCGCCTTCTCCGGCCGCGCTCCCCGCGTCACGGCAGGCCGCTGGGCGGTGCATGGTGCTGCTCAAGAACGACGGGCCGGTGCTGCCGCTGGCGAAGTCGGTCCGCTCGGTGGCCGTCGTCGGGCCGCTCGGCGCGGCGACCTACGACCTCAACGGCACCTGGGCGGGCCTCGGCACCGGCGCGTGGACGACCCCGCCGGTGACCGTGGTCGACGGGATCAAGGCCGCGGCGCCCGGCGCCACCGTGACGTTCACCGCGGGCTGCGCCGTCGAGGGGGCCGACACCAGCGGGTTCGCCGCCGCGCAGCAGGCGGCCCGCGCGGCCGACGTGACCGTCGTCGTGGTCGGCGAAACCGCCGCCATGAGCGGCGAAGCGGCCGCGCGCAGCAACATCGACCTGCCCGGCGTGCAGCAGCAGCTGGTGGCCGCGATCAAGGACACCGGGAAGCCGTTCGTGGTGGTCCTGGTCAACGGCAGGCCGCTGACGATCCCGTACCTGCACGACAACGCCCCCGCCATCCTCGAGGCGTGGGCGCCGGGGGTGCAGGGCGGTCATGCGATCGCCGACGTCCTGTTCGGCGTGGTGAACCCGAGCGGCAAGCTGCCCGTCAGCTTCCCGCGCGCGGTCGGCCAGATCCCGATCTACTACAACCACGAGAACACCGGCCGCCCCGCCGACCCGGCCAACAAGTACACGTCGAAGTACCTCGACCTGGAGTCCGGCCCGCTCTACGAGTTCGGCCACGGCCTGTCGTACACGACCTTCCGCGTCGACGGCCTGCGTCTGTCGGCCACGCGGATGCCGGCGCGCGGCGGCCGGATCGAGGTGAGCGCCCGGGTGACCAACACCGGTGCCCGTGCGGGCGACGAGGTCGTCCAGTTGTACCTGCGGGACCCGGTCGCGAGCATCGTGCAGCCTGTTCGGCGGCTCCGCGGCTTCCAGCGGGTCACCCTGGCCGCGGGCGCGTCGAAGACGGTGTCGTTCACCCTCACCCCCGAAGACGTCGGCTTCTACGACAACGCCGCGAAGTTCCGCGTCGAGCCGGGCAAGATCGAGGTCTACGTCGGCACCAGCTCGGCGGCCACCCTGACCGCGAGCTTCACCGTCACCTGACCGGCTCCTTCACCAGGAGCATCGTCGCCGGCCCGAAGCCCGCCCGCCGGTAGAACGGCCTCGAGCGCTCGCTCGGGGCCAGCACGATCCGCACCGCGCCCCGCTCGCGGGCGTAGCCGATCGCCGTCTCGAGCAGGGCGGTGCCGATGCCCCGATCGCGGTGGCCGGCGAGGACGAAGGCGTTGCCCAGGTAGTACCAGAGCGAAGGCGCGCGTCCCGGTTTCGGCATCCGGGTGAAGGTGACGAGGTTGACCATCCCGACCGGTTCCTGGCCGAGCTCGGCCAGGAAGATCACGCGGCGCGCGGCTTCCTCCGCGTACCACTCCGCGAAGCGGTCCTCGAAGCCGTCGTCGTCGACGAGGTGGCCGGACTCCTCCTCGACCCAGGCACGGCGCAGCGCGGCGATCCGCGCCGCGTCGTGCTCGCCGGTCCGTCGAACGGTCGTGGTGCCGGAGGTGGTCGTCATGAGGTCATCTTCGGGGAAACCCGGTCGCCGCCCCAACTTCCGCGTCAGCTTATGTTGACGCAGTGAGTACGTCAGCTTATGCTGACGACATGGAGAAGACACTCGACCTCGCTGCCGGACCCGCCAACAGCGACCCGGACATCGGGCTGCGCGCCGTGGCGTCCCTGCGGATCCTCACCGAAGAACTGGAAACCCTGCAGGTCGACCGGGCCCGGGCGCTGGGCTGGAGCTGGCAGGACATCGCGGCCCGGCTCGGCGTCACCAAGCAGACCGTCCACCGCAAGCACGGCCGCCGGAACAGGAGCCGATCGTGAACCGGGCGTTCGACGACGGCGCCCGCCGGATCGTCGGGCGCGCCCAGCAGCAGGCCCACGCGCTCGGCCACCGCGGAATCGGCTGCGAGCACCTGCTGTTCGCCGTCGCCGAGTCCCCGGACCCGGCCGGCGCGGTGCTGCGGGAGCACGGCCTCACCCCCGCGCACGTGACCGCGCAGACCCGGCGGCTGCTGAGCGGCACCGCCACCCTCTTCGACAGCCTCGACGGCGACGCGCTGGCCACCCTCGGAATCGACCTGCAGATCGTGCGTCAGACGGTCGAGGCTACATTCGGCCCGGAGGCCCTGCGCCCGGCGCGGCTCAGTCCACGCCGACGCTGGTACCACCGCCGCCGTCCCCGCCGCCCCGGCAGGCACCTGCCCGTCACCGGCCGCGCCCAGCGCTGCCTGGACGCAGCCGTGCACGAGGCGAAGCGCGCGGGCAGTACCGCGGTCGACGCGACGGCGCTCGCCGTCGCGGTCGTCACCGCGGACGGCGGGCTGGTGCCCCGGATCGTGCACACCACCGGTGTCCCGGCGGAAGCCCTGCGCACCGCCATCCTGCGGCGAGCCCGCCGTGCGGGCTGAGGCCGGCCGGCGGGCCCGGTGGCTGCGCCGGATCGCCGTGGCCGTGTGGCTGTTCAGCTGGTACACCCTCTACCGCGAGATCTTCGTCTGGCACCACATGACGACCGGCCTGCGCTTCCGGCCACCCGACCTCCCGCCGGGCAGCACCGACCGGCCCCACCCGGGCCTGCCCCTGATCGCGGTGTGCGTGACGTCGGTGGCGGCGCCCGTGGTCGTCCTGGCCGCCACACTCGCACTCCACCACCGGCGGCGCGACGCCGGCTGATCACCCGGTCACCAGCTTGACCGTTTCCGGCGCCTGCAGGCTGTTCCCGCAGAATCCCTACACACCGTTACCGGTCGGCTTTCGCCCCTCGCGCCGCTGTAATAGCTTCGGCCGGGAGGGCTTGGCCGGATTGTCGGGAGGGGAGAGATCGACATGGGAATCGAACGGAGCTTGCGGAATTTCGTCGTCCGGACGCCGCTGGCGGAGAGCAGGTTTGTCGGCGGTGCGTACGCGACGCTGAACCGCATCAGGTTCAGGCGCTCCTGGGACCGGCCTGTGGAGTTCCGCGGCAGCCGGTTCGTGATCGGCCGCGATCTGACTCTCTACCCGTTCGTGCGGGCCGGCGGGTTCGAGGAGCGGGAACTGGACTGGCTGCTGCCGCGGATCAAGCCCGGCGACGTGGTGTGGGACGTCGGCGCCAACGTCGGGATCTACACCGTCCTGCTGGCCAAGCGAGCTCGCCGGGTGGTGGCCTTCGAGCCGATCCCGGCCACCATGGCGCGGCTGCGCGCGAACATCGGCCTGAACGGCATCGACAACGCTGAACCGGTCGAGGCCGCACTGGCGGACGAGGCCGGGCGCAGGTCCATGGCCGTCCTGGCCTCGGGTGCCGGCGGCTCGCACCTCGTGCGCGACGGCGGCGGCAGCTTCGAGGTGGCTGTCACGACGGGGGACCGCTATGCGGCCGAGCACGGCGCGCCCGACGTCGTGAAGGTCGATATCGAGAGCTTCGAACCGGAATTCGTCCGCGGTGCGTCAGCCGTGCTCCGGGATCGGCGACCGCTGCTGACCCTCGAGGTGAACCGGACCTCGATGGCGACCGCCGCCGAGCGCGAACGGTGGCAGGCCATGGCGGACGACCTGTTCGGCTGGTACGGCGAGGCCGTCTGGTTCGGCCCTTCCGGGCCACCGGTGACCCTCCGGGGGTTGACGCCCGACGAAGTTCCGCTCCGGCCGTGCACATTGGCGTTCGGAAGGATTTGAGCGACGACGGCGTCAGCGATTGTTCGGCATCGCTCAGGGCCGAAAGGGTGGATTTCTCGCCGCGCCCCGATCCCCGTGCGCCGGCGGTAACAGGTGGCGTGCAACGCAAACGGCCGATCGGGCTTCGCCGAAGGGGCGGCGAAGTGTGACGTTCTCGACCGTGAACATTCGCCCCAACCGTGCCCTCCAGGGCGATTGACAGTGTCCCGGCGACCCTGATAACCGCGTGCGCCTCGCGGTGGTCCGGTCGTGTTGCACGCTTAGACTCATCGGCCGAATCCCCAGTTGAAAATTTCTCGTTCTTTCCCGTGCTCCGGCGGCAAAAAGAATCATGGTCTTCCCGGTCATCGAACTTCTGTTGACATCACTTCCGGAAATTGGAACACTGTGCCGCGGCGCCCGGTACGGCGCCACCTCAAAGGGGTTGGATCTACCGATCACGGGGAGATCGGAAGTCGGCCGAACGGATCGGCCGGTTGTCTCGACAGACGACGCGGTTGCCGAAGTAACGCATTTGCATGGTCACATTCGAAGCCGTTACACGGGTGAGCCATGCCCATTTCCGTGCTGGCGGCCGCGTCGGCAGTCAAGATCCTTTTCCGATCGCCTTGTCGTGCATTCATTGGGAGGAGAACATATGGGAATCCGCGCATTGCGGCTGAAGACTTTCCTGGCAGTGGCCGGTTTGGTGGCCGGCGGCGCGCTGGTCGCGTCTGCACCGGTCGCGGCCGCGGCGACACCGGACGGTGTCGTGCAGTCCCCGCAGGTCGACAAGCTCACCCAGAGCCAGTCGGAGAAGTTCTGGACGCCGGAGCGGCTGCGCAGCGCCAGACCCGTCGCCCAGGACGTCCCCAAGGTGGCGGCCCAGCCGCAGGCGGCCAACCCGGTGCTGACGCCGGGCGGTGACCAGTTCGGCAACGCGCAGGTGGCTCGGCCGTACACCTCGGACTTCAAGGCGCGGGTGACCGGGAAGGTCTTCTTCGTCAATCCCCGCGACGGCCTGACGTACGTCTGTTCCGGCTCGGTGATCAACTCCACCGGCAAGAGCGTGGTCGCCACCGCGGCGCACTGCGTGTTCCAGGGCGGCGCCGGCCAGTCGATCTGGAGCTCGAACTTCATCTTCATCCCGTCGTACGACAACAACAGCCGCCCGCTGGGCACCTGGAACGCCGCGACGTTCTGGATCCCGACGACGTACTTCAACCACGGCAACGACGGCTTCACCCACGAAGACGACGTCGCGTCCGTGGCGATCTCCGCCCAGGGCGCGAACAAGATCACCAACGTGGTCGGCGGCCTCGGCTGGGTGTCGAACAACTCCGGCACGATCAACGGCTGGGACACCCACGGCTACCCGCAGGAGATGTACGGCGGCCAGAACCAGCTGCACTGCATCGGCAACGGCCGGGACGCGGGCGGCTTCAACGGTGACACCTACCTGTTCACCAACAACTGCGTCGCGTTCGGCGGCCACAGCGGCGGCCCGGTGATCAACGCCAGCAACCAGCTGCTCGCGGTCACCTCCGGTAGCGACCGGTCCACCAACTCGTTCTACGCGCGCGCCGCGTCGAACACGTGGATCCCGGTGCTGAACGCTGCCCAGGCGGCCGGCTTCTAACGAACATCGGCAAGGCGAGGGGCCACCGCGACGGCTGTCCATTCCGGACGCCGCGGGGTGGCCCCTCGTGTTCCTGGTACTCGGCTCCGCGTTGACCGCGCCGCTGTCCGGTGACCCGTGCGTGTGGTGCTTCAGCCAGGTGCTCGACGGGTGACGGATACCGGTCAGGCGAGTGCCTGGCGGCGGAATTCCGCCGGGGTGACGCCGGCGGTGTTCTTGAAGACCTGCCCGAAGTGGGACGGGTCGCCGAAGCCCCAGCGGGCGCCGATCGCGGCGACCGGGACGCTGCGGGCGGCCGGGTTCGCGAGGTCGCGTTTGCAGGCTTCCACCCGGCGGTGCCGGATCCACCCGGCCACCGTGTGGCCACTGTCGCGGAACAGCGCGTGGAGGTGGCGCACGGAAACGAAGCAGGCTGCCGCGATGGTCTCGACGCGCAGGTCCGGATCGGACAGTCGTTCGTCGATGTAGGCCTGCACGGCCTGCCGGCGCCGGCTCCGGTCGTCGCAGCCGGCCGGGCCGGTGAGGCCGGCCTCGGCCCGCAGCATGGTCGCCGTCATGTCGATCACGTTGCCCGCCAGCAGGATTCCGGTGGACTGGTGCGCCGGGGCCAGCGAGCCCAGGGTGAGGATCGTCGACCAGACCACGGGCGCGATGCCCTGCTCGGTGGAGAAGGTGCGGGCCGTCAGCTGGGAGAAGGCCTCCGCGTCGTGGGCGCCGAGCGCCGCCTTGCGGAACCGCACGTTCACCGACCGGTAGCCGTCGCCGACGTCGAGGGTCAGCGGCCGTTCCGAATCGTAGAGCGCGAACTCGCCGGCGCGGATGGTCGCGGACCGGCCGGCCTGGGTGAGCTGCTTGGTTCCGGCGAGTTGCAGGGTCAGGAGGAAGTAGGCGTCGCCGCCGTCCGTCAGGTCGTCGGGACGGCGGTGGACGGTGTGCCGGCGGCAGGCCACGCCGAACATGCCGAGCTCGCCCATCGACCGGTGGGTGATCGAGCCGGCGAAGGTCCTCGGGTTGTCGAACTCGAAGCTGAACTGGAGCGCCACACCGGCGTTGACCTGCTGTTCCCAGACGCCGGGGCCGACTTTGACGGCGGTGCGCGGTACCGCGTTCCCGGTGGGGATCAGGATCGACGAACCGGCCATGGTCGCTCCTGGGGGCACGTGGGCAACTCGGTCAGGGTACGCCGTGGTCCCGGCTGTGCACATCGGCGACATCGTCGTGCACGTTCCGCCGATGCCCGCGGTGGCCCGCCGTTCGTAGCGTGGGGCCGGAAGTGGTCGCAGCTCGACGAGGAGACGCCCGCAATGGCCTACATCGAAGGTTCCCATCACATCACGCTGTCCGTCGGCGGGGCGCAGGAAGACGTCGACTTCCACGTCAAGGTGCTGGGCATGAGGTTCATCAAGCGCACCGTCCTGTTCGACGGTTCGGTGCCGATCTACCACCTGTACTACGCGAACGCGAACGGCGACCCGTCGAGCGTCGTCACGACCTTCCCCTGGGCGCAGGCCGGGCTGCACGGCAAGCGCGGCACCAACCAAAGCCGCGAGGTGCTGCTCTCCGTCCCCGAGGGGAGCCTCGACCACTGGCACCGACGGCTGACCGAGCACGACGTCGAGGTGCGTGACCTGGAGGTCTTCGACCGGCGGCGGCTGGCGTTCGAGCACCCGTGCGGCATCGAGTACATGCTCGTGGCCAACGAAGGCGACGACCGCGTCGGGCACGCCGGCCACGGGGTTCCGCCGGAGTACGCGATCCACGGCCTGCACGGTCTCGGGGTGCACGTGACGACGCCCGACCGCACCGTGGAGTTCGCCAACGACACCTTCTACGCCCAGGACGGGCTCGCCGAAGAGGGTGACCGGATCGCCGTGCAGCTCGGGAAGCAGGCACACGGCAACCACCTCGAGATCACGGTCAACCGCCGCGACGAGCAGGGGACCTGGCACTACGGGGCCGGTACCCACCACCACTTCGCCTGGAACGCCGACACCCTGCAGAACCAGGACGAGCTGAAGTTCGAGGTCGAGGGCCGCGGCTACACCGACATCTCGGAACTGAAGGACCGCAAGTACTTCAAGAGCGTCTACGTCCGGTCCCCGGCCGGTGCCCTGTTCGAACTGGCGGTCACCCACGCCGACGGCGGCTGGGACTGCGACGAATCACCGCACGAGCTGGGACAGCGGTTCCAGCTCCCCGAGCAGTTCGAAGACCGCCGGGAAGAACTGCTCGCGGCGCTCGAGCCGATCGACGGCTGAGGGAGCGGCGTGAATCCCCATCTCGGGCAGCGGGTCCTGACCTGGGGGCCGGCCGAGGCGTCCGTCGTGGTGCTCGCCGTGCACGGCCGCGGGCAGGAGCCCGGGTTCATGCGCGAGCTGACCGAGCGGCTCGGCCCGCTGCCGGCGCGGTTCGTCGCGCCGGCAGCGGGCGGCGGCAGCTGGTACCCCCTGCCGTTCCTCCAGCCGATGGAGGCGAACCAGCCCCACCTCGACCACGCGCTCGCGGCGATCGAGGCCCACATCGACACGCTCCTCGACGCCGGAACGGCCGCCGGAGACCTGGTGCTGCTGGGCTTTTCGCAGGGCGCCTGCCTCCTGGCGCACCTGTTGCTCACCCGGCCGCGCCCGCTCGGCGCCGCGGTCCTGTTCACCGGCGGGTTCATCGGCCCCGACCCGATCAAGCCGCCGACCGGCACCGAGCTCGACGGCGTGCCGGTGCTGCTGCGGAGCATCGAGGACGACCCGTGGGTCCCCGCCCACCGGGTCGCGGAAACCGGCCGTCTCTTCGAGGCCGCCGGAGCCCGGGTCGACCTGGCCATCGAACCGGGGAACGAGCACGTCGTGACCGACGAGGCCTGCGCCGCGGCCGCCCGCGTGATCGGCCGCCTCGGCTCCTGACCCGCACCCGGGCGACCGGGACTGTCGACGGATTGTCGACGGCTCATGGGACCGTGCAGGCTGGGGGCCGGCTCGTCCCCCTGATGGATTTCCGCGGAACTCAGGGGGAGGCCACGTGCGTGTCAGGCTGCTCGGTCCCGTCGATGCCGTCGTCGACGGTGTGCCTGTGTCGATATCAGGGCTCCGGCGAAGAGCGGTGCTGGCGGCGCTCGCGCTGCACGGCGAAGGAATCGTCGGGACGGGCTGGCTCATCGACGCCGTTTGGGGTGCCGATGCGGGCGGGGTGTCGGCGAACACCCTGCAAAGCCACATGTCCTCGCTGCGGCGCATCCTCGGTGACCGGAACGCGATCGTCGCCCGCCCACCGGGCTACCTGCTCGGTCCCGGCACGACGGACGTGACCGAGGCGCGGCGCCTGGTCGCGCGAGGCGAATCCGGTGCCGACCCGGCGGAGAGCGTCGCGACGCTGCGCACCGCGCTGGCCCTGTGGCGGGACCGCCCGCTGATCGACGTCGGCGGTGTGGCGTGGCTGGACGAACAGGCCGCGAGCCTGGAGCGGTTGCGCACCCGGGCCCAGCTGGCCCTGATCCGAGCCAGGCTCACCCTCGGCGAGCACGCCCAGCTCGAACCGGAACTGGAGCGGCTGGCCCTCGCGCGCCCGCTCGACGAGCAGGTGCACGCGCAGTTGATGCTCGCGCTGTACCGCACCGGCAGGCAGGCCGACGCGCTCGGCGTTTACCGCAGGCTGCGCGCGGCCTTGGCCGACAACCTCGGCATCGACCCCAACCAGCGGCTGCGTGACCTCGAGATCGCGATCCTGCGCCAGGACCCGGCCCTCGAGGAGTCCGCGCTCGCCGTCCGGCTGCTGGCCGGTTAGCCCTCGCGCGCGGCCCGATAGCCCGGCCCCAAGGTCTTGAATGACTCATTCAGGACCTCCGAAGACCTGGGCTTGCCCCGTTTGGGCAGACAGGGTCGATGAGTGAGATCAGGCTACCTGAGGTTCGGTAGCCGGGTGAGTGGTTGTTTCGTAGGCGCTGGGGCTGAGGTAGCCGAGGCTGGAGTGCCGGCGGCGGGTGTTGTACCAGCCTTCGATGTAGCTGAAGATCGCCTGGTGAGCGCGGGTTCTGGTCGGCCAAGGTTGCCGGTCGAGCAGTTCGGTTTTGATGGTCGCGAAGAACGACTCGGCCACCGCGTTGTCCCAGCACTGGCCTGTGCGACCGACCGAGAGCCGGACGCCGGCGTCGGTGGCGGTGCGGGCGAACTGGGCGGAGGTGTACTGGCAGCCGCGGTCGGAGTGGAAGATCACCCCGGGAGCGGGGCGGCGCTGGGTGAGCGCATCACGCAGGGCCTGGTCGATGAGGTCGGTGCGCAGGTGGTCGGCGGTGGCCCAGCCGATGACCTTGCGGGAGGCGAGGTCGATCACGGTGGCCAGGTAGAGCCAGCCTTCCCAGGTGGGGATGTAGGTGATGTCGCCGCACCACCGCGTGTTGATGTTCTCGGGGTGGCAGGTGAAGTCGCGGGTGATCAGGTCCGGGCGGGCCGGGGCGGCGGGGTCGGCGATGGTGGTGGTGCGCCATCGTTTCGGTGTCCGTCCGGCCAGGCCTGCTTGGCGCATCAGCCGGGCGACGCGTTTGCGGGCATGGCGGTGGCCTTGGGCCTGCAGTTCGGCGTGCACCCGCGGTGAACCGTAGGTGCCGCGGGACTCCTCGTGCACTTGCGCGATGTGGTCGGTCAGGGCGGTGTCGGTCAGTTCGCGGGCGGACGGGCCTGCGCGGTGGGTGTAGTAGGCGGCACGGGAGACCTTGAGCAGCGCGCAGGCACGCTTGACAGTGCCCTTGCCGCTGGCGTTCTCCGCCTCGATGAACGGGTAAACGTTCACCGGGTCTCCTTCGCGAAGAAAGCTGTCGCTCGTTTGAGGATTTCCACGTCTTCCCGCAGCCGTGTGTTCTCTTTCCGGAGGGCGGCGAGTTCGGTCTTGTCGTCGCTGGTCAGCCCGTCGGTGCGGGTCCCGGCGTCGCGTTCGGCCTGGACGATCCACTTGCGGACCACTGAGTCGGTCAGCTCGAAGTCCCGGACCACCTCCGGGACGGTTCGCTCGCCGCGCTGCACCAGCTCAACGATCTGCGCTTTGAACTCAGGTGTGAACACCCGCCGGGGTCGTTGACGGGCGCGGGGTTTCTTCTTGGCCACGGGTTCCATGATGAGGGACATCCGTTCTCAGGGGCTTGCGTCCCTGATGAGAGGTGTCCGCCAAACCGGGTCAAGCCCAGGACCTCCGAAGACCTGAATGAGTCATTCAAGACGTTCGCCCTCGCCGCCGGCGGCCCGGCTCCGGCAGGGCGGCTCGGTCGAGCTTGCCGTTCGCCGTCGTCGGCACCTGCGGGATCACCACGAACCGGGCGGGCACCATGTAGCCCGGAAGGTGCCGGGCCAGGTGGTCGCGCAGTTCGGTCTCCTCCGGCGGCTCGCCTTCGGGGACGACGTAGCCGACGAGGATGTCGCCGTCGCGGAGGATGACCGCCGCGTTGCCGACGCGGGGATGGCCGCGCAGCACGGCTTCGATCTCGCCGAGCTCCACCCGCCTGCCGCCGATCTTCACCTGGCCGTCGGTGCGGCCGGCGTAGTGCAGGCAGCCGTCCGGGGTCCACCAGCCGAGATCGCCCGTGCGGTAGACGCGTTCCGGCGCGCCGGCCACGGTGATCTCGACGAAGCGGTCCGCGGTGAGGTCGGGGCGGCCGGCGTAGCCGCGGGCGAGGCACTCGCCGCCGAGGTACAGCTCGCCACGGCCGCCGAGCGGGGCCAGGCGCCGTTCCTCGTCGAGCAGGTAGACCGCGACGTTCGCGATGGGCCGTCCGATCGGCACGCCGGTCTCCGGTTCGGGGTGGCGGCAGGGCCACGCGGTGACGTCGATCGCCGCTTCGGTGGGGCCGTACAGGTTGTGCACCGCCACCGGGAGGACGCCCGTCAGCTTGTTGACCGTCTTGGGCGGCAGGACTTCGCCGCTGCAGATCACCGTCCGCAGTGACCGGCAGGCGGCGACCCCCGGTTCGGCGGCGAACAGGGCCAGCATCGACGGCACGAAGTGCACGGTGGTCACCCGTTCGCGCCGGATCACCTCGACGATCGCCTCGGGATCGGCCTGCGTGCCGGGTTCGGCGAGCACCAGCCGGGCACCGGCCATCAGCGGCCACAAGAATTCCCAGACCGAGACGTCGAACGTGTAGGGCGTCTTCTGGAGCACGACGTCGTGTTCGGTCAGCCGGTAGGTGTCCTGCATCCAGGCCAGCCGGTTCGCGAGGCTCCGGTGGGTCATCTCGACACCTTTCGGAGTGCCGGTCGACCCGGAGGTGAACATGACGTACGCGCTGCCGGGGGACGGCGGGGCGGCGGCCGGCCTGACCGGGCCCGGGCCGGCCGGTCGTCCGTCCACTGTGTACGGAGGGGGGCCGAGCCCGGCGACCGCGGCCCGGTGGTGGTCGTCGGCCAGCACCGCCGCGGCCCCGGCGGCGTCCACCATCGCGGTCAGCCGGGCCGGGGGATGGGTGCCGTCCAGCGGGAGGTAGGCCGCCCCGGCCAGCAGGATGCCGAGGATCGCGACGACCATGGCCGGGCTGCGCTCGGCACAGAGCGCGACCACGCGGCCCGGTTCGACGCCCTCCTCCCGCAGCCGGTCCGCGAGTTCCCCGGCCCGGTCGAGGAGCTCGCGGTAGGTCAGCTCGGCCGGGCCGAGCCGGACGGCGACCCGCTCGGGTGACCGCCGGGCCTGGTCACGGATCACTTCGTGCACCGGGCGATCCGGAAAGGGTGTCCTCGCCGGGTTGAAGGCGAGCAGCCGCTCCCGTTCCCGCGCGCCGACGAGCCCGGCCCGGCGGATCGCCCGGTCCGGGTGCCGGATGAGGGCGGGCAGCACGGTGGCGAGCCGTTCGTCCGTCACCGCCCCGGTCCGGTCGGCGGTGAGGACGCCGTCCCGCACGACCACGTCGCAGGCGTCCTCGTCCCCGCCCGGCGAGCGGAGCCGGTCGAGCACCTCGTGGAACGTCGTGTCCGGGCCGAGCCGCACGGCGCTCCGGCGCTCGCCGTGCCCGGTCACGACCCGTTCCCGGCCCGTGACGCGGTGGACCAGCACCGCGCACGCGGCGCCGAGCAGGGTGTCGCCGTCCACGCCGAGGGCCCGCTCGGCGTGGATCCGTTCGATCGCGGCCACGGTCGCCGCCACCATGGCGTCGTCCAGCTCGACGCCGGGGACGACGTGGTGCCGGGGCAGCGGATCGGGGTGCTGCGCGGCGGCCAGCAGGAAGCCGAGCCAGCCGTCGAAGCGGGCGAGCAGCTCGGTCTCCAGCAGCTCCACCTCGTCGGCGTCGATGTCCTCGGCCAGCGCCCAGCCGGCCAGGGCGGCCGCGAGCCCACGGTTCATCGCGGCATGCGTTTCGGCCCCGCCCCGAGCGCGGTCGAACGCCATGCCGTCGGCGGACGAACCCAGCTTCGCCGCGAAGCCGCCGAAGTCGTCGACAGCTTGCTCGAGCGTCGGCCGGGTGGGCTTGACGAGCACGACCGGCAGCCCGCCGAGCCGCGCGGCGATCCGTTCGGCGAGGCCGGAGGCACTGCAGTAGCCCACGACACAGCCGACCTCCGCCTCCGCCAGCAGTCCGGCGTAGGTTTCGGCGAGCTCGTCCAGGCCGCGGTAGGAGTAGCCGCCCGCCAGGTCGCGGACCGCGTCGATCCGCAGGATCGTCAGGTCCCCGCCGGCCGCGCTCAGCTCCGCGGCCAGCGACCGCTGCGCCGACAGCGGCTGGAAGTCCGTGACGACGACGGCCGGCGATCCACTGTGCAATCCACTGTGGCCGGTCAGCTGCTCCACGGTCGGTGCCATGTCAGTCCCGTTCCGGTGCGGCGGTGATGACCGCGGCGATCGCCGCGGGGGTCGGGGTGGCCGCCAGCGCGTCCACGTCGAGCGGGACTCCGAACCGCCGCTGGAGCCGCGCCACCATCCGGACGAACAGCAGCGACTCGCCGCCGAGGTCGAAGAAGTTCGACCCGGGCCGCACTCCGGCGGTCCCGAGCAGGTCCAGCCACACCTCGATGACCTGCGCCAGAACGGGCTCGGACTCCGGAACCGGTCCGGCCGGCGAGGGTGGCGGAGCCGGCTCGGGTGCCGGTTTCCGCAGCCAGTACTCGTTGCGGGCGAACGGGTACGTCGGCAGCGGTATCCGGCCGGCCACGCTCTGCCGGACGTCGTCCCAGCGAACGTTCACCCCGGCCGCCCACAGCGCGCCGGCGGCGGCCACGACCGGGCTCGAGCGGCCGGGTTGCACGGCGATCTTGGCGGCGTCGCGCGCTTCGGGAAGCGCCCGCGCGGCCGCGGTGAGCGCCTTGCCGGGCCCGACCTCGACCAGGACCGGGTTCGCCGTCGCCAGGCCGGTCCGCAAGGCCTCGAGGAACCGCACCGGTGCGAGGACCTGCTCGGCCCAGTAACCGGCGTCACGGCGCGCGCCGCGGGGGAGCAGAGTGCCGTCGAGTCCGCTGACGACGTCGATCCGCCTGCTCCGGCCACGAGCCGCGGCCGGAGCACGCCGGAGCCCGTCGGCGGCGCCGGCCATCATCCGGGAATGGAACGCCCGGCGGGCGGGGAGCATCCGGTGCCGCACGCCGAGGCGGTCGAAACGCGTCCGCAGCTCGTCGATCGCCTGCTCGGTGCCCGACAGGACGACGTTGTCGGTGCCGTTGACCGCGGCGAGGTCGAGCCCGCCGATCTCGCCGGCCTGGTGCCGGGCGACCGCCTCGCCGGTGAGCGCGGCGAGCATGCGGCCCGGCGGGGCGGCCTGCATGAGCGATCCACGCAGGGCCACGAGGTGCAGCGCGTCCTCGATGTCCAGCTCGCCGGCCAGGCACGCGGCGGCGTACTCGCCGGCGGAATGGCCGATCAGGGTGGCGGGCCGGACACCCCAGGACACCAGCAGGCGCCCGAGCGCGTATTCGTGCACGAGCAGCGCGGGCTGCGCGACGTCCGTGCGGTGGACGCGCTCGGCCGGCGCGCCCGGATCCAGGAGGACTTCGCGGAGATCGAACCCGAGGATGTCGGCGGCCGCCTCGGCGCACCTGTCCACATCGGACCGGAACGACGGCTGGCCGGCGTAGGGCTCCGCCGACATCCCGGCGTATTCCGAACCCTGTCCCGGAAACAGGAACACGAGGCTCGGGCGCTTCACGGCCGGTCCGCCGGGCGGATCCGCCAACCGCGCGACGGCGGACGGCACGTCTTCGGCCGCGACGGCGTGCCGGTACGGGAACGGGCGGCGATGCGACTGGAGCGTCAGGGCGACGTCGTGGACCGACACGTCGTTGGCCGTGCGCAAGTGCGCCGCGAGCCTGGCCTTCGCCGCCTCGAGCTCGGCCTCGGTGCGCGCGGAGACGGGCAGGACCGCGGTCGCCTGCCGCGGCCGCGGCGCGAGGCCGGCCCGAGCCGGTGCTTCCTCCAGGACGACGTGCGCGTTGGTCCCGCCGAGACCGAAGGCGCTGACGGCGGCCCGGCGGGTCCGGGAGTCCGTCCACTTGCGGGCCCGGCGGTCCAGGGTGAACGTGGTCCCGTCGGCGATCTCGGCGCGTGGCCGGGTCAGGCCCGCCATCGGCGGGATCCGCTCGAAGTACAGCGCCAGCACCGCCTTGATGAACCCGGCGACGCCCGCCGCGGCGTCGAGGTGCCCGACGTTGGCCTTGACCGAGCCGAGCGAACAGGGCCGGTCCCGGCCGCCGAACACCTCCGTCAGCGCGGCGAGCTCGATGGCGTCGCCGACCTCGGTCGCGGTGCCGTGCGCCTCGATGTAGCCGATCGTTTCCGGTGCCACCGCGGCGTTCGCGTAGGCCCGGCTGAGCACGTCGAGCTGGCCGCGTACCCCGGGCGCGGTGTACCCGGCCTTGGCGCCGCCGTCGTTGTTGATCGCCGACCCCTTGACCACCGCGTACACCAGGTCGCCGTCGCGGACCGCGTCGTCGAGGCGCTTCAGCACCACCATGCCGACGCCGCCGCCCGGCACGGTGCCGGCCGCGGTCGCGTCGAACGGGCGGCAGCCGCCGTCCGGCGACAGGACCCCGCCCGGCTCGTACAGGTAGCCGGTGTCCTGCGGGTACGGCACGGACACCCCGCCGGCGAGCACGACGTCCGCGTCACCGGCGAGCAGGCTCTGCCGGGCCAGGTGCACCGCGACCAGCGAGGTCGAGCACGCGGTCTGGACGGTCACGGCCGGTCCACCCAGGTCGAGCCGGTAGGCGATCTTCGCGGCCAGGTGGTCCTTCTCGTTGCCGAGCACCGCCGCGAGCAGGCCGTGCGAGCCGGCGACGTCCGGGTCCTTCAGCACGCTCTCGACGAGGTAGTGGCCGAACCCGGAGCCGGCGAACACGCCGACCCGGCCGAACGGGCGGTTCGTCGTCAGCCCGGCCGTTTCCAGTGCCTCCCACGCGGTCTGCAGCAGCAGGCGGTGCTGCGGGTCCATCAGTGCCGCGTCCTTCGGCGTGATGCCGAAGAAATCCGCGTCGAAATATCCGGCACCGTCGATCCGGCCACGGGACGGCACGTACCACTGATCGTCCACTTCGGACTCCGGGACGCCGGTGCGGAGCAGCTCGTCCCGGGTCAGGGTGGTGATCGAGACGCGGCCGGCCTCGATGTTCGACCAGTACCGCCAGACGTCCTCCGCGCCGGGGAACCGGCAGGCGAACCCGATCACCGCGATGTCCGGCCCGCTCATGCGCTCGTGCCCGGCGGTGCGCCCGCCAGGTGCCGCGCCAGCGATTCGACGGTCGGGAAGCGGTACAGGTCCACCAGCGGCAGCGGCTGGTCCGGCAACCGTTCCCGGAGCTGGTGCCGGACCAGGGCCAGCCGCAGCGAGTCACCGCCGACGTCGAAGAACACCTCGTCGTGGTCGAAGTCGTCGGTGCCGAGCACCGTGGTCCAGGCGTCCGCGATGATCTTCTCCAACGCGGCGACGTCGTCTTCGGCGGTGGTCGTGGCCACGGCCGGGAGCGTTTCGGCGGACAGCGCCCGGAGGTCCACCTTGCCGTTGCGGGTGAGCGGGAACTCCGTGACCCCGAGCCACCGTTGCGGGCGGGCGTAGGCCGGCAGTTCGGCCTCGACGGCCTGCCGGATCGCGGCCAGCGACGCGCCGCCGGTCCGGACCGCCGCGCACAGCCGGTCCTCGTCGGACAGGAACACCAGCGCGTCGAGCACGCCGTCCCGGCTCGCGATCCGGCGCTCCACGTCGGCCAGTTCGACCCGGTGGCCCGCGATCTTGACCTGCCGGTCGTGGCGCCCGTGGAAGCGCAGCGTGCCGTCGGTACCCCAGCGGGCCAGGTCGCCGGTCCGGTACGTCCGGTCTCCGGTCGCCGCCGCGCCGGTGAAGACCTCGCCGGTCCGGGCGGGATCGCTCAGGTAGCCGTCGGCGAGCCCGGCGCCGGTCGTGGACAGCTCGCCGATCCCGCCCGGCGGGACCAGCCCGCCGCTCGTGTCGAGCACGACCACGCTGGTCCCGGCCACCGGCCGCCCGATCGGCAGGTCGGGTCCGACCTGGTGAGCGCCGTCCACTGTGTGCGTCGTGGTGAACGTCGTGTTCTCGGTGGGGCCGTAGCCGTTGGTCACCCGCAGCCCGGGGCACCGGTCCAGCACGCGCCGGACGTGCGGGGGCGACACCACGCCGCCGCCGGTGAGCACCTGACGCACCCCGCGGAAGGCGTCCGGGCGGTGTTCGGCCACGATCCGGAACAGGCCCGACGTCAGCCACAGGTGGGTGACCGGGCGGTCGTGGAGGAACCCGGCCAGCGCGGCCGGTGCGGGCTCGCCGGGTGGGTACACCTCGACGGCGTCCCCCTTCAGCAGCGGGACCAGGAGTTCGAGCGTGGAGGCGTCGAAGGCCAGGGGAGCCAGGCGGAGCATCCGGGTGGCCGCGGCCGGGACGAACAGGTCCGGGTCGGCGGCCAGCCGCAGCACGCCGCGGTGGGTGACGACGACACCCTTCGGCAGACCGGTCGAGCCGGAGGTGAACGCGACGTAGGCCGTCTTCCCGGTGACCGCCGGAAGGACGGGCCCGGCCGGGACGGGCCCGGTGAGGTCGATCGCCGTTTCCGGGCCGATCCGGGCCTTCGGCTCGGCGGTGGCCAGCACGTGCGTGCGCCATTCCCGGGTGGCCGCCGGGTCGATGGCGACGTAACTCGCGCCGAGACACAGCGTCGCGAGCACGCCGACAGCTTCGCTCGCCGACCGCGGCAGGTCGATCAGCACCCGGTCACCCGCCTCGACGCCGGCCGCGGCGAGCTGCCGGGCCTGCGCCGAGGCGAAAGCGTGCAGCTGCGCGTAGGTCAGGGTGACGCCGGCGTGCGTGTCGCTGACGGCCACGGCTTCCGGCGCGGCGGCGACCGTGCGCTCGAACACGTGCCAAAGGTCGCCGTCGCTGTCGACGGACGGGCCGGCACCCAGCCGGTCGAGCCGGGCCCGCTGGCCCGCGGAGATGGTCCGCGCGCGGACGAGCGGCTGCCCGGGTTCCGCTGTCAGCTCGGCCAGCCCGGCTTCGAAGGACTCGGCGAGGTCTCCGGCGTCGGCCGGGCTCAGCACCGAGGTCGCGTACTCCAGCGCCAGCCGGGGCCCGCCGGACCAGGCCTGGACGTAGAGCAGCGCGTCGAACACCGCCCCGCCGCAGTGGCCTTCGTGCACGCGCCAGTCCGGTCCGATCCACTCGGGGACGAGCTGGTCGTGCGCGGCGAACCCGATCTGCGCCAAGGGGTTGCGAGCCGGATCGGGGTCCTCGCCGAGCGCGGCGACGAGGTGTTCGAAGGGCACGTCGGCGTCGCCGGTCGCGGCGGCGATCGCCGCGCTGACACCGCGGACGCAGGCTTCGGCGCTGTCGCCGTCGTCGATCCGGCACCGGACCGGCACGACCCGGGTGAGGAGCCCGACGACGCCGGCCGTGCCCGCGCCGAACCGGCCCGCCACCGGCAGGCCGAGCAGCAGGTCGGCGAGGCCGGTCCGCCGGGCGACGGTCAGCGCCCACGCCGTCATCAGCACCGCGGTGGTCGTGACCCCGCACCGGGCGGCCAGTGCCCCGGTCGCGGTGGCGAGCGGCTCCGGGAGGGTGAAGACCAGCCGGGCCCCGCGGCCGTCGGACTCCGGTGGCCGCGGGGAGTCGGACGGCAGTGAAACCACGGTCGGCGCCCCGGCCAGCCGGTCGGCCGCCCGCGCGGTGATCTCGGCCAGCTTGCCGGACGACGTCAGTTCCGCCTGCCGGTCGGCGACCTGGTCGGGGGACCGGCCGGGGGCGGCCGGTTCACCGCGGTACAGCTCGCCGAACTGGCGCCACAGCAGCCCGATGCTCCACCCGTCGGCCAGGACGTGGTGGACCAGCATCGTCAGCACGCTGCCGCGGCCGGCCCGGCCGAGCACGAACACCACCGGCGGCCGCTCGAACGGCCGGAGCAACGCGTCACTCGCCCTGGCGTAGAGCTCGTGGCCGGCTTGGACACTGTGGACGGACGGCAGGTGCTGGCGGAGGATCCGCGGCCGCTCGGTCGGCGGCAGGACCCGCCGGCACTGCGCCGTCCCGTCGGCCACGAACATCGTCCGCAGCGACTCGTGGCGGGCCACCAGCTCCGCCAGCGCCGCGGTGGCCCGGTCCTCGTCGAGCGGATCGCCGGTCTCGAGGCTGAACATCAGGTGGTACGGCCGGTCGGTGCCGGCCAGGTGCGCGGCGAGCATCACCCGCTGGCCCGGCAGCAGGGGCCGGTCCGGTTCCCGGCCCGCCGGTGGCGGCGGCGCCAGGTAGGGCGTGGCCGCCGACAGCACGGGGCCGAGCGGCTCCGGGCCGATCAGCCGTGCACTGTCCACACTGGACTCCAGGTGCCGCTGGCCGAGCGCGAGCAGCTCGATGGCACCCAGGGAACTTCCGCCGAGTGCGACGAACGAGGTGTCGCCGAGGCGGGCCGCGACCTCGGCGGCCCGCGTCCCGGTCACCGCGCCGACCAGCGGCAGCCAGTCCTCAAGCCCGGTCATGCGTCCTCCCGAAGACTTCACCGAGCAACTCGGCCATGGTGGTGACCGTGAACGACGCGAACAGCCGCCGCCGGTCGATGCGCACGCCGTACCGCCGCTGCGCGGCCGCCACGAGCCGGACCGCCTGCAGCGAATCGCCGCCGAGGGCGAAGAAGTGATCCGTCACGCCGAGCGGCCGGACCTCGACCCGGTCCGCCCAGAGCTCGAGGAGCTCCGACTCGAGGTCGGTCCGCGGCCCGAGCGGCTCCCCGAGGTCCTCCGGACGGTCGTTCGCGGCTGGTGGCTGCATCTGGGTTTCCCTTTCGCCCGAACCGGTTCGGCGCCGGGCCGGGTCATCGCCGCACCACGGCCAGCGGGAGCTCGCGCCGCGCCTCGGCGGCGGGTTCCGGGGCGTCGGCCGGTTCGCCCGGCGGCGGCACGACCAGGCTCATCACCCGATCGCCTTCGCCGAAGAGCAGGCGGTGGCGACGCAGGTAGGCCAGCTGCGCGGCGACGACTTCGGCAGGCCGGTCGAGGTCGGCGGCCAGGCGGTCCGCCTTGACCGGCGCGGAAAGGCGGCGCATCAGCGGCAGCAGTTCCGGCTCGATCGGTACCGTCCGGACCGTGCCGTCCCGGGAGTCGTGCACCCAGTGCTCGCCGGCGTCCGACCGCAGCACCAGCTCCGGCGGGACGTCCTGGTCCGCCCAGCGCGCCTG
This sequence comes from Amycolatopsis balhimycina FH 1894, assembly GCF_000384295.1. Lineage (NCBI taxonomy): Bacteria > Bacillati > Actinomycetota > Actinomycetes > Pseudonocardiales > Pseudonocardiaceae > Amycolatopsis > Amycolatopsis balhimycina. The sequence continues at coordinate 423,810 of NZ_KB913037.1, read as the reverse complement.
CCAGTACTCCACCTGCTCGGTCACCGGCTGCAGCCAGGTGATCGAATGCCGCATGTACGGCGAAACCCGGCGGTCGGTGAAGAAGTACGCCATCCGCGCGATCTGCTCGTCCGGGAACGGGTAGATCAGCGGGTAGAAGTCCATCGGGGTCAGCTCGAGCTCGTACTCCCCGGCCTGCGTGTAGTACGGGCTGAAGCGGTCGAACCGCACCAGGAACGCGCCGTTCGGCGGGGGAAGGTGGGTCAGCAGCGGGATGTCTTCCACGTACTTGGCGTAGACCTCGTCGGTCTCCCGGGGAAAGCCGAGCAGCAGGTTCCACTCCGGCGTGATGCCGTGGCCGAGGCAGCTGCGCAGGAACTGCAGGTTGAGGAACGCCGTGGTGCCCTTGTTCATCAGCTTGAGCGTGCCGGTGGACAGCGCCTCGATGCCCGGCTGGATCCGGGTCACCCTGGCCTCGCTCAGCACGGCCATGTCGTGCTCGCTCATCGGGACCTTGATCTCGTAGAACAGGGAGACGCCCGCCGGCGGGTCGAGCTTCGCGAACACTTCCTTCGGGTAGGACTTCGGCATGATGTTGTCGGTGCAGACGAACTCGTCGCACCACGGGCTGAATTCGAACAGCCATTCGAACTGCGCGCGGGCGTGCTCCGGTGCCATCGAGCGATAGGCCATGCCGAGACCGTTGAGCCCGCAGAACGTGCAATGCGAGCGCTGGCCCCACCAGCACCCCCGCGACGTTTCGAAGAACAGGATCGGTTTCGCGGCCTCCGGCCCGCCGAGCCGGTCCCGATGGGCGTCGAAACTCGCGACGAAGCCGGTGTAGTCGGGGGTGAAGAAGTCGTCGATGTCGCGCTCCCGCCCCACCGTGTCGCGGTAGGCGGGATCGTGGCAGTTCTCCGCCGTGAGCACGCCCGGGATCGTGTGGAGACCTTCGGGCGTCCCGGCCAGCAGCTGCCCCACGAACTGCGGGAACGTGTGCAGGGCGGGCCCCGAGAACACCGCGTCGATCGCGTCGACCTCCTGCGCGATGACCGTGCCCATCGGGGCCTCGCAGTTGGCCCCGCCCAGCAGCGTCATCGCGGCGGGATTGCGGTCCTTGATCACCCTGGCCATCCCGATGCTGGCCACGTGCTGGGCGAACATCGAGGTGAACCCGACGACGTCGGCGGAGTACAGGTCGTGGCGCTCGGCCAGCTCCGCGCAGAAGCCGGCGATCCCGGCGCGGCGCTCGACGATGCGCTCGCGGAACTCCCGCCACTGCGCGCCCAGGTAGTAGCGGCGGAAGTAGTCCTCGGCGTTGTCCGGCTCCTCCGGGAACGCCACCGGCCGGAACAGCCATTCGCCGATCCCGGTCATCAGGTGCCCGACACCGTCGGCGATCGCGTCGTAGGTGTCGACGCCGAGGTATTCGGCGAAGTCGAAGTTGAGGTAGCGGACGTCGACCTCGACCGCGTCGCCGAACTCGCGCCGGGTCAGCGCGGCGAGCTGGCTGAGCGCGAACGAGGGCTTGCGCCAGTCCGCGAACGGCATGGTGACGAGCACGATCCGGGTCATCGGGGTCCCTCCGGGGATTCGGGTGGGGGCTCAGCTAGGGGTACGGCGCCGCCGAGTTCGGCGGCGTAGAGCCGGAGCAGCTCCGGCATCCGGTACCGGCCGGGGCCCGCCGGCTCCAGCAGGTGGTGGTCGACGAGCCGCTCGGCCGCGGCGTGGGTGTCCGCCGCGGACATCCCGGGCACCGTGCCGTCGCCGGCGTGGCGGAACGCCCGCGCGGCGAGCCGGTCCGCCTCGTCACCGGCGTCGAGGACCCGCAGGCTCGCGGAGAACGCGGCGCGGACCGAGTGCGAACCGGCCCGCAGCTCGTCGAGCCGGCGGTGGGGGTCGGTGAGCCTGCTGGTGAGCGCCGAGATCGGGAGGCCGGGCCGGGCGGCCAGGCGGGCGCCGGCGATCCGCAGCGCCAGCGGCAGCCCGGTGCACGCGGCCACGATGGCGGCGGCCGCGGCAGGCTCGGCCGCTACCCGGTCCGCGCCCGCCCAGTGGGCCAGTATCGCCAGTGCCGCGGGCTCCGCCAGCGGGGCGGGACGCAGCCGGAGGCCGGCGTCCACCGCGGCGAGCCCGGCCCGGCCGGTGACCAGCACGAGGCACCCCGCCGCGCCCGGCAGCAGCGGGAGGACCTGGTCGGCGTCGCGGGCGTCGTCCAGCAGGATCAGCATCCGCTTGCCGACGAGCGCGGACCGGTAGGCGGCGCCGAGCTCCTGTTCGCTGGTGGCTCCGGGGGCGGGCGGGCGGCCGAGCCCCCGCAGCAGCCGGGCGAGCGCCTCGGCGCCCGGCAGGGGACCGGGGCCGGTGTGCCCGTGCAGGTCGAGGTGCAGCTGGCCGTCGGGGAACGCGTCGGCGCTCTCGTGTCCGAAATGGACGGAAAGAGCGGTCTTCCCGGTGCCCGCGGCGCCTTCGACGGTGACCACACCCGTGCCCCGCGGGCCGGCGACGGCCGCGCGCAGTGCGGCGAGCTCCTCGTCCCGGCCGGCCAGCAGACCCGGTGGCGCGGGCAGCTGCCGTGGCACCGGCGCGAGCGGTTCCCGTGGCTGCGGGGACTTCAGCAGCGTCCGGTCGGCGGCGAGGATGCGCTGCTGCAGGCGCTGCAGCTCCGGGCCGGGCTCGATGCCCAGCTCGTCCACGAGCACCGACCGGGCATCGGCGAAGGCACGCAGTGCTTCGGCGTGCCGGCCGGACTGGAACAACGCGAGCATGTGCAGCCCGCGCAGGCGTTCCCGGAGCGGGTGCGCGGCCACCAGCACGGTCAGCTCGCCGGTGACCTCGCGGTGGTGCCCCAGCCGCAGCCGCGCCTCGACCCACTGCTCCTCGGCGTCGAGCCGCTCGTCGGTGAGCGCGGAGCGGACGGCCGCGGTGATGGTCGAGTCCTCGACGCCGGCCAGCGGTTCGCCGCGCCAGTGGCTGAGCGCCCGGCCGAGCAGCTCGGCCTGGGCCTGGTCGTCGGCGGTCTCCTTCGCGGCGGCCACCAGGTCCCGGAAGCGGCACAGGTCGATCTGCTGCGGATCGACGTCGAGCAGGTAGCCGGGCTGGCGGTGGACGAGCCGGATCGCGGGATCCGCGGCCAGAGTGCTCCGCAGCTGTGACACACAGCCCTGGATGGCGTTCCTGGCGGTTCCCGGCACGTGCCTGCCCGGCCACAGCGCCTCGCGCAGCCGTTGCATGGGCACCACCTGGCCGGGCTGCAGCAGCAGCATGGCCAGCACGCAGCGGCGCTGCGCGCTGCCCAGCGCCAGCTGGCGTCCCTCGTGCCAGATCGCGATCGGACCCAACAGCCCGAATTCCATTTGACCCCCGGCCGTATTCCGGCGCTTTCGACCTGAGAGCGTCGCATCCCGATGCCGGTGAATTCAAGGAATTCTCGGTTTCGGGATGCCCGGTTCGGGAAGAACGGCCGAAGGGCCGGTCTTTCGTACCTGGGTGACGTCGCCTGGTCTGCCCCAAGAGGAGTGGAAACGTTTGCCGGGGCAATGATAGCGCGCACGGGGCGCCCTTTCGACGGGAACTCAGCGATCAATCAGCGCGCGCTCAGCGCAACCCGCCAGTGTTAGTCGAGGGAGCGGCGAAGTTGTCCAAAGGAGCGGCGGAGTTAGCCGAGGGGAGCGGGGGAGTTAGTCAACGGGAGCGGCGACCGGGCCGTGGAATCGCAGCATTCGGTGGCCGAAACGTATTCGAATGGCGGCTAAATCGGCCGTTCGGGTGAGACCCGGCGAAGCGGCAGGACTGAACGGGGGAATGGCGGGTGAACACTTCGGTGACGCAGCACGGCGCTGTCGTCGCGCTCCCGGCGGACCGGGGGATCCACCACCTCGTCGCCGGCCGTGTCTCGGCCGAGCCGGACACGCTCGCCGTCTCGGCCGCCGATGGAGACCTCACCTACCAGCAGCTTTGGGCGCGTTCTTCGGACCTGGCCGCGGCCTTGGCGGCCCGCGGTGTCGAGGCGGGTGACCGCGTCGCGGTGGCGGTGGACCGCTCGGCCGCACTGGTCGTCACCCTGCTCGCCGTCGCGCGGCTCGGCGCGGCCTATGTGCCGCTCGACGCGCTCGCCCCACCGGGGCGCACTGCGGGCGTACTGGCCGAAGCGGACTGCGCCGTAGTCGTCCGGGGGCCGGGTTGGCCGCCGTTGCCGGACATCCCGGCGCTGGACGTCACCGCCGTGCGCGGCGGGGAGAGCCATGGGCCCGAACCGGCGCCTTTCGATCCCGAGTCGCCGCTTTACGTGGCCTACACCTCCGGTTCCACCGGCGCGCCCAAAGGGGTCGTGGTGCCCCACCGCGCGGTGCTGCGGCTGGTGAGCTCGGCCGCCTATTGCCCGCTGGGTCCCGGTGACCGGGTCGCCCAGCTGGCGAACCCGGCGTTCGACGCGCTGACCTTCGAGGTCTGGAGCACGCTCGCCGCCGGCGCGACCGTGGTCGTGCCGCCCGCCGCCGGGCAGATCGACCTCGGCGCGTGGGGTGGTTTGCTGGCCCGGTACCGGATCAGCGCCCTGTTCCTGACCTCCGCGCTGTTCGACCTGATCGCCCGGGCCGAGCCCACGGCTTTCGCCTCGGTCGCCACCCTGCTGGTCGGCGGCGACACGATGGACCCGGCCGTCGTGCGGCAGGTGCTCGACGCGGATCCGCCCGGCCGGCTCGTCAACGCCTACGGCCCGACCGAGGCCACGACCTTCGCCGCCTTCTTCGAGTGCACGCCGGAGACGGTCGACGGCCACGGACGCGTCCCGATCGGGTTCCCGCTCCAGAACACCTGGCTGTGCGTGCTCGACGACGACCACGCGGCCACGGCCGAAGGCGAGCTGTGGATCGGCGGCCCCGGGGTCGCGCTGGGCTACCTCGGGCGGCCGGACGAGACCGCCGCGCGCTTCTTCCCGGGTGCGGCCGTGCCCGGAGCGGACGGCGAAGGACCCTGGTACCGCACCGGCGACCGGGTCCGGCGCCGCGGCGACGGGGCGATCGAGTTCCTCGGCCGCGTCGATCGCCAGGTGAAGCTGCGCGGGTTCCGGGTCGAGCTCGCCGAGGTCGAGGCCGCGGTGCTGGCCACCGGGCTGGTGTCCGCGGTGGCGGTGGAGAAGTCCGGTGACGGCCCGCTCGCCCATCTCACCGGTTACGTCGCGGGCGCCGCCGCGGACGCGGACTTGTCCACGGCCCTGCGGGACCGGCTGCCCGGATACATGGTGCCCGCCCGGTGGGTCCGGCTGCCCGCGCTCCCGCTGACCTCGACCGGGAAGCTCGACCGGGCACGGCTGTCCGCCGGCGAGCGGACCGCCCCGCTGTCGACCGGCCAGGAACGGCTCTGGTTCGTCGAGGCCGCCGAGCCGGGGACGGCGGCCTATGCGACGCCCATCCTGCTTCGCTGGCGTGGCGCGGTGGACCGGGCCGCGTTGTCCGCAGCGCTCACCGCGGTGGCGGCCCCGCACGAGCCGCTGCGCACGACTTACCGGCTCGAGGCCGGCGGCCCGGTGCAGGTGATCCACGAGCCCGCCGGCGTGGACGTCGAGGTGGGTGACGGTGCCGACGGCGAGGCCGAGCGGTGCGCGGCCGCCCCGATCGATCTCTCGGTGGATCCGCCGCTGCGGTGCACGGTCTGGCCCGGACTGCCCGGCGGGGACCTGGTTCTGCTGCGCACGCACCACATCGCGGTGGACGGCTGGTCCGCCCACGTGCTCCTGGCCGACCTGGCCGTCGCCTACCGGGCCGCCGCGGCCGGGCTGGTCCCCGTCCTGCCGCCGACGGAGATCGGGTTCTCCGGCTACGCCGCGCGGGAGCGGAGCGAGGCCGCCGGCCCGGAGACGGCGAGCCTCGTCGCCGAGTACGCCGCCCGGCTCCGTGACCTGGTCGCCGACCTGTCGCTCGACCGGCGGCCGGGATCCCGGCCGCCGGTGGCCGGGCCGCGAGCGGGCACCCGGTACCCGCTCGACCTGGACGGTCCCTTGTGGACGGACGTCCGCGAGCTGGCGCGCCGGCTGCGGATCACGTCGTTCGCCGTCCTGCTCGCCGCGTTCACCGTGGTGGTCCGCCGCTGGTCGGGCCGGACGGCCTTCCTGCTGGGTACCGGGGTGGCCAACCGGCCGTGGCCGGAGCTGGAGGAACTGGTGGGACTGTTCGCCAACACCGTCCCGCTCCGCTGCGAGGTGGCCGACGCCGAGTCGTTCACCCGGCTGTGCGAGGCCACCGCCGACGAGGTGCTGACCGCGCTCGAGGCCGAATCGCTGCCCCTGGACCGGCTGGTGACCGCGGTCGCCGACCGGCGCAGCCCACTCGTCCAGGTGGTCTTCAGCTTCCAGCAAACCGGCGCCTCGCCGCCCGCGCCGTGGCGCTCGGCGGATTCGCCGGACACCGGGTGGGCGAAGTTCGACTTCTCGATGTTCCTCGAAGCCGGGCCCGGCGGCCTGACCGGGCACATCGAATACGACACCGCCCGCTACCCCCGTGACCTGGTCGCCGCCCTCGCCGAAGGGTTCGTCGTCCTGCTCGGCGCGGCCTGCCGGAACCCCGCCGTCCCGGTCGCCGAACTACCCCACTCCCGGCGACCGGTCACCCGGCAAGCCCAGCTCGACTTGTCCTCGCACGCCCTGGCGCGCTTGGCGTCCTCCCGGAAGGAACCCGCACCGTGATCGATTCCTCCCTCGGCATCCTCGTCGACCAGGCGTTCATGGGTTCGTCGCTGCTGGGCCGCGATGCCTGGCGGGCCGCGGCGGAGGCGGGCGCGGACTGGATCGCGCTCACCGAGGAAGCCATGGAGATGACGCCGGACGTGCTGCACACGCTGCGCACCGACGTCGAGTCCGCCGGGGTGCCGGTGACCATGGCGCAGTGCCACGCCTTCGGCCTCAACGACCCGCGCGAGGTGGCCAGGGAATGGAACATCGTCCGCACCGAGCGGCACGTCGACCTGGCACGCGAACTGGGCGCGCCGGTGCTCAAGATCCTGCTCGGCGAGTGGATCTGGCGCACGATGTGGCCGACGGCGACCCAGTGGCAGCTGCTCGTCGACGCCGTGCGCCGGATCGGCGACTACGCCGCCCCTCGCGGCGTCGAGGTCAGCGTCGAGCTCGAACCCCTCGACACCTCCCTGGTCAACGACATCGCGTCGCTGACCAGGCTGATCACCGAGGTGGATTCGGAGGCCGTGCTGGCCAACATCGACACCTCGCACATGGTGGTCCGCGGGGTGCCCGCCGCCGAGGTGGCGCGGCTGAGCGGCCGGGTCAACAGCGTCGACTTCTCCGATTCGAACGGCCGCTACCACGAGCATCTCGCCCCCGGTGACGGCGTCGCGGACCTGCCCGCCTTCGTCTCGCAGCTGCGGGCCGCGCGGGCGCGGGCGATCGCGGTCGAAGTCGGCCCGTTCGCGGATCCGGAGAACGCCTTCCGGAAGGTCGAGCGGGCGATCCGCGGCACGCGGTCGTTGTTCGCGGAGGCGGTGGTGCCGCGTGCGTGAACCCACGACGGTCCCCGAAATGGCCGCGGCGAGCCTCGCGCTGGCCGACCCCGCGGCCGTCGCCGTCGAGTGCGGCGGCTCGACCGCCACGAACGCGGAACTCGACGCGCTCGCCTGGGGAACCGCCGGCAGGCTGCGGGCGGCCGGTGTCGGGCCCGGTGCGGTCGTCGGCGTCGTCGCGTCGCCGGGGCCGCGTCAGGTCGCGGCCTGGCTGGGGGTGCTGCGGGCCGGTGCCGCGTTCGCGCCACTCGACCCGGACCGGCCCGAGCCCGCCGGGATCGAACTGCTCCGCGAGGCCGATGTGGAGCCGGGCCCGCCGGTGCCCGCGGTCCCGGTCGACGAGCGCGCCCCGGCGGTGGTCCTGATCCCGCCCGGCGGCGAGACCGTCGTGTGGGAACAGGGAAACCTCCTGTACGCGGCGCTCACGACGGGGTGGCTGCACGAGCTGGGCCCCGGTGCCCGGCTGGTTGCTTCTGGTGCGACGGCGGTGGTCGAGGCGTTCGCCTGTCTGTGCTCCGGTGCCCGGCTGGTGCTCACCGACGTCGCCGAGCGCCAGGGCCGGTCTTTCTACCGCGCCGCCGGATGCCCCGGATTCGCGGCCGAGATCGTCGACGGATCGCTGCGGCCGGTGCCGAACACCCGCCTGGACGTGCTCGGCGCCGGGGACGAAGAACTCCCCGACGGGGTCGAAGGGGACCTTTGGGTCTTCGGTCCGGGCGTGCCCGGCGACCTCCGGCGGTGCCGGACCGGGGATCGCGCCGTGCGGGGCCGCGACGGGGAACTGAAGCTGTCCGCACCGGCCGAGCCGGCTCCGCCGCCGTCGCCGGTGAGCGCGTCCGAGACGGGACGGCGGCGGGCGGCGGAGCTGTTCGCGGAGACCCTGTCCGCGGCCGGGCTGTACGGCGAGGCGCAGCGGGCCGCGCTGCGCGAACCGGACGCCGACTTCTTCCGCCTCGGCGGGCATTCCCTGCTCGCGGTCGGAATGGTCGCCGCCGCGGCCCGGCGCTGGAACGGCGAAGTGGCGTTGCGGGACTTCCTCGCCGAGCCCACCGTCACGGGCCTCGGCGCGCTCCTGGACACCGCGGCCGCACCGCCGTCGCGCTCGCCCGTCACCGCCGACGACGGGTGGTACCCCGCGTTGCCCGCCCAGCAGCGGCTCTGGTTCCTCGACCGGCTTCCCCGGCTGCGTCAGGCCTACCTCGTCACGTTCGTGCTGGAGTACACCGGGGTGGTGGACGCCGCCCGGCTCGCCGCGTCGATCCGGTTCGTGCTCGGCAGGCACCCGGCGCTGCGTTCGGTGTTCCGGCTCGACCACGCGCGCCGGGAACTGGTCTACCGCACCGACGGCCCGGCTCCCGAAGTGTCGCTTGTGGACAATCGGGGCCGGTCGCGGGCGGAGCTCGACGACTACCTCGACGAGGTGCTCTGGCAACCCTTCGACCTGGCCGACGGGCCGCCCGCGCGAGCGGCGGTGATCACCTCCGGAACCGGGGCGACCACGGTCGCGCTGAGCGCGTCGCACGTCGTGCTCGACGGCTGGTCCCTGCGGCAGCTCGCGGACGAGATCGGCGAGACCTACCGCGCGGCCGGGCAGGGCAGGCCGCCGCATCTGCCCGAGCCGGTCCACCCGGCGGATGCCGCGGGGCCGGTGGAGGCGGGGAAGGACCGGCTGGCCGAGGTGCTCGCGTCACTGGAAGATGCTCCGCTCGACGTCGACCTGCCGCGGGACCGGCCGCGCACGGCCGAACAGCGCACCGAGGGAGCCACCGCCGTCCTCGGGCTGGGCCCGGAGCTGACCTCGCGGCTGCGGGTGGTCGCCGCCGCGCACGGCTGCTCGACGTTCATGGTGCTCGTCGTGTTGCTCGCGGCCGCGCTGGCCGAGCGCGGTGACCAGGCCGACTTCCTGTTCGCCTTCCCCTGGGCGGGCCGGGACGACCCGGGCCGGGCGAGCGCGGTCGGCATGTTCGCCGGCACTCTGCTCGTGCGGGCCGATCTGCGCGGCGAGCCTGGCTGGGGCGAGCTGCTCGGCCGGGTCCGCCGTGCCGCCACCACGGCGTTCGCCCACGCGGACGTCCCCTTCGACGCCGTCGCCGCGGCGCTGGAGCCCGGGCGCGATCTCAGCAGGCCGCCGGTGACGCCGGTGATGGTCAGCGTGCTCGACGCGCCCCTGGCCGCACCCGTCCTCGGCGACGGTGTGCACGGCCGGGTCGAGATCCGGGACGCGGCGCACGTGAAGTACGAGCTCGCGCTCGTCGGGATCGAGCACCCGGACGAGCTGGAGCTCTACGCCGACTACGTGACCGGCCTGTTCGACCGCGCCACTGTCACCGCGCTGCTGGCCGATCTGCGCAGGCTGGCGCTGGAGCTCGTGCGATCCCTGGAGGCGACCGTGCCCGAACCGTCCACATCGGACCTTGTCGACGTCGTCCGCAAAGCCTGGGCCGACGTGCTCGCCCGCGCCGACGTGGACACCGAGACCAGCTTCTTCGACGCGGGCGGCACCTCGCTGCTGCTCATCATGCTGCTCGACCGGCTGGCACCGCTGACCGCGCGCGAACTCACCGTCGCCGACCTGTTCCGCTGCAACACCGTGTCGAGCCAGGCGCGGCTGCTCGCCGGGGACGACCGGCCCGCACCCGCGCCGCGCGAGCAGAACCGGCAGCGGCTGCTCGGCGCCGCCCGCCGCCCGGCGCCGGGGACGTCGCGCCGGTGAGCGCGGACACGGCGATCGCCGTCGTGGGCATCGGCTGCCGGTTTCCCGGCGCGGACACCCCCGCACAGTTCTGGGCCGGCCTCGAAGCCGGGGTACTCGGCATGCGCGAACTGACCGACGACGAACTGCGCGTCGCGGGTGTCGGACCCGAGGTGTTCGGCGATGCTGACTACGTGCGCCGGATCGCGACCCTGGCCGGGCCCGGCCTGTTCGCGGCGGAGTTCTTCGGCGTCTCCCCGGCCGAAGCGGAGCTGATCGACCCGCAGCAGCGGTTGTTCCTCGAGACCTGCTGGGAGGCGCTGGAACAGGCCGGGTACCCGCCCGGCGGTGAAAGCGACCAACGGGTCGGCGTCTTCGCCGGGATGAGCCCGAGCGGGTACGTCGCCGCGTTGCAGGCCGCGCGGGCGCGGCGGGGCGGAACGGCCGGGCTCGACCACCTGTCGCTGCAGCTCGGCGGGATGGCCGACTTCGGCGCGGCCCGGGTGGCGCACAAGCTCGGCCTGCGCGGCCCGTCGGTGGGCGTGCAGACGGCCTGCTCGTCTTCGCTGACCGCGGTGCACTACGCCGTGCTCAGCCTGCTGTCCGGTGAGTGCGACCTCGCGCTGGCCGGGGGTGCCGGGCTCGCCGAACCCGCCGCGGGCTACCGGTTCGAGCCCGGCGGGATCCTCTCCGACGACGGCTACTGCCGGGCGTTCGACGCCCGCTCGTCGGGCACCGCGGTCGGGTCCGGCGTCGGCGTCGTCGCGCTGCGCCGGCTGGCGGACGCGCTCGCCGACCGCGACCCGGTGCTCGCGGTGCTGCGCGGCAGCGCGGTCGGCAACGACGGGGCCCGGCGGCCGGGGTTCACCGCGCCCACCCCGGACGGCCCCGCCGACGTCGTCGCCGCGGCGCTGCACACCGCGGACGTCGGCGCGGATCTGCTCTGCTACACCGAGGCGCACGGCTCGGGCACCCCGCTCGGCGACCACGTCGAGCTGCGCGGCCTCACCGACGGGCTGCGGATCTCCAGTGCCGCCACGGGATTCTGCGCGCTGGGCTCGGTGAAGGTCAACATCGGGCACACCGGCGCGGCGGCGGGCGTCGCCGGCCTGATCAAGGCCGTGCGCATCGCGGCGACCGGGATCCTGCCCCCACACCCGTTGTTCGAGCGGCCGCGGGACGAGGGACTGCTCGCGGACAGCCCGTTCACCCTGGCCGCGGCGGCGGGCCGGGCCACCGGCGCCGACCGGCACGTGCTGGTCAACTCGATGGGGCTCGGCGGCACCAACGCCGCGGTGGTGCTCGGCGCGCCACCGGCGCCGCGGCCCGCCGACGGCCCGGCTCCCGCGATCGTCCGGCTGCGGCTGTCGGCCCGCAACCGCGCCGAACTCGACGACGCCTCCGCCCGGCTGGCCGGCGAACTCGAAGGCGGCACGCTGCGGCACGCCGATGTCGCCTACACGCTCCGGACCGGCCGCCGTGACTTCGCCGAACGCCGGGTGGTGACGGCGCCGCCCGAACGGCTCGCCGCCGCGCTGCGGCTGCCGCGGCCCGGCCCGGTCCGGACTTTGCGCACCGGCGAACGACGGCCGCTGGTCGTCGCCGCCGACCCGGCGCAGCCGCTGTGCGCGCGGCTGGTCGCGGCACTCGGCGCGGGCACGGAGGTCGTCCCGGTGCTGCCCCCGGTGGTCCCCGACGACGTGTTCGTCCTGTTCGCCGGCGAGTCCGCGGAGACTTCCGCGGACTCGCACACCCTGCCGCTCACCGGGGACACCGATGCGCTCGAGGAAGCCCTGGCCACCGCGTGGCTGCACGGTGTCCGCGTGGGCGAGCACCAGCCGCCGGGCGACATCGTGCGCGTTCCGCTGCCCGCCTATCCGTTCCCGCGCCGCCGCTACTGGGCCCTCGATGATCTAGGCATCGAAGACACCGGCGCCGCACCCGAGGCGTCCGGGCCACTCCAGACGCAGGTGCTTTCCTTGTGGCGAGAGCTGTTCGGGATTTCCTCGATCGGTCCGGACGACGAGTTCGGCGCGCTCGGCGGGACATCCCTGCTGTCCGTGCGGATGGCGCTGCGGGTCCAGCAGCGTCACGGCGTGCTGATCAACCTGCACCGCGTGGGCGGCAGCCGGGCCACCGTCCGGCGGGTCGCCGAGGCCGTCGCGGCGAGCGGCACGGCGGGCGAAGCCGCCGACGGGGACGGTGCGCTGATCGATGCCGACCTCGCCGCCGGGCTCGGCCCGATCGCGGCCCGGCCGTCGGCGGGCACCGACGTCCTGCTCACCGGAGCCACCGGCTACGTCGGCGCGTTCCTGCTGCACGAGCTGCTCCGCCAGACCACCCACCGGGTGTACTGCCTGGTGCGCGCCGAAGACGAAGCCGGCGGCCTGGCCCGGCTGGCCGCGGCCGCGACCCGGTTCCGGCTGCCCGTCCCGGACCTGCGGCGGGTGGTCGCCGTCCCGGGCGACGCCGCCGGGGACGTCTGCCGCGGCTTCCGCGACGGCGAGCTCACCCGCCGGATCGGGCACATCCTGCACGGCGCGGCCAGGGTGGTGTTCACCGAGCCCTACCGGGTGCTGCGCACCGACAACGTGCTGCCGGTGCTCGAACTGGTGCGCTGGGCGCGTGAGTCCGGCATCACCGACTTCAGCCAGGTCAGCACCCTCGCCGCGACCGGCCCGGACGTCGGCACCGGTGACCGCCGCACCGAGCGGCGCGCCCAGCCGCTCGACCCGCGCACCGGCGGCTACGGCGCGTCGAAGTGGGCGGCGGAACGGCTGCTGGAGCGGGCCGGGCAGGACGGCCTGCGGGTCCGGGTGTTCCGCCCGGGGCTGATCAGCGGCGCCACCGCGACCGGGGCCTGCAACACCCGGGACATGCTGTTCCGGCTGCTGGCCGCGGGCCTCGCCGTCGGCGCGCATCCGCTCGACCCGCGCCCGGTCCCGCTGGCCCCGGTCGACGTGGTCGCCGAAGCCGTGGTGGGGCTCGCCGGAGCCGACGGGGCGACCGGCCGCCCCTACCACCTCGTCGACCGGGTCGCCCCCACGCTGCCGCAGCTGTTCGGGCTGCTGGCCGAAGCCGGTCACCCGACGGAAGCCCTGCCCGTCACCGCCTGGTTCGAGCGCGTCGCCGAACGGGCACTCGAGACCGGCGATCCGGTGCTGGCCAGCATCGCCCTCTACGACCTGGACCGGCTGGACGCGGGAGACGACGACGTCGACTGCGAGCACTGGCAGGACTGGCTGCGGCAGACCGGCCGCCACGCCCGGGTCGACGCCGCGCAGCTGGTGCGCAGTCTCGGGTACCTGGCCGGGCAGCCCGAGTTCGCCGGGCTGGTGCCGATCGCGGGCGTCGACGTCACCGCCGGTGAGAACGGGGGACACTGATGACAGATCCGTGGCACACCCAGGGAATCGCGGTGGTCGGGGCCGGGGTGATGGGCGTCGGCATCGCCGCGCTGGCGCTCGCCCACGGCGTGCCGGTCACGCTGGTGGACATCGATCCGGCCCGGCTGGCGCTCGCCCCTGCCGCGGTCCGCGACCAGGCGCGCATCGGCGCGCTGCTGCGCAAGCTGCCTGCCGCCGGAATCACCGCCGAGCTGCGGACCAGCACGTCGGTCACCGCGGTCGCCGGTGCGGCCGCGGTCGTCGAGGCGGTCACGGAACTACCGGACACCAAGGCAAAAGTACTGGCCGAAGTGTCCACTGTGGTCAGTGCGGGCACGCTGCTGGCGACCAACACCTCGGCGATCCCGGTCGGCGAGCTCGCCGCCGCGACCGCCCGCCCGGCCGAGCTGGCCGGCACCCACTTCATGAACCCGCCCTACCTCATCGACGCGGTCGAGGTCGTCCGCGGACCGGACACCGGCGACGCGGCGATGGCCGCGCTCGCCTCGCTGTTCGCGGTGCTGGGCAGGCGGGCGATCCTCGTCGGCGACGGGCCGGGGTTCGTGTCCAACCACGTGCTGATGCGGATGATCAACGACGCCGCGCGGCTGGTGACCGAGGGCCGGGCCGCCGCCGAGCGCGTCGACGAGGTGTTCACCGCCTGCCTCGGCCACCGCACCGGCCCGCTGGCCACTGCCGACCTGATCGGCCTCGACAACGTCGTCGACACCCTGGCGGTGCTGTACGACCGGACCGGCGAAGAGGCTTACCGCGCCGACGCGGAGCTCCTCGCCCGCGTGCGGGCCGGAAACCTCGGCCGCAAGAGCGGCGCCGGGTTCTACGACTACGGGAGTGTCTCGTGACGGCTTCGGAAACGACCGACCCGGTCGTGGTCGACCTCCTCGGCTTCCTGACGGGGCTGACCAAGGCCGAGCACGCGCCGGACGAGGACCTGTTCGCCGCGGGCGGGCTGTCCTCGTTGATGGCGCTGGAACTCGTCGTGCACGTCGAGCGCCGGTACGGGATCACGGTCGCGGGGGACGAGCTCAGCCTCGACAACTTCCGCACGGCCGAGGCGATGGCCCGGCTCGTCCGGCGATTGCAGTCCTGAATGGACGCCCTCGCCGACGCGCTCGCCGCCGTGACTGCCGCGGCCGGCTCCGACGCCGCCGCGTGGGATCGCGCGGGCCGGATCCCCGAACCGCTCGTGCGGGAGCTCGCCCGCGGCGGGCTCCTGTGCGCCCAAGTCCCGGCCGAGTACGGCGGGCCCGGGTTCAGCAGCCGGGACAACGGTGAGCTCACCGCGCACACCGGCAGCCTCTGCGGCTCGTTGCGGAGCCTGCAGACGTCACAGGGGATGGCCGCCTGGACCGTGCAGCGCCTCGGGCGTCCCGCCCAGCACGAAGAGTTCCTGCCGAAACTGGCCGGTGGCACGCTGGCCGGGGTCGCGATGAGCGAGCCCGCCGCGGGCAGCGACCTGTCCGGGATGCGGACCGCGATCCGCGCCGACGGCGACGCGATCGTCGTCGACGGCGCGAAGGTCTGGGTCACCGGCGCGGCCTACGCCGACCTGCTCGTCGTCTTCGGCACCTACGAACGCGGCGCCGGTGTCGCCGTGGTCCCGGCCGGGACACCCGGGGTGACGATCTCGCCGGTCGCCGACCCGCTCGGCTGCCGCGCGGCCGGGCACGCCGACGTCCGCCTCGAGAGCGTCCGGCTCCCCGCGAGCCACCTGCTCGCCGCCAGCGGGGCGCCGCTGCCGATGCTGGTCACCACCGCGCTGAGTTACGGCAGGCTCTCGGTCGCCTGGGGCTGTGCCGGGCTGGTGCGGGCCTGCCGGACGGCCGCGGTGCGGCACGCCGCCGAGCGCGTCCAGTTCGGGCAACCGCTGTCCGGTCACCAGCTCATCGCCCGGCACCTGGCCGAGCTGGTGACCGCGGAACACCTGGCGACGCTCGCCTGCGCGCACGCCAGCGGCCGGTGGGACGAAGGCGCGCCGGACCAGGCGGTCGCCGCGGTGCTGGCCAAGCAGGTCGCCGCGCGGCAAGCGGCCGAGAGCGCGGCTCGGGCCGCGCAGGTCCTGGCCTCGGCCGGGGCCCGTGACGATCACGTGGTGGCGCGGGCCTACCGGGACGCGAAGCTGATGGAAATCATCGAGGGCAGCACGGAGATCTGCCAGCTGCTGCTGGCCGAACACGCGCTGGCGCTCGCGTGAGCGCGCCCGGGATCGGCGCGGTGCACTGCGTCCTGCCGCGGGAGTTCGTGAAGGTGACCCGGCTGCCGGAGTTCGCCGACCTGGACCGCGCCGCCGCGGACTTCGCCGCCGGCTGTGGCGTCGCCGAGGTGGGGGTGCTGGACGAGCCCGCCGCGGACCTGGCCGCCCAGGCCTGCCGCGAGCTGCTGGCCCACCACGACATTCCCGAACCCGACGTCCTGGTGCTGGTCGCGCCACGCGCGCCGGAGGTGCTGCTCGGGTCGGACGTCACCCGCGTCCAGTCCGCCGTGGGGCTCGGGCGGGCGTTCCCGTTCGCCCTCGACGGGCTGGGCTGCACCGGGTCGAGCGCGGCCTGGGCGCTGGGCGCCGACCTGCTGCACGCCGACGCGTCCCGGCGGTGCGTGCTGATCACGCACGCCAGCCGTCCCACCGGCCTCGACCGCGTCCGGTATCCGGTGACGGTGATCGGGGACGGCGCGTACGCGATGGCGGTGGTCCGCGGTGGCCGCCCGGTGCTGCGCGCGCACCGGGCGGAGACGGACGGGTCGTTCCACGACCTCTTCCGCGTCGACTACCGCAGGACACCCTGGTACGAGTGGCGTGAGGAGTGCGCTTCGCCGGACCGCTACCGGTTCGAACTGGCGCTGCGCAGCCGGGAACGGATGGCCCGGCTGGTCGAGCAGGTGCTCGCGGACGCGGCCGTGGACCGCTCCCGCGTCCGCGCGACCGTGATGCAGAACGTCACCGCGTCCGCGTACGAGTTCTACACCGCGCTGCTGGGCCTGCCGATCCACCCGGTCTGCGCCGCGCACCTGAGCGCGTACGGCCACCTCGGCGCGATGGACGTCGTGCTCAACCTCGACCGCGTGCTCGCCACCGGCGAGCTGACCGAAGGGGACCTGGTGCTGGTGCTCAACAACAGCCCGGTCGCGGCCTGGGCCGTGACCCTCTGGGAGGTCTGAGCGTGGAAACCGTCAAGTGCCTGGTCTGGGACCTCGACGACACGCTGTGGCGGGGCACCCTGGCCGAAGGCGACGACGTCGCGTTGCTGCCCGGCGTCGCCGACGTCGTCCGCGGCCTCGACGCCCGCGGCATCCTGCAGTCGGTCGCCAGCCGCAACGACCCCCAGCCGGCGATGGCCCGGCTCGCCGCGTTCGGCCTGGACGGCTACTTCGTGCTGCCGCAGATCGGCTGGGGCCGCAAGTCCGACGCGGTCCGCGCGGTGGCGGGCGAACTGGGCTTCGCCCACCGCGCGATGGCCTTCGTCGACGACCGCCCGGCCGAACTGGCCGAAGTCTCCTTCGAACTGCCCGAGGTCCGCACCTACCCGGCCGCCGCGGCCACGAAGCTGCTGCAGCGGCCCGAGTTCACCCCGGCCGCGATCACCGACGACGCCCGCCACCGCCGCGAGCGCTACCAGGCGGGATTCCGGCGCGACTCCGCGCGGGCCGAGTTCGCCGGGCCCGACGACGAGTTCCTGCGCTCGCTCGGCATCGTGCTCCGGATCGACCACGCGACCGAGACGGATCTCGCGCGGCTCGAAGAGCTGACCCGCCGGACCAGCCAGATGAACGCGACCGGCGTGCCGTATTCCGAAGCCGCCTTGCGAGGGTTGCTCGGCGAGCCGGACCACGACGTGCTGGTGCTGACCCTGACCGACCGGTTCGGCCCGTCGGGTGCGGTCGGCCTGGCCCTGGTGCACCGGCATCCGCGCGTCTGGCACCTGAAGCTGCTCGCGACGTCGTGCCGGGTGGTCGGCTGCGGGGTCGGCGCGGTCGCCCTCCGGTGGCTCGCCGACCGGGCCGCCGCCGCGGACGTCCACCTGGTGGCCGACTTCCGGCGCACCGACCGCAACCGGATCATGGAGATCGGCTACCGCTTCGCCGGGTTCTCGCCGGCCGGGTGCGCCTGCGCGGCCGTGCTGGCCGGCCACGAGGACACCGGGATCGAGCGGTTCCACCTGGTTCCGCGGGCGCAGCCGGCGTCGGCGGTCATGACCGTGCTCGGTCCGAAGTGGACGGTCGCGTCGTGACGGGGTCCGCGACGGCGGTCCGCGGCGATTTTTCCCGGTTGTGGCTGGCGACCGCGATCTCGGCGTTCGGCGACGGCGTCCGCTACACGGCGATCCCGCTGCTCGCGCTTTCGTTCACCACCGACCCGTTCCGGCTCGCGCTCGTCACCGTCGCCATGGCCGTCCCGCTGCTGTTTTCGGCGCTGGCCGGGGTGCTCGCGGACATGGTGGACCGCCGCCGGCTGCTCATCGGCGTCGACCTCGCGCGCGCCGCGGTCGTCACCGTGCTGGCGCTGCTGGTGCTGACCGGCACGGCGAACCTCGCGCTCGTCTGCGTCGCGGCGGCCCTGCTCGGTCTCGGCGAGGCCGTGTTCGCCGTCGGCGCGCAGTCGTTCCTGCCGGAGGTCGTGCCCCCGGCGCGGCTCACCGCGGCGAACGGCCGGCTGCACGTGGCCCAGCTCGTCTTCCGCGACTCGATCGGCCAATCCGCCGGGGGAGTCGTGTTCGTCCTGTTCGCGGCCCTGCCGTTCCTGCTCGACGGCGGCTCGTTCGCCCTCGGCGTGCTCCTGCTCCTGGCCGTGCGCCGCACCGCGGCACCCGCGCCTGAGCCCGCGTCCGGTCCCGGGCCGAGGGTTTCCTGGCGGGCGATGCTCGCCGAGGGCGTCCGCTACCTGAAGGCCGACCGGCTGCTCACCACTCTCGCCGTGATGCTCGGCATGGCGAACTTCTTCGTGACCGGCATCGCCGCGGTGGAGGTGCTCTACGTCGTGCAGGAGCTCGGACTGCCGAAAGCGGTGTTCGGCGTCTTCCTGGCCGCGGCGGCGCTGGGCGGGATCGCGGGCGCCCTGCTCAGCGGCAGGCTCGCCGCCCGGCTGGGCGTGTTCCGCGCCGCGCTGGCCTCGCTCGCGTCCGCCGGTCTGGCGGTCATGCTCCTCGGCCTGGCCGCCTGGCCGCCCACCGCGGTCGCCGGGTTCGCGGTGTTCGGCTTCGGCACGGCGGTGTACCAGACGCTGACCGTTTCGTTCCGGCAGGCGGACGTGCCGGCGGAACTGCTCGGCCGGGTCAACGGGGTCTACCGGCTGATCGGCACCGGGACGGCGCCCTTGGGCGCCCTCGCCGCCGGTGCCCTCGCCGGTGCGCAAGGCTTGCGGTCGCCGTTCCTCGCGGCAGGCGCGGGAATCCTGCTGCTGGCACTGGTCGCCGCGCGGCCGGTGCTGCGGATGGCGGCCGGACGGGTGGGGACCGCATGACGCTGTACCGGTTCTTCGCGGACACCGCGGCCCGGTGGCCGGACGCCGTCGCGGTGGAAACCGACGGCCGGAGCTGGACGTATCGGGAGCTGCACCGGCTGGCCGAGGGAACGGCCGGAGCCGTCCTGGCCCGCCATAGCCGGATTCCGCGGCGGATCGGCCTCCTCGCGGCCCGCGGCATCCAGGCGTATGCGGGCTACCTCGCGGTGCTGAGGCTCGGTGCCGCGGTCGTCCCCCTCGATCCGCGGCTGCCCGAGCGCCGCCTGCGGCACATCGCCGAGCTGGCCGGCCTGGAGCTGGTCCTGGCGGCCGAGCCCGCGGACTGGGCGCCGCGCGTGGTCGAGCTGCCGGTCACCGAGGACTGGGCGCTGCCGGCCTATTCGGGTCGTCCCGGCGACGAGGCCTACGTGCTGTTCACCTCCGGCTCGACAGGACGGCCCAAAGGCGTGCCGATCCGTCACCGCAACTTCGCGGACTACGTGCCCTACTGGGTCAAGGCGTTCGAAGTGGGACCGGGCAGCCGGGTTTCGCAGACGTTCGGGCTGGGGTTCGATCCGTCGGTGTTCGACCTGTTCGTCGCCTGGGCGGCGGGCGCCACCGTGGTCGCCCCCGATCCGGGAGAGCTGCTCACCCCGGTCGCCTACATCCGGCGGGCCCGCCTGACCCACTGGTTCGCCGTCCCGTCGGTGGTCGGCGTCGCGCGGCAGCTGGGCAACCTGCCCACCGGAGAAGCGGACACCCTGCGGCACAGCCTGTTCGCCGCCGAGCCACTCACCCGCGAGCTGGCTTCGCTCTGGGCGGAGGTCGCCCCGGCGAGCACCATCGGCAACATCTACGGGCCCACCGAACTCACCATCACCGTGACCGGCTACCGCCTCCCGGCCGACCGCCCGGCCTGGCCCGGCACCTCGAACGGCACCGTGCCGATCGGCCGCCCGTACCCGCACCTGGACGCCGTCGTGCTCGGTGAGGACGGCCTGCCCGCCACCGAGGGGGAACTGTGCGTCCGCGGCCTCCAGCGTTTCGGCGGCTACCTCGACCCCCGCGACGACATCGGCCGGTTCACCTTCTTCGACGGCACCGGCCCGGCCGCCGACTACGACGGCTCGCGGCCACTCACGGACGCCTTCTGGTACCGCACCGGCGATCGCGTCGGCTGGGAAGCCGGCGAGATCGTCCACCGCGGCCGCCTCGACCAGCAGGTGAAGATCCACGGCCACCGCGTCGAACTCGGCGAGATCGAAGCCGCCCTGCGCGCCCACCCGGAGATCGACCAGGTCGTCGTGCTCGCCCCGGCGACCGACGGCGAACCGGCCCTGACCGCCATCTACACCGGCGAGCCCCTGCCTGCCGCCGCACTCCACCACTGGCTGCGTTCGCGGGTCCCGATCCACATGCTCCCGCGCCACTTCGAACACCGCACGACCATGCCGCTGAGCCTCAACGGCAAGATCGACCGCCACCGCCTGACCGGCCCGGAAAAGTCATGAGGGGCACCCTCATGGTCTTTGTGTCCATGAGGGTGCCCCTCATGACACGGGCATCACCCGAGGTGGACCGCGGCCCCGAGGCCGATGGGAAGCGCTGTTTTGGCCCGGTCAGCCGGTGGCCAGCGCCGGGTGGGCGCGGATCCGCTCGGCCAGTTCTTTGGCTTCGCGGGAATTTCGGTACAGCGGGGTGTCCAGGGTCGCGCAGATGCCGGACAGGCGGGTGGCCAGGTGGGCGACGCCGGCGGTGGCGGACGTGCTGATCACCGGGTCGAGCGCGACATCGGCGGCGTCCAGTTCGCGTGCGGCCAGGTAGCCGTCGGTCATCTCCAGCCGGGTGGATGCCTCGCCGCCGTAGCGGCGGCTGCGTTCGGCGTCCGTCGCGTACAGGCGCAGTGCGCGTTCGGCGGCTTCGATCGCCAGCGTCGGCTTGCCCACCTGCACCCAGGCGCCGGCGTTGCAGAAGGACTGCCGTGCCTCGTCGAACCCGAATTCGCCGCCGACGAGGTCGTGCAGCTCGTCGGGCTCGGTGACGAGCTCACGCGCGTGGTGACCCATGCCGATCACCTTCTGGGTCTCGCGGACGTCACCGAGGTGGGCCCAGGCGCGGCTTTCGATGTTGCACAGCCGCACGAAGCCGGTGCCGTGCCGCAGGTGTTCGCGGCCGGCCTTCGCCAGGTGCGCCGCCTCCCGCGGGTTTCCCGACCAGAACGCGATGAGCGCCTGGGTGCCGCGCAACCACGCCTTGAGTCCACTGTGGCCGATGATCTCGGCGTAGACCCAGGCGGCGCGCGACTGTTCGGCCGCGGCGCCGTAACAGCCCAGCTCCATGCTGGCGTTCGCCAGTAGCCCGCACGTCTGGCCGGCGAGCAGGTAGAGGTGTGACTGCTGGGCCGGGTGGGCGTGCCGCTGCAGCAGCTGGAAGACGCGATCGCGCACGCGGACGAGCTCGCCGAAGATCTCGGCGGGCTGGGTGAGGATGGACGTGCGCGCGAGCTCGACGACGTCGTGGTCCAGCTGTTCGAGCGTGATCGCGCCGACCTCGGTGACCTCGGCGCGTTCGGCGTGCGCCCCGGACTCGTGGGCGGCGGCGCGGACCGCGGCGGCGCTGAGCCGTCCGGATCCGGGCGACGGCGGAGCGGCCTCCTCCTCGGGCGGCGGAAGCTGGTCGAGCACGAGCCGCTCCGACTCGGGCAGCAACGGCAGTTCGTCGTCGCCGAGCAGGGCGCGGGGCACGGTGCCGTAGACCTGGGCGAGCAGGGCGAGGACGTGCACGGTGGGGCGGATGCCCCGCTGCGGCCACGCCTCGTATTCGCTGATCCGTTTGCCGGTCATCGGTGCCCGGCCGTCGCCGAGCAGGTCGTTGCAGCGCGCCGCGACGGCCGTCTGGGACAGGCCGTGGGTGTACCGCCAGGCCTGGCGTGGGTTGAACTGCCAGCGGCCGGCCATCTCGGCCGCGATCCGGGCCGGGCCGCAGCCGCCGGCGAGCAGCTGGTGCCGGAGCCGTTCCCGTTCGGGTTTGCTCCCGGGCTTCGACCCGCTGGTTCCCATGACGCCGCTCCGAGACCGAATAGGTATCCACACACCGCCGACGGTCGGTCACCGTAGCGCATCACCGCTTTCCGCGGCAGCGCCGGAGATCGCGCGGAAACTCCGGCGAAAACTCCCATCCGGCGGGAACCCGCCGGGCCGGGCCGGCCGGGAATGCTGGTCCGCCGCATCAAGGCAACTGGAGGATCTGTGCCCCGTCTTCGCGACACCGCTGGTACCGGCCCGCGGCGGCGGTCATGACCGTGCGCTGGGTCGAAAACGCCCGCGGTGGCGGGACACCGCACGATCGCGTCCCGTCTGCGCAGGCCGCGCACGCCCGCGCGAACGCCTCGGCCGGCCGGCCCGCCGAGACCGCCCGGCCGGCCACGGACGAGCGGGACCGCCGGTGACCACCGTCGAGGAGGGGTTGCACGCGCTCGTCGCCCGCGGGTTCCGGTTCCAGCACATCGGCGACCGGCACGGCGAGCTGGCGATCATCGTGGGCACGTACGGATGGCCGGGGTTCAGCGACCGGATCGAGATCCACGGTGAACACGAGGCATCGGCGGCCCGCACGAGGGCCGATTCGGCCGAGGAGGCCGTGTGGAGCCAGGGCGGCGAAGCCGTGTCGGTGATCGCCGCCCTGCTCGCACTGCCACCACCGCACGAGCCGCCGCACCCACCGGTTCCCGGGAGGGCACCTGGCGCGCGAACCATCCGGACCAGGTAGCTGCGTGTTCCACCAGGTCCGGCGGATCGCCGGACTCGCACCGCCACCGCGTTTTCCGCCGTAGAGTGCCGGCATGCCCTCACCGGACAGCGAGTACAGCCGGTTCCTCGACGAACTGCTCCCCGAACTCGAGTTGTCCTTGAGCAAGCGCGAAAACGCCGAATCGGCGCTGGAGCGGCTCCGCGCCCACTACGCGGCGTGGCCCGCGCCCGGCGAGGAGCCCCGGCCGGAACCGGGCCGGGTCGCCGTGATCGCCCTCGATCCCTGGCGCGACTGGTCCGCCGAGGTCAAAAGCGCGGTGCTGGTCGCGGACCTGGTGATCTGCGACGACCCGTTGCTGTACGTGCAGGACCACATCAAGCGGTTCGCCCACTTCTACCGGCGGACCTTCGGCAGGGGGACCGGCACCCGGCTGCTGGCTCACCTGGCGACGCAGCTCGACCGGATGTGGGAGGTGCTGCCGCTGGTCCGGGCCGGGTTCGTCGTGTTCCGGCCGCTGCGCATGGCGGCCGAGGAGACCGTGACCGCGGTGGAGCGCGCGGTCACCGACCACCTCGAGGACCACCTGGAGATGCTCGGCTACGACGTGTACAGCTATCCGCAGTGGGTCGAGTACCGGCTGCCGTTGCTGGCCGAGCACGAGAAGATCGAGCTGGACCGCGAGCTGTGGACGGAGTTCGGCATGGGTCCGGCCGAGATAGCCCGGTTCACCGTCGAGCCGCGGCTGACCCTGCAGTCCTTGACCACGTGGAACGGGCTGCTGCACGCGGAAGCGGTCGACGGGACGTTCTGGAGCACGTCCGACGCGTACTGGCGGCTGGCCCGGGACGCGATGAACGGCCTGCATCCCGGGACGAGGCTGCTGTCGTTCGTCGACACGTTCACCCGGCCGGTCCTGGAAGAGGTGCCGGCGCGGGACCTGGTCGCGATCCGGGGTAACGACGAGGCGTTCGACGCCTTCCGGCGGCATCTCGTGCTGACCGAAGACCTGATCGGCTCGGATCCGGACGAGGAGCGGTTTCCCGCCGACGTCGCCCGGGTCTTCGACGAGGTGTTCCGGCCGAACATCCGCGTCATCGAGAAAGCCATGCAGCGCAACACCGTGTTGCGTGACCTGCCGTTCGTCCTGGCCACGGCCGGCTTCGCCGTCGCCGGCGGGGTGGCGAGCGCCGCACCCCCCACGGCGACGATCTTCGGTGCCCTCTCGAGTCTCCTCGGCTTCGGCCCCGCGGTCCGGGACAGCCTGCGCCGGGAAGCCAAGGTGCAGCAGGAGCCCGCCTTCGTGTTCTGGAAGCTCGGCGTGCCCGGCGATCAGGGGCTTTCCGAAATGTTTCCGTGAGCTGCCCCCGCCGGCGCGCGGCGGGCGAAGGCCGGTGCCCGTTCGGGGCGGAACCCGACGCCGACGAGGTACACGGACAAGGTCTGCACCCACGGGAACCGCCGAGCCGCGGCGATCAGCGGCCCGGCCGGTCCGGCCAGGCCTCCGGTCGCGAGCGGACGGGCGAGGTCCGTGTGCATGATCCGTTGCAAGGTCTGGACCAGGATGGTCGCCGGTAGCCGGCGCTTGCGCACCCGGGCGAGGTCAGCCGTGCCGACCGTGCCCCGGCGCAGTGGTCCGGCCAGTGCGGTCGCGGCCGCCACGGCATCCTGGACGGCCAGGTTGACACCCATGCCGCCGACCGGCGACATCGCGTGCGCGGCGTCGCCGAGGCACAGGAGCCCGTCGGTGTGCCAGCGGCGTAGCCGGTTGAGCCGCACGTCGAGGTGCTTGACCTGGTCCATCGACACCAGTTCGCCGACCCGGCCGGCGTAGTCCGGGAGGAGTTCGGCGATGTCGTCCCGAAACGCCGCGATGCCGCGAGCCCGCAACTGCCGGTCGGTCCCTTTGGCGGCGACGTAACCGATCTGGAAGTAACCGGGCCGGGGGATGACGACCGCGAAGCGTCCCCGCCCGGCGGTCCGCGTCAGCACGCCGCTTTGCTCGTCGGCCCGCCGGGAGAGCTGGAACCACCAGGTGTCGAACGGGACCTGGTACGTGGTGACCGGCAGGCCGGACGCGGCGCGCAGGACAGAGTGCCGTCCGTCGCAGGCCACGGTGAGGTCCGCCCGGATCTCACCGTCGACGCGCGCGCCGGAATCCTCGTTCGCGCGGTAACGAACGCCGACGACCCGGCCGTGTTCCTTGATGACGGAGGTCGCTTCGGTGCCCATCCGCAGCCGGAAGGCCGGCTCGGCTCGCCCGGCGTCCGCGAGCAGGGTCAGCAGATCCCATTGGGGCACGATCGTCATGTAGGGGTGCCGGACACCGAATCGGGCCAGCGCCGCGAAGTCGCCGATGCGCTCGAACCCGCCGGACCGATCGGGCAGCAGCACTTCGGTGACGCGAGAACGTGGCAACGCGGCGAACTGCTCGCCCAGGCCCAGATCGTCGAGCAGATCCACGGTGGCGGGGTGCACGGTGTCGCCGCGAAAGTCGTCCCGGAAGTCTGTGTGCTTTTCCAGGACTGTGACGTCGACTCCGGCGCGAGCCAGCAACAGCCCGAGCATCATCCCGGCGGGGCCGCCACCGACCACGCAACAGGTCGTCCGTTGCCTCAGGCCGGTGCCTTCCGTCGCTGATGATTCCTGGTGGGTCGTAGCGGCCGAACGTACTGAGGCGAGCCGGTCCGCACAAGGAAACTCCCGCCAAGGGGCGGCGGTTCTGCGCGGAACTCTCGTGAGGTGGGGGAGAATCGGGCAGAACTTTCGCGGCTCAGTGGCCGCTGAGAGTGCGCGCCCAAGGCTCGTCGATGTCCGCGAGGCCGAGTGAGAGCGTGACGTTTTCGAGCATGCCGGCGGCGAACCAGTGCCGGACGGCTTCGTCGTCGGATCCCACCAGTTCGCGGACGAGCTCGACCTGCTTGGCATAGCAGGTCCGCACGGCCTCGCCGATCAGCGGCTCGTCGGCCGCGCAGTTGGCCTGCATGAGGAATCGCAGCACGTCACGGTCCTGGATCAGTGCGCCGTAGGCCGATCGGGCCGCACGCAGAGCCGCTTCCGGAGACCGGAGGACCGGGGTGGCCTCGGCGACGTGGGCGGCCAGAGTGTTCGCCATCAACTCGGACACGTGGAAGACAGTGCGAGCGAAGAGCGTCTGCTTGTCGGCGAACAGACGGTAGACGTACGGCTGCGAGATGCCGGCGCGCTCGGCGATCTCGTGGGTCGTCGTCCCGTAGAAGCCTTTGCGCGCGAAGCACGCGACCGCGGCCTCCAGGATTACTCGGCGGCGCTGGTCACCCTTCTTGCTCGAGCCGGGGGCGGGCATGACGACAGTCAATCACGCGGCGCGGCGTGGGGTTCCAGCGCTTCGATGGCGACGAGCGGGTTCCAGTAATCGACGTAGCGGATGATCCGGCCGGTGTCGTCGGTGTAGACCACCGAGATGCAGGTCTGCTCGTAGGGCTTCCCCGTGGCCACCGCTCGTCCGGTCGACCCAAACTCGGCGATCGCGGTCGCCGGATCGGTGGTCTCGTGGAACACCAGGTTCACGAACCGCACGTCGAAGGTGTCCGGGAACTGGCTCATGTGGGCGAGCAGCGCGTCGCGCCCCCGGACCTGGCGGGGAACGCCGGCCGGGGCGTAGGGGAACTCGAGGATGCCGTCCGGGGTGAACAGGTCGACCCACTCGGCGATCCGGCCGGCTGCCACCAGCCGCAGGTGCTCGGCGACGGCGTGCTGCGCGGCCGATCGCCGCTCGGGAACCAGGGTGCCGCTCATGTGCGCTCCTCTATTAGTGATTGACCAATAACTAACGTACCGGCCAAGCACCCGGGTGGTAAGCGCCCGGAACAAAACTGATTTCAGGTTGTCTTCACGGTCGGGAGCCGGCGCGGTTCAGGTCGTTCAGGAGGGCCGCGACCTGGCCGGGGATGGTCACCGATGCCATGTGGCCGGCGTGGAGCGTGACGACGTGGGCGCCGATGCGTTCGCTTGACCTGGCTTGCAACTCGGGTGGGTAGCACTGGTCGTTCGTCAGGTGGACATAGGTGCGAGGGATGGGGAGTTCGTATCCCGCCAGGTCCACCGGCTCGGTGAGCAGTGCCGCGGCGTCATCGACCAGCCCACCGAGGATGAAGGCGGTCTGGTCCTCGTCGGCGTCGTTGCACAGCATGGTCCGCGCCGCCTCGACGCCGACCGAGTAGACGCCTCCCGTGATGCCGGCTTCGACGGCGGTTCGCACGTCCGGATCGATCTGGTCGAGCACGCGTGTGCGGTCTTCGGGCACCACGGCCGACAGCAGGACGACGTGCCGGATCCGCTCGGGCAGCAGGGCCATCACCCGCGGGACGGTGACGCCGCCGAACGAGTGGCCCACCAGCACGATGTCGGTGAGGTCGCGCTCGAGGACGTCCGCTGCGACGGCCTTGGCGCAATCGTCCAGGGTGACGGTCCTGACGTCGGTGCCGGCCCGTTTGCCGCGGCCGGGCAGGTCCACGGCCAGCGCGTCGCCGTCGAGCAGGGGGATCAGCCGGTCCCAGCAGGCGGCACCGAGGGTTGCCCCGTGGATCAGCACGAACGACATCTGGGTCTCCTGGCAGCGGCGGTGGTGCGCGGATGACGACCGCGAGAGCCTAACTGAATTCAGCTCAGTTGCAAACGGGGCAGGTCTTCCCTGGCCTGCCGGCAGTGACGCGCCTGCCCCAGGTGACCGTGGCGATGTTAACCACCGCCGGAGATAAGTTGTCACGCGGCGGCGGCCCGGCAACATGCCGATGTTCCGGATGAAACCGTCCGGAAATGGTTCGCCGGTGCACTGATCGGCATGAACTTCGAGCTCGACGGCCTGCATCGGCCGGTGATCGTGGTCGGCGGCGGCCAGGCGGGACTGTCGATGTCCCACTGTCTGAGCACCGCCGGGGTCGGGCACCTGGTGCTCGAACGCGAGCGCGCGGGGCACGAATGGCGGACCCGCCGCTGGGACAGTTTCTGCCTGGTCACGCCGAACTGGCAATGCCGGCTGCCCGGGTTCCCCTACGCGGGCGGGGATCCGGACGGGTTCATGGTCCGGGACGAGATCGTCGCCTACCTCGAGGCGTACGTGAAGGAGTTCGACGTCCCGTTGCACGAGGGCGTCGAAGCGACGCGGCTGCGGCAGCTGCCCGGGGGCGGGTTCCGGCTCACGACGTCGGCCGGTGAGCTGACCGCCGATCACGTCGTGCTGGCCACCGGTCCGTATCAGGTGCCGCTGAAGCCGCGGCTGGCCGAGCGGTTGCCCGAGCACGTCGTCCAGCTGCATTCGGCCGAGTACCGCAACCCGGCGCAGCTGCCGGACGGCGAAGTCCTGGTCGTGGGAACGGGGCAGTCCGGCTGCCAGATCGCCGAGGACCTGCACCTGGCCGGGCGCCGGGTGCACCTGGCCGTCGGGGCGGCGCCGCGGGTGGCCCGGCACTACCGCGGCCGCGACGTCGTCGCGTGGCTCGACGAGATGGGTTACTACGCGCGGGGGATCGACGAGTTCGCCGACGCGGATGCCGTGCGGTTCCGGGCGAACCACTATGTCACCGGCCGCGACGGCGGGCACGACATCGATCTGCGCGCGTTCGCCACCGAGGGCATGCAGCTCTACGGCAGGCTCCACACAATCCGAAGTGGACAACTGAGCTTCGCGGACGACCTGCGCCGCAACCTCGACGCCGCAGACACTGTGTCCGAAGGCATCAAGGACTCGATAGATGCCTTCATCGCCCAACGCGGGATCGCGGCGCCGCGGGAAGCACGCTACAAGCCGGTGTGGGAACCGCCGGAGGGGCCTCGCACCCTCGACGTGGAAGCGCTTTCGGCGGTCGTCTGGAGCACCGGCTTCGGCCGCGACCACCGCTGGATCGACGTCCCGGTGTTCGACGGCAAGGGCTACCCGACGCATCACCGCGGCGTCACCAGCTGCCCTGGGCTGTACTTCCTCGGCCTGCCGTGGCAGCACACCTGGGGCTCCGGCCGGTTCTGCGGTGTCGCGGCGGACGCGGAGTACCTGACCCGGCGGATCACCGGGGTCGGCCGCGGCGCCGACGTCCGGTGGCTCTCCGGCACGCCGGTGAGCACCTACCCGGCCGACGACGACTGGGTCGCGCCCCGGACGGTGGCGTGATGGCGGCACCGAAGTGGACGAACGACGCCCACCGGCACCTGGGCGTGCTGCCGGCGTACCCGTTCTACGGCGGACCGCCGGTCGCCCCGGCGATTGGCGCCCGTGCGACGATCGGGGAGCTGCTGTCCGATTTGGACCGTGAAGGCACCGAGCGCGCGCTGGTGATCCCGAACTACGGCGTCCCGGACCCGGCGATCGCGTTCTCCTTCAACGAGCTCTGCGTCGAGGCGGCGGGCAAGGACGACCGGATCAGCGCCGCGCTCTGGGTGTCTCCGCGCGCCGAAGACGCCGGCCGCACCGAAGAAGCGCTGAAACTGGCGGGTGAAGAAGGCGTGCGGGCGCTCAAGCTCAGCTTCCTGCTGGGTGGCCGGGCGGCCGACCCGGCCTGCCGGCCGCAACTGGACCGGATCTTCGCCACGGCGAGGGAGCACGACCTCGTCGTGCACGTCCACACCTCGCCGGGTGCGGCGTCGGACATCGACGAGGTCGGCAAGCTCGTCGACGCCTACGCCGGCGACGTCAAGCTGCACCTCGTCCACTTCGGCGGCGGGATGAGCGGGCACATCAAGCTCGCCGGCGGCCGCTTCTTCGACTGGATCGCCGCCGGGAAGCAGGTCTACACGGACCTGTCCTGGGCGATCGGCTTCACGCCGCGCTGGCTCGTCGAGGAGATCTCACGCCGCGGCTTCGGCCACGACCGCGTGCTGTTCGCTTCCGACGAGCCATGGGGCGATCACGAGGGCGAACTCGCGAAGCTGGCCACCGCGGCCGGTGACGGCGAGCTCGCCGACCTGGTTTTCCGCGGCACGTTCGACGTGCTGTACGGACCGAAGAAAGGGAAATAGACCGATGGCAGAGCTGACCGAAACCGAGAAGACCAGCCTCGACGAGATCCCGCACCCGTCGCTGCCGCAGGGGTCGAACATCTACGGCGGGACCAAGGTCTTCCCGGACTACCAGGCCGAACCCGGCCAGAGCTACTTCACGCTCGTGCACGGCATCGCACACGAGTCGTCGGTGAGCTTCGTGGCGATCCTGCAGGCGACCCGCGCGCTGCGGAAGGGTTTCGAGGCCGCGATCTACTTCTACGGCCCGGGTTCGCTGAACTGCCTGGCCACCCGCGGCTTCCCGACCACCGGCAACGCCGCGTTCCCGGGCGAGCTGAACATCAACGACCAGCTCAAGACGTTCATCAGCGAGGGCGGCAAGGCCTACTGCTGCCGGTTCGGCCTGTCTCTGCACGGTGCGCGCGAGGAGGACCTCATCGAGGGTGTCATCCCGACGCACCCCCTCGATGTACAGGACGCGCTGATCCACTACGCGCGCAAGGGCGCGATCATCAACTCCACCTACATGTTCTAGGAGCCGTAGTGCGCGTTGGCATCGAAGAAGTTCTGGACACCCGCGCCGACATCGCCGTCCGCGGGGTGCGGGTGGACGCACCTGTGCGGCGCAGCAAGGGCGCCGGGCCGAGCGACGACGGCCACCTGGTCGTCGACGGTGCCAACGCGACGCTGCCGCTGAACCCCGACAGCCCGTACGAGGTCCGCGACGGCCGGATCCACCGCGGGCCGGTCGACCTCGGCCTCAGCGTGACGCCGGTGGCGCGGCCGCGGTTCTACGATCTGTCCACTTCGGACGGAATTCCCTACCGGAAGATCGCACTGCTGCACGGCAAGGACGTCCTCGCGACGACCGTCGTGCAGACCTGCGTCCGGTACGCCGAGGACCAGCGCTGCCGGTTCTGCACCATCGAGGAGTCGCTGCGGTCGGGGTCCACCGTCGCCGCGAAGACGCCGCAGCAGCTCGCGGAGGTCGCCGAGGCCGCGGTGCGGCTCGACGGCGTCCGGCAGATGGTGATGACGACCGGCACGACGGCCGGGCCGGACCGCGGGGCCCGGCACCTGGTCCGGTGCGTCCGGGCGGTGCTCGACGCCGTCCCGGGCCTGCCCATCCAGGTGCAGATCGAACCACCGGGCGACCTCGGCGTGCTCACCGAACTGCGCGAAGCCGGGGCGACGTCGATCGGCATCCACGTCGAGTCCCTCGACGACGACGTCCGGCAGCGCTGGATGCCGGGCAAGTCGACCGTACCGCTGGCGGAGTACGAGGCCGCGTGGGCGGAGGCGGTCCGGGTGTTCGGCCGCAACCGCGTCTCGACCTACCTGCTGATCGGCCTCGGCGAGGACCCGGACGACCTGGTCGAGGGTGCCGGGCGGCTGATCGACCTGGGCGTCTACCCGTTCGTCGTCCCGATGCGGCCGATGCTCGGCACCCTCGCCCGCCGCGACGGCGCGACCGCGCCTTCGCCTTCGCTGGTCGCCGACGTCACGAGCCGGGTCGCGGCGCTGCTGCGGGCCGCCGGGATGACCGGCGCCGACCAGGGCGCGGGCTGTGCCGCGTGCGGGGCCTGCGGCCTGCTGAGCGCGGCGGGAGGCTGACGTGGACCACGACATCCTCGCGCTGCTGGGTGACGTCCGCAGCGTCGCCGCCCGCCCGGCGTTCCACATCTCTGAAGCTGACCGCAGTGGACTGACGGCGTATCGCGCGTTGCGACACGAAGCGTTCGTGTCGCGACAGGGCCTCTTCGCCGGGCACGATCTCGACGACCACGACGCCGATCCGCGCACGATCGTGCTGGTCGCCCGCGACGCGGCCGGTGCCGTGCTCGGCGGGGTCCGGCTCGGCCCGGCGACGGACGGCCCGGATCTGGGCTGGTGGCAGGGCGGCCGCCTGGTCGTCGCCCCCGGCTCGCCACCGGGGATCGGCTCGGCCCTGGTCCGCGCGGCCTGCGCGCGGGCCGAGGCCGAGGGCGCGCTGCGGTTCGAGGCCACCGTCCAGACCCGCACCGAAAAGCTGTTCGCCCGGCTCGGCTGGCAGCCGGTGCGGCCGGTGACCGTCGCGGGCCGCGAGCACGTGCTGATGCGGTGGCCGATCGGCCGGATCGCCGCGCTGGCCCGCGCGACCAAGGCCGCACTCGGGCCGCTGCTGCGCGGCATGACCGGCGTGCCCGGCTTCGTCGGCGACGACGGCGTCCCGCTGCCGGGCACCGACGTTGTCGCGGCCTGCGACGCGATCATCCCGGCCATGGTCGAGCGCGACCCGGAGTGGGCGGGCTGGTGCTCGGTGCTGGTCAACCTCAACGACTTGGCCGCGATGGGGGCCACGCCGACCGGGTTGCTCGACGCGCTCGGCGCCCGTGACGCGTCCTTCGCCGCCCGTGTCCTGAGTGGACTGCGGAAGGCGAGCGAGGCGTACGGCGTGCCGGTGCTCGGCGGGCACACGCAGTTCGGCGTCCCGGCCTCGCTGTCGGTCACGGCGCTGGGCCGGACCGCCGACCCCGTGCCCGGAGGTGGCGGGAAGCCGGGGCAGCGCGTCTGGCTCACCGCCGACCTCGGCGGCGGCTGGCGGCCCGGCTACACCGGACGCCAGTGGGACTCGACGAGCTTCCGCCGCACGCCCGAATTGCGCGAACTGCTCGGCTCGGTCGCGGCGGTGCGACCGGACGCGGCCAAGGACGTCTCGATGGCCGGGATCGCGGGCACCCTCGGCATGCTCGCCGAAGCGTCCGGCTGCGGCGCGCTACTGGACGTCGAGCGCGTGCCGCGGCCGCCCGGAGCGTCCACAGGGGACTGGCTGACCTGCTTCCCGGGCTTCGCGATGCTCACCACGGGGACGCCCGCGCCGGCGGGCCCGGCGGTCACCGCCGAGTGCGGCGAGCTGGTGCCGGGGGCCGGCGTCACGCTGCGCTGGCCCGACGGCGAACTGACGCGAGCCATCGACGGCGGCGTCACCGGATTGGGGAACTCATGACGACACTCAGGATGGCCGCGGTCGCCGCGCCGTTCGACCGCGATCTCGAGGGCGACTTCGCGCGCATCGAGAAGCTGATCGGTGAGGCGAAGGCCGAAGGCGTCCGGCTGCTGGCCCTGCCGGAGGCGGCGCTCGGTGGCTACCTGGCCAACCTCGACGGCGGCGCCGAGGGCCCGCCCGCGCTCGCCGCCGACGGCCCGGAGCTGAAGCGGCTGGCCGCGCTGGCCGGCGACCTCGTCGTCACGGCCGGGTACTGCGAGCTGGCCGGCGGGCGGCGGTACAACTCCGCGGTGTGCGTTTCCGGCGACGGTGTCCTCGGCCACCACCGCAAGGTCCACCAGCCCCTGGCCGAGAACGCCAGCTACGGCGCCGGACGGGAGTTCGCCGCCTTCGACACGCCGGTCGGACGGCTGGGCATGATGATCTGCTACGACAAGGCGTTCCCCGAATCGGCGCGGGCGCTCGCCCTCGACGGCGCCGAAATCGTCGTGTGCATGAGTGCCTGGCCCGGCAGCCGGACCCAGCCGGCCGCCGACCTCGCCGAGGACCGCTGGAAGCGCCGGTTCGACCTGTTCGACCGGGCCCGCGCGCTGGAGAACCAGATCGTCTGGCTCTCGGCCAACCAGTCCGGCACCTTCGGCGACCTCCGGTTCGTCGCGAGCGCCAAGGTCGTCGACCCGGGCGGCGAGGTCGTCGCCGACACCGGCGTCGCCGAAGGCATGGCGATCGCCGAGCTGGACGTCCACGAGGCGCTGGTCACCGCCCGGCGGTCGATGGGCCACCTGGCCGACCGACGGCCCGACGCCTACCCGGTTAGTGTCCCGTGAATGGGGCAGACCCGGATCGCCGCCGTGGCCGCGCACTTCGGCCGCGACCTCGGCTTCGACCTCCAGCGCATCGCGACGCTGATCGACCACGCGCGCTCGTCCGGTGCCGCGCTGCTGGTGCTGCCGGACGCGGCCCTCGGCGGCTACCTCGCCGACCTGCGCCATCCGGACCCGGACGCGCTGCCGCCGGCGCTCGACCCGGACTGCGCGGAGCTGAAGACCGTCCGGTCGCTCGCCGCGGAGATGGTCGTCTGCGTCGGCTACTGCGAGGCCGACGGGCCGCGGCGCTACAACTCCGCGGTGTGCGTCACCGGTGACGGCGTGCTCGGGCGGCACCGCAAGGTCCACCAGCCGCCGGGGGAGAGCATCGCTTACGAGGCGGGTGACCGGTTCGCCGCGTTCGACACGCCGGTCGGGCGGCTGGGCATGCTGATCGACTACGACAAGACGTTCCCCGAGTCGGCCCGGTCGCTGGCCGTCGACGGCGCCGACATCGTCGCCTGCCTGAGCGCCTGGCCGACCAGCATCACCAACCGCGCGCCGCGGATGGCCCAAGATCGCCAGTCGCGCCTGTTCGACCTCTACGACCAGGCGCGGGCGGCGGAGAACCAGGTCGTGCTCGTGTCGTCGAACCAGACCGGCGCGATGGGCGGGATGCGGTTCCTCGGCCAGGCCAAGGTCGTCGGACCCGGCGGCGAGATCCTCGCCCGGACGTGGTCGAAGGCCGGGATCGCGGTGGCCGAGCTGGACGTCGCGCAGGAGATCGCCAACGCCCGGCGCGTCCTGCACCACCTGGGGGAACGGAAACCCGAGGTCTACCGGGAGGCCTGATGCGCATCGCCCTGCTGAGCTACTCGACGAAACCCCGCGGCGGGGTCGTGCACACCCTCGCGCTGGCCGAGGCGCTGGCGGACCTCGGCGAGGACGTCACCGTGTGGACGCTCGGGCGCGGCGGCGACGCGGGCTTCTTCCGCCCGGTCGACCCGCGGGTGCGGCTGGCGATCGTCCCCTTCCCCGACGTCGCGGACGAGTCCGTCGGCGAGCGGATCCTGCGGTCCATCGCCGTGCTGCGCGCGGCGTTCACCCCGGACGCCTACGACGTCGTGCACGCGCAGGACTGCATCAGCGCGAACGCCGTCGACCGGTGCATCCGGACGATCCACCACCTGGACACTTTCACCACGCCCGAGCTGGCGGCCTGCCACGAACGCGCGATCGTCCGG
The DNA here is from genome assembly GCF_000384295.1 of Amycolatopsis balhimycina FH 1894. Classification (NCBI taxonomy): domain Bacteria; kingdom Bacillati; phylum Actinomycetota; class Actinomycetes; order Pseudonocardiales; family Pseudonocardiaceae; genus Amycolatopsis; species Amycolatopsis balhimycina. The sequence goes on along the minus strand of NZ_KB913037.1, from coordinate 389,034 downwards.
CCGTACGCGCACATCTGCGTCTCGGCGTCGGTCGCCGCCGAGGTCCGCGACGGCTGGGGCCTCGAGGCAGCCGTCATCCCCAACGGCGTCGACTACCACCGCTTCGCGACCGCGCCGCGCACCGCGGAGCGCGGCCGGTACGTACTGGCGGTCGGCGGGATCGAGCCGCGGAAGGGCTCACTCGACCTCCTGGAGGCGTACGCGCTGCTGGCCGAACCGGATGTCCGCCTGCTCATCGCCGGCGGCGAGACGCTCTTCGACTACCGCGACTACCGGACACGCTGGGAGAAGCGCGCCGCCGAGCTGGGCATCGAGCCGGTCGTGCTGGGTCCGGTCGCGCACGACGAACTGCCGTCACTGGTCGCGTCGGCGGCGGTGTTCGCCTTCCCGTCCACCAAGGAGGGCTTCGGGCTGGCCGCGATGGAGGCCCTCGCCGCCGGGGTGCCGGTGGTGACCCGCGACCTGCCCGTGCTGCGCGAGGTCTTCGGCGGCGCCGCCCGGTTCGCCGCCGACCCGCCCGGCTTCGCGCGAGAGCTGCGGGCCGCGCTCGACGGCGTCGATCCCGCGCCCGGCCGGGCGCGGGCCCGCCGCTACACCTGGGCCGCGGCGGCGGACCGGCACCGCGCTTTCTACCGGAGCCTGCGCGGCACGCAAAGCCTCATTTCCCCGGGCTGAAGTTGTGCTCGAAACGGGCGATCTCGCGGAGGGACTCGACTGCCTGGTGCACGGACGCTTCCCACAGCACCTCGCCGTAGGCCGGGGTCGCCTGCGTCGGGTCTCCGACGACGCCGGGTGTGCCGAAGTCGTTCGACAGCCAGCCGAAGCTCACGGGACGCCCGTTGAATCCGATGTGCCGGAAGTCCGCGAGGTGCTCGGGCACCCAGCGCTCGGCCCGCGAGAGGTCCACGAGGTCGGGGCGCAGGTGCAGGACGAGGGAGGTCTCCGCCGCACCGCCGTGGATGCCGAGCTCCCGCTCGTCCAGCCCTTCACCCGCGGGCGGGGCCGCGCGGACGAGCGAGGGCATGAGGAAGGTCTTGAGCCCGGAGCGTTTGCGGATTTCCCGCAGCGCCACTTGGAGGAGCGCGACGTTTCCGCCGTGCCCGTTGAGGAACACGAGCGTCCCGGCGCCCATGAGCGCTACCGACCGTCCGATTTCGACGGTGGTGCGCAACAGGGTCTCGGCGTCGAGCCAGACCGTGCCGGGCGCCCAGCTGTGTTCGTCCGATTTCGTGTAAGTGAGCGTGGGGAGCTGCCAGACGTCGATGCCCTCGGCGGCGGCGCGTTCGACGGCGGCGCCGGCCACTGCTTCGGCGATCAAGGCGTCGGTGCTGAGCGGCAGGTGCGGCCCGTGGTGCTCGATCGCGCCCGTGGGGAGGACGACGATCGATTCCCGGCCGATCCGGTCGGCGAGGGACGGGCCCGCGAGTTCGGCGATGGCGCGGTTCATATCTTGGCCTGCGCGGGCAGCGTCACGGCGAGTTCGGGCACGCCCAGGTGGCCGGGGTTGAGCAGCCCGTCCGGGTCGGTGCGTTCCTTGAGCGCGAGGAGCTCCTCGACTCCGTGGTCGACGTAGAACTGGTGCGGGCTGTGGACGCGCACGCCGAGTTCGACGAGCTTCGCGTATCCCGCGTAGACGTCTTCGGCGCCCGTGTATTCCGCGACGAGCATCCCGATGGGGAAGTGATGTGCGGCTTCGATGTGCAGGATGCCACCGGGGTACACGGCCTCGACCTCGTGGATGCGGTCGATCAGCGCCTCGCCGCCGACCTCGACGTGGAAGTAGTCCTTGCCGGGACTGTTCTTCTTGAGCCACCAGATGGGGTGGTTGTAGGAGAGCATCGAAACCTTGATCGTCTGCTGGACCCCTTCGCGGACGTCTTCGACCGAGCCGCCGGCGACGGAGATGAGCGACGACGCCGCATCGAGTGCCACCGCGTCGATGATCGCGCGCAGGCTCGCGCGCCCGGCGGGGATCGCCGGGTCCGCGGGGAGCCGTTCCGCCACGGCGGCCCGGTCCGCGCTCACCAGCCGTGGCAGGGGCTCGATCTCACGGAGCGTCCGCACGGCGCCGAGCGCCTCCTCGAAGGTGGGGAAGCTCGCGTAGACGGCCCGCCAGTCCTGGGCCGGTTCGAGCCGGACCGTCGCGCGGGCGATCACCCCCGCGGTGCCGTAGGTGTGCACGAAGGGCCGTGCGTCGTCGCCCTCGACGTGGACGAGGGCCGGTTCGGTACCCGGGAGGGCGACGTCGAGCGCGACGACGAAGCCCTCCCAGTTCGTGCCGTGCGCGATCGACCCCGTGCCGCCCGAGCCCCCGGAGAGGAAGCCGCCCAGGGTGGACTGCGCGGTCGACGGATACATCCAGACTTGCTGGCCGCTCGCGTCGGCCGCTCGTTCCAGAAGTGCCAGGGAGGCGCCGGCTTCGGCCGTGATGACACCGTCGCCCACCTCGACGACGGCGCGGGCGCGCGTCGTGTCGAGGATCAGGCCGCCGTGCAGCGGGATGCCCTGCCCGTAGTTGCCCGTGCCCTTGCCGCGTGCGGTGACGGGGACGCGGTGGCGGGTCGCGGCGGCCACGACCACCGCGATCTCCTCCGCGCTCGCCGGGTAGGCCACGAGGTCGGCGAGGCCGAGCGGGAGCTGCTCGGAGAGGATGGGGCTCATCGTGGCCTCGTCGACCGAGGCGCGCTCGCGGGTCTTGAGGTCGGCGCTCACGCCGCGCTCGCCGAGCAGCTCGACGAGTTCGGCGCGCAGCGCCTCGATGGTCTCAGTGCTGGTCATGACGCTCCTGTTCACCAGCCGAGGGCGATCTTGGGGTCGAGGAACTGGTTCGTGACGAGGTCGCCGGCGACGAGGCCGCTCTTGACGTGTCCGCCCGACTTGGAAAAGACCGGCGCCGCGATCTTGATGAGCTCGGAGACGCGCTTGTCGTCCATTGCGCCGACGTGCCCGGTGCCGGCGTCGGTCGCGATCTTGAGGTCCTTCATCTGGGCGACGGCGGCCTTGCCCACCGCGGCGTCGTACGTCCAGCCGTTGTTGTAGGCCTGCACGAGCTTGACGATGAGGTCGTTCGTGGCCGCCGGGTTCTTCAGGAAGTCGACGTCCGCCTGCTGCATGACGGGCACGAGCTTCTTGAGGCACGGCGAGAGCGAGGCCAGTTCGGTGGTGCGGACGGACATCGTCTGGGGGTACGGGGACCAGCCGGTGTCCGCGACGAGCTGGAACTTGAGCGGTTTGCCCCAGGCGGCGATTTCGTTCTGGTAGACGTACGGTTCAGCGGTCGCGAAGCCTTGCTGCGCGTCCTTGCCCTTGGCGGTCACGAACTTCGCCGGGGCGCCGTCGTAGCTCCCGTCGAGGATGCCGGCGGGCAGGTAGCCCGCATCGGTGAGATAGGCCATGTAGGCGGCGCCGTTGAAGTACCGGACGACGCCGCCGCTCGCCTGGAGCTTGGTGCCGAGGTCCTTGATCGTGGTGACGTCCGGGTAGGTCTTCGGGTCCCACATGATCATCATCGGCGACTTGTCGTTCTGGGCGAACACGGCCGTGGTCGGCATGTCCCCGGAGAACTGGACGGCCTCGTCGGTGGAGACGTAGCCGAGGGTGATCGACTTGTCCTGGTTCATCTGGGCCGAGACCTTCGAGAAGCCGATCGCCGGCCCGCCGGCGCGGATCTGGAGCTTGACGCCGGTCGGCTGCCCGTTGGCGTAGAGGTCGCTCGTCACGGACTTCTGGCTGGCGTCGATCGCGGGGTTGGGTCCGAGCAGCTGGTAGAGGTGCCCGTGGTCGGCCTCGGGATTCCAGTCGGTCTGCACGACGACCGTCGACGGGCACACGCCGGCGAGGTCGACGGCGGGTCCGGTCGGGACGGGCGCCGCGGGCGCTGCGCCGGCGTCGGCCGATCCGCTCCCGCCGCAGGCGGTGAGGGCGACGGCGAGCGTGGCAACGGACAGGATGGCGGCGGCAGTGCGGGGTCGAGTGCGCATGGAACTCCGTTTCGGGTGGGAAAATCAGGTGAAGTCGAACCAGCGGCCGACCGCGAGCCGGCCGATGAGCCCGAAGGCGAGGAAGACGGCGATGCCGTAGAGCGAGGCGACGATGATCGTCGCGTACAGCTCGGGGCCCATCAGGCGGGACGCCGTGACCTGGATGAGGACACCGAGGCCGGGGTCGCCGCGCTGGAAGAACTGGTCACCCACGATCGCGCCGATCACGGACAGGCCCGCGGAGGTGCGGAGGCCGACGAAGATCGAGGGGAGCGCGGCCGGGATCTGCAGCTTGAGGAGCCGGGTCAGCCGGCCGGCGCCTTGGAGTGCGAACAGCTCGCGTTGCGCACGATCTGTGGAATGCAGGCCGAAGAGGGTGTTCGAGACCATGGGGAACAGCGCGATCATGACGGTGACGATCACGCGGGAGAGGAAGGCGTAGCCGAACAGCGCCCCGATGAGCGGCACCAGCGCGAGGATCGGCACGCACTGAAGCACGACAGCGTACGGATACAGCGCCTTCTCGAGGCCCTTTGCCTGGGCCATGACGGTGGCCCACAGGACCCCGAGGACGATGGCGGCGGCGAGACCGACGAGCGAGACGACCGTCGTGCGGCCGAGTGCGGCCCACAGCTCCGCGTTGAACCCGGTCGGAGCGCCGTCGGGGCGCGTGTCGTTGATGATCGCCGTCAGCACGAGGTGCGGATACGGCACGAGGTAGGGCGACTCGACCACCTGGTCGTAATACGCCGCCGCCGCGTACCACAGCCCGACGAAGACGCCGAAGGCCACGACGGGCTGCCACCACGACGCCGTTTTCCGGACGCGCCGGGGCTTCAGGGCGGCGGTGGTCCGGCGTGCCGCGGTTTCCTGGAGCGTGGGCATCAGCTGTGCCCCTTCCTGAGCGCGTGCGAGACGTCGCCGACGAGCTCGGCGAACTCCGGGGTAAAGCGGATGTCGGGATCCCGCGGCATCGGGAACGGCACGTCGAACCGCGCGACGATGGAGCCCGGCCTGCCGGACATGACGACGACCTTGGTCGAGAGGTAGACGGCCTCGGAGACCGAGTGCGTGACGAACAGGCCCGCGAAGCGCTGCTCGGTGAACAGCCGCAGGAGTTCGTCGTTGAGGCGTTCGCGCGTGATCTCGTCGAGGGCCCCGAACGGCTCGTCGAACAGGAACAGTTCGGGGTCGAGCGTGAGTGAGCGCGCGAGGGAGACGCGCATCTTCATGCCGCCCGAGAGCTGTTTCGGGAGATGTTTCTCGAAGCCGTTGAGGCCGACGAGGCCGATCGCGGCGGCCGCCTTCGCGGTCCGGTCCACTTTGGCCGCCCGGTTGAGCTCGGCGAGGAGTTCGACGTTGCCCTGGACCGACCGCCACGGAAGGAGCGTCGCGTCCTGGAAGACGTAGCCGATGCGGCTCGTGCTCACGTCGGCCGCTCCGCCCGAAGCCGATTCGAGGCCCGACGCGATACGCAGCAGCGTCGACTTGCCGCAGCCGCTCGGACCCACGATCGAGACGAATTCGCCGCGGTCCACCGTGAGATCGACGCCGTCGAGCGCCGCCGTGCCGTCGGGGAAGACGAGGTCGACGTCGCGGAAGTCCAGCAGGGTCGAGCGGACAGCGGGCTCGGCCGCGATCGTGGTGGACATGCAATTCCCTTCAGGAAGCGGGGACGGGCAGGGGAGCCACAGTCAGCGCCGCAAGCTCGCGGCGTGCCTCGGTGATCGCGACGACGCGGCCGCGGTGGACGACGATGCGGTCGGCGGGCGCGGTGGCGATCGCGTCGACGAGGTTCACGGCCCGGATGGCGAGGAAGTCGGCTTGGCTGCCGACCACCGTCCCCGCGGGCGGCAGTCCCATGACGGATCGCGCTCCGGTGCTCACGAGCCCGTAGGCGTCCTCCGGCGAGAGATGGCCTGCCGTGACGAGAAGCGACGCGGTTTCGAGTGCGTCGCCGCGGCCCACCGGGTTGAACGGATCGCGCACGTTGTCCGCCCCGGCACCGAGGCGGACGCCCGCGTCGAGAAGCTCGCGCAAGGGCGCAAGACCGCGCGGCGTCGAGACGGGGTGCTCCCATCCCTGGAGATAGAGGTTCGTGATGGGCAGGGTGACGATGCCGATGTCCGCGGCCTTGACGTCCGCGATGATCGCGTCCCGGCGTGCGGCTTCGAGCGTGCCGAGCCGCACGCAGTGGCCCGCCGTGCGCGGGCGGTCGGCCGGCCAGTCGCGCACCGCGCGGGCATAGGCGTCGAGGGTGACGGGCCCGTAAAGGTTCTCGTCGGCGTGGAGGTCGGCGCCGATCCCGCGCCGCTCCGCGAGCGCGAGCAGCCGCGCGAGGTCCGCCGCGGGATCGGGAGCGAGGTGCGGAGCGCCGCCGACCAGGTCGACGCCGACGTCGAGGACCGCTTCCACGTGGTGGTCGGGGCAGTGCGGCCCGGCGAGCGCCACGAGTTCGATGTCCATGAGGCCCGCGAGTTCCGCCCGGACCTGTACGAGGGCACGGGCTGCGCGCGTCACGTCTTCGGTGCCCGCCCCGCCGTCTTCGAGGACGTCGACGTGAGACCGGATCGCGGTGGTGCCCGCGGCGAGCATCGCGAGGGCCTGCGCCCGGGCGCGCTCGACGATCGACTCGACGCTCATCGCCGTCGCGTGCGCCCGCCACGCGTCGATCGCGGAGCCGAGGTCACCGAGCTTCGGGCCGACGGCGTCGAAACTCCGGGCCTTGTCGAGATGCGCGTGGGGCTCGGCCGGGGCGGGAAGCAGCAGCCAGCCATCCAGATCGAGCGTCGGCTCGGGGAGGCCGGCCGCGCCCGCGGCGGTGATCGCACTGACCGTGCCCGAGGTGAACGAGACGTCCACGACGCGCCCGTCGAGCAGCTTCGCGTTGCGCACCGCGGCGAGCGGGCGGGGCAGCGAGTCAGCCATGCGTTTCTCCGGTATCAGGGTGTTGCGGAAGCGCGGGGATGGTGTAAATGTTGACCGCATCAACATCGCAGACGGTACGGAGCCGAGGTTTCCGATGTGTAAAACCCCGTGTTCGTTGTGTTGCCCTTGCGGCTCGGTGGGGTGGTGGCGGTCACCGTGAAGGAAGCCGACCCCGCGCCGTCACGCGTCGTCGACGAGCAGTCCGAGCGAGTCGGCGCGCGCATCCGCGAGCTGCGCCGGTCCCGTGGCCTCACGCTCGTCCAGCTGGCGGGGCGCACCGGACTTTCGCACCCGTTCCTCAGCCAGCTGGAGCGAGGACACACCCGGCCGAGCATGGTTTCGCTCGACCGCATCGCGAAGGCCCTCGGCTCGACCCAGGTCGAGCTCATCGCCGCCGGCGCCCCGGGCTTGCCGGACGCCGAGAGCGGGCGAGCCGACGTGCTGCGCGCCGGCGAGGGCGCCCGCAACCAGTTCCCCAACGGCGAGGTCAGGCTGCTCACGCGCGGCAGGCGGGCGTTCGATCCGATCGAGTGGACCGGGACCAGCCCCGAGTTCGGGGACTACTTCCGCCACTCCGAGGACGAGTTCGTCCACGTCGTCGGCGGGGCGCTCCTGCTGGACCTCGAGAAGGACGGGACGGTCCGGCTCGACGTGGGCGACTCCGTCTACTACCCGGGTGGCACGGCACATCGCTGGTGCTCGCCCGACGGATCGCGGTTCCACCTCGTCGTGGTGAAACAGAAGCTGGAGAACGCATGACGGGCCCGGCGCGCCACGCCGAATACGACGTTGTCGTCGTCTCGAAGACCCAGGCCGCGGACGGCGTCGTCGTCCTGGACCTCGCGGCCGCCCACGGCGGCCGCCTGCCCGCGTGGCGGCCCGGAGCGCACATCGACCTCGTGCTCCCGACGGGTGACGAGCGTCAGTACTCGCTCTGCGGGGCGTTGGACGCCGGTGCCTGGCGGATCGCCGTGCGGCGTGCCGAGGCGGGCCGCGGGGGCTCGGCGTATGTCCACAATGTCCTCGAGACCGGGACGTCGCTGCGGGCCCGTGGGCCGGTCAGCCATTTCGAGTTCCGGCCGGAGGTCCCCGCGCTCTTCGTCGCCGGTGGCATCGGCATCACCCCGATCCTGCCCATGATCGAGTCGGCCGAGGCGAGCGGCACGCCGTGGCGGCTGGTGTACGCGGGGCGCACGCGGGCGTCGATGGCGTTCGCCGACGAGCTGGTGCGGAGCCATCCCGGGAAGATCGAGCTGAGGGTGAGCGCCGAGGGCTCCCGGCTCGACTCCGGCCGGCTCCTGGACGTTCCCGCGGCGGGAACCGTCGTCTACTGCTGCGGGCCCGCGGGGCTCATGGACGACGTCGAAGCGGCGATGCGGGCGTGGCCGTGGGGTTCCCTGCAGGTCGAGCGCTTCGCGCCGAAGGTGGTCCCGGCGACGACCGACGTCGAATTCGAGGTGGAGCTGGCGTTGTCCGGGCAGACGTTCTCGGTGCCGCCCGATCGGTCCATTTTGGATGTTGCCGAGGACGCCGGGGTTCTCGTGCTCTCCTCGTGTCGTGAGGGCACCTGCGGGACGTGCGAGACCCCGATCCTCGACGGCGCCGCCGAGCACCGGGATTCGATCCTGAGCGAAGACGAGCAGGCCGCGAACCGCACCATGATGATCTGCGTCTCGCGCTCGTGCGGCGGCCGGCTCGTCCTGGATCTGTGAAAGGGACCCATGCTGACGATCCAGGGCGCCGATCGCATCCTCGTCGATTCATCCACTGAGGACAGTGGTGATCTCATCCTCGACGACGGTTCCCCGCTCAGGACGGCGCTCGACGCCTCCGGATGCGTGGTGACGCCGGGGCTCGTGAACGCCCACCACCACCTCCTGCAGAGCGCGTTCCGCACCCTGCCCGGAACGCGGGGCGTGCCGATGGTCGAGTGGCTGCCCGCGATGGCCGCCGCCTACGGGCGAGTCGGCCACGATCCGGAGGCCTATGCCGTCGCCGCCTCGGTGGGCGCCGCCGAAAGCCTCCTGTGCGGTGTCACGACCATCGCGGACCACCATCTGAACTGGCCGCACGGCGCTTCGATCGCGGACACGGTCGCCCTTGCCAGGGCGACGACCGGGGCCGTCCGGTCCCTCGGCGCCCGGCTCGCCTTCGTGCGCGGCTCGGCGCGGGACGATCCGGAGTGGGCGGGCGAGTCCGCCGAGGCCATCGCGACCGCGCTCGTTCCCGGGGCCACCGGCGGGGTCTCGCCGGACGGCATGCTCCAGGTCGCGGTCGGCCCCGCCGGGGTCCATTCCGACGCGCGGGAGACGTTCGCGGCTCTCGGCGCGGTCGCGGCCCGCCACGGCTTGCGCCGCCGGACTCAGGCCAACGAGCAGGTCGACACCGCGATCGCCGTCGAGCGCTACGGGCGCAGGCCACTCCAGCTCCTCGACGAATGGGGGTGGCTGGAACCGGACGTCACCGTGGCCCACCTGTGTGACGTCACGCCCGGCGAGATCCGCCTGCTCGCGCAGGCGGGCGTGACCGCGACGCACGCGCCGGGGTGCGACGTACCCATGGGGTGGGGCGTCGCGCCGGTCGCCGCGCTGATCGAAGCGGGCGTCGTCGTCGGCCTGGGTACGAGTGGCGGGGGAAGCAACGACGCCGGGCATCTGCTCGCCGATGCCCGGCTCGCCCTTCAGGTCTCGGCCCTCGTGGGGCCGCAGCTGCCCGCGCGCACCGTGCTCGGGATGGCCACGACGGGTTCCGCCGCGGGGCTGGGCCGACCCGAGCTCGGGCACCTGGGTGCCGGGTCGGCCGGTGACCTGTGCGTGTGGGACGTCTCCGGCGTCGCCGACGCGGGCGTGCACGATCCGATCGCGGGACTGCTGTGGGCGTCGCCCGGGCGGCGGCCGAAACACGTGGTCGTCGGGGGACGTGTTGTCGTGCGGGACTACCGGCTGGTCGCGGCCGACGAGGCAGAGCTCGTGGCTCGCCTGCGCGAACGACTGGCCCGCACACCCTCCACGAGCTGACCGGTTGGTCGCTGTTCTCGGTTTCCGGACCGCATTGAGAATGCCGGTCGGGCAGAAGTGGACGGTGCTCGATCCGGCAGATATCAGTCCGGCAATCGACGGCCGCCGAGATCGATTTTCGCGAGCGTCCCGAGCATGTGACTGACAAACCGCGGAGAAACTGCGTTCAAGGCTACGGGAGATATCGAAACGGCGGCATTACCTGTCGCCGCCCCCCTGCCGGAGGCGTATCGTGGGGGAAACATTTCGTTGGCGCCCTCGGAGACACTGATGGCCGGTCGACTGGTGATCACCAAACCCGCCGCCCTTCGCGGGACGGCCTTCCCCCTGACCGCCGCCCGCACGGTCATCGGGCGCAGCGCCAACTCCGATGTTCAGGTTCAGGACTCCTTCATCAGCCAGTGTCACGCCGTCGTGCTGCACAGGGACGGGCGCGCGATACTGGAAGACCTCGGCTCGAAGAACGGGACGACGATCAACGAGCGGACGGTGTCGTCGCCGGCGCTCCTGCAACACGGCGACGTGATCAGGGTGGGTCGAGCTGAGATGCGGTTCGAAGAGACGGCCGGAAACGAGCAGTGGGATGTCACCGGCCTGCACGACGCAGTCCGTGACAGAGCTGATCGGCCCCACCCGGGCAATTTTGTCGTCGACCGGCAAAGCGCAGAATCACTGTACAACATCGGCGGCGATCAGATCGTCCACCAGATCCAGCAACGCGACAGCTTCCTCAGGGAAATCGCCGCGACCAAAACAAAGGCCACTCGGCTGATCTGGTTCGGCTTCCTGCTCATCCTGCTGGGCGGTGCCGCTTTCGCCTCGATGGTGCTGGGCTTCATGAGCGAAATCTGGGGCAAGATTCCGAGCGCCGGCGACCCCGGCGGCTTCGTCCAGCCGGACCTGAGCACCCCGACGCTCGGCGGAGTCCCGGTCGGGCTGCTCGGGTGGGCCGCCGCGGCCGTCGGCGGCGTCCTGGTCGTCATCGGCATCGTGCTCCACGTGGTCGCGACAGCCCGCCGGCGACGGGTGGAAGCCGCATACCCGGCCCTCCCGACCTCCCGTCCGCCCCGTTCCCCCTGAAGGGAGTTCACCCATGACGTTCAACATCGGCAGCCAGCACGCCGCGAATATCAACAACGTCGCGGGAGACCAGGTCATCCACGGCGGGCAGGCGGGGTACGCCGACTCCCGAGCCCTGCTCGACCGAGTCCGGCAGGACATCGGCGCGCTACGGTTGTCACCTCCGCTCATGACCCGGGTGAATGCCGAACTCGAAGCCATCGACACCGAACTCGGTACGCCGCACTCTGACAAGCAGTCTGCGGCCGGCCGCCTCGGCCGCCTCGTCTCCCTGCTCAAGTCGGCCGGTGTCCTGGCCACGAGCGGGAGCGGACTGATGACCTCACTGGCCGCGCTGGCCAGCTCCTTCGGCGCACTCGGCGAGCCGATCGGACGACTGCTCGGTTCCTGACCTCCCGGCACCTGACGGGTCAGAACCCGATCGGCATCCGCTGTGCGCCGCGCACCGGCATCTCGATCTTCCACACGATGTCCCCGGCGATGTGGAGGCCGGGCAGCTTGGCCAGCAGTGCCCGCAGTCCTTCCTGCAGCTCGGCCCTGGCCAGTGGCGCGCCGAGGCAGTGATGCACGCCGTGTCCGAAGCCGAGGTGCTGGTTGTCTTCCCGGTCGAAGCGCAGTTCGTCGGGATCGGGGAACTGCCGGGGATCCCGGTCGGCCGCCGCGAAGTTGACCACGACAGGTTCTCCCGCCCGCACGAGCACCCCGCCCACTTCGATGTCCTCCGTGGCGTAGCGCGGGAAGCCGGGCCCGTAGCTCAGCGGCGTGAACCGCATCAGCTCTTCGACGGCGGCGGGCATCAGGTCGAGGTCGGCACGCAGTTCGGCCAGCCGCTCGGGGTGGGCCAGCAGCACGACGACGAAGTTGGGGATGTGCGACGCGGTGGTTTCGTGCCCGGCGACCAGCAGCCCGAGGCACATGTCGGTCAGTTCGAGCTCGGAGAGCCGGTCGTGTTCGTCGCGGGCCTCGATCAACGCGGTCATCAGGTCGTCGGCGGGGGCCGCGCGCCGGGCAGCGATGAGTCCGCTCATGTACTCCCGGAACTCTTCCCGGTTGGCCGCGAACTGTTCCGCGGTGGTCCGGTTGGTGGACAGGAACGCGTCGCTCCACGCCCGGAACTTCGGCCGGTCGGCCACCGGCACGCCGATCAGTTCACAGATCACCGCAACCGGCAGCGACAACGCGAAGTGCTCCACCAGGTCGACCGGCGCACCCCGGGCCGTCATCGCGTCAACGAGTTCTTCGGCCAGTTCACGGATCCGCGGCCGCAGGTGTGCCACCCGGCGCACGGTGAACGCCTTGGCCACCAGCTTGCGTAGCCGGGTGTGGTCGGGGGGATCCTTCACGATGATCCCGGCGTCCAGCTTGACCGGCCCCATCCTCGGCACGTCGGCCTCGACGGCCATGGCGCGGCTGAACCGCCGGTCACCCACCACGAGCCGGACGTCGTCGTAGCGGACGGCCAGCCACGCGGGCTCACCGTAGGGCAGCTTGATCCGGATCATCCCGGGTGTGTCGCGTGCCTTCGCGTAGGCCGGGTCGATGTCCAGCCCCGCCGCGGAGCCGAACGGGTAGGTGACGGGTTCGAGCTGCGTCATACCGCTCATCCTTCGGGTGTATCGAGCGAACCCGGATCGGAAAACCGCTGATCGGCGCAAGCGAAGGTGTTCCCTTTTGGGTTCTGCTGAGCGATAGTGGTGCGGTCTGTGGTTTTACAACGTTGTAAACCGTGCGGGAGGCTCGATGCACAGGCGGCTGTCCAAGAGACGACGCGGACGTGGCGCGATGGCCTGGCTGGCCGCGATCGGCCTCGCCACCCAGATCGCCTTCGCGGGCGTCGCGAGTGCGGCCGAGGACGTCTCGCCTTCCCCGGCGCCGGGGACGCACTTCCTCGACCACGCCGCCGCGCTCGCCGGTTACGCCGATCCTGCCTGGTACGAAGCGAACATCCCGTTCGTCGACCTGCCGGACGCCACGATGCAGAACGTCTACTACTACCGGTGGCGCGTCTGGAAGGAACACCTGCGCTACACCGATCCCACCGACGGCTGGATCTCGACGGAGTTCCTCGACTGCTGCGGCTACGCCGCGCCCTACCAGGCGATCAACGCGGCCGCGGGCCACCAGCTGACCGAAGGGCGCTGGCTGCGAGACCCCGGCTATGCCCAGGACTACCTGCGGTTCTGGCTCACCGGTCCCGGCGCCGGGACCAAACCGGCCATCGACGACGTCAACGCCGACACCACCGACTGGGCGCACGAGTACAGCGCGTGGCTGGCCACTTCGGCCTACGGTCTGGCCCAGGTGACCGGCGACTTCGCGGCCCTGCGCGAACTGCTTCCCGCCCTCGTGCGCCAGTATCGTGGCTGGGACAAGCAGTTCAACGCCGAGCTGGGCCTGTACTGGTCGGTGCCGGTCTGGGACGCCATGGAGTACTCCGCCTCCTCCTACGAGTCGCCCAACCCGTACCACGGAGGCGCCGGGTACCGCCCGACGCTCAACTCCTACCAGTACGGCGACGCCGTCGCGATCAGCCGTATCGCGGACTCGGCCGGCGACCACCGGCTCGCCGCCGAATACGCCCAGCGCGCCGCCGGACTCAAGGCCGCGCTGCAGAAGTGGCTGTGGGACCCGCACCGCGGCTTCTACTACGCGATGGCCCGCGACGGCAACCCGGACCACCGGCTGTCCGGCAGCCGCGAACAAATCGGGTTCGTCCCGTGGATGTTCGGCGCCGCCGGCACCGGGAACGACGTGGCCTGGTCCCAGCTGCGCGACCCCGGCGGTTTCGCGAGCGCCTACGGCCCGACCACGGCCGAGCGTCGCAGCCCGTTCTTCATGAAGGACGCCGGCGGCTGCTGCCGCTGGGACGGCCCCAGCTGGCCCTTCGCCACCTCGCAGACCCTCACCGGCCTCGCCGGCCTGCTCGACGACTACCCCGCGCAGGCCACGATCTCCCGAGAGGACTACGCCGCGGCGCTGGCCACCTACGCCCGGACCCAGACCAAGGACGGCAAGCCCTACGTCGCCGAGGCCCACGACCCGGATCGCGACGCGTGGATCTACGACGGCCGCGACCGCAGCGAGGACTACAACCACTCGACCTACACCGACCTCGTCCTGTCCGGCCTGATCGGGCTGCGCCCGCAGACCGGGGACACGCTCGACGTCCGGCCGCTGGCACCGTCCACATGGGACCACTTCGCCGCCGAGAACGTGCCCTACCACGGGCACGACGTGACCGTGCTGTGGGACCGCGACGGCCGGCACTACGGACAGGGCGCCGGGATGCGGCTCTACGTCGACGGACGGCTCGTCCGGCAGTCGGCGGCATTGCGGAACACCACGATCGACGTCGGCCGCCCGCGCCTCCCCAGGGCCGACGACCTCGTCGACGACGCCGCCAACCCGCTGCGCACCGGTTATCCCAGGCCGATCACGTCGTACACGTCGCCCTACGACAACGCGTGGAACGCCCTCGACGGCAAGGTCTGGTACAACGAGGTGCCCCAGAACACCCGGTGGACCAACTACGCCTCGCCGAACGCGAACGACTTCTACGGTGTCGACTTCGGCGCCCCGACGCCGGTCGGCGACATCCGCTGGCACGGCTACGACGACGGCGGCGGGGTCAAGCCGGCGGCCGCCTACAGCCTGCAGTACTGGACCGGTTCGGCCTGGCAGGAGATTCCCGGCCAGGTCCGCGAACAGGCGAGGCCGGTGGGCAACGGCGTCAACCGCATCACCTTTCCCGTCGTCACCACCAGCAAGGTCCGGCTCGTGTTCACCAACCCGCCGGGCGCGTTCGTCGGCGTCACCGAACTGCAGTCCTGGACGCCGTCGAGCCCGGACGCCCGGATCGGCGTCGGGCCCGCCAACGCCAACGGCGTCGTCACGGTCAAGCGGGGCATCCCGCTCGACGTCACGGTGCGCAACACGACGCAGAGCCCGCTCGTCTCGCCGCGGGTGAGCCTGGCCGTGCCGGACGGCTGGTCGGCCACCCCGGCCGCCGGACGGCCCGCCGCGGCGATCCCGCCCGGCCGGTCCTGGACGTGGAACTACACCCTGACGGCACCGGCGGGCGCCGAGCCGGGCAGTGCCGCGACGCTGACCGCGACCGCGTCCTACCGCGGCCCCGGCGGCGGAACGGAAACCACGCACCAGCGGCAGAACCTTCAGGTCGCCCATCTCGCGGGCCGGCACGATCCGGTCGGCGCCTGGCGTCTCGACGAGGGCAGCGGCACGATCGCCCACGACACAGCCGGGGCCCACGACGCCACCCTGACCGGTTCACCCGCCTGGGTTCCTGGCGTGACCGGCACCGCGCTGCAGCTCGACGGCACGGGTCAGTACGCGCAGACGAGCGGGCCCGTCCTGGACACCACCGGCAACTTCTCGGTCAGCGCGTGGGTCCGGCTGGACCGCACGGACGCGTGGGCGACGGCGGTCAGCCAGGACGGCGACCCGAGCAGCGGCTTCTACCTCCAGTACTCCGCGGCCGACAACCGCCTGGCTTTCTCGACCAGCGCGGGAAGAGCGCTGTCGGACGTGGCCCCGCAAACCGGGCGCTGGTACCACCTGGCCGGCGTGCACGACGCCGATGCCGGCAGCTACGTCCTCTACGTCGACGGCGTGGCGCAGGCCAAGACCTGGAACCAGCCCGCCGGAGATGCCGCACCGGGCTCCCTGGCCATCGGCCGTGCGGTCTCGGGTGGCCGGCACAGCGATCCATGGCCTGGCGGTGTCGACGACGTCGTGGTGTGGAACCGGGTCCTGACCGCGACCGACCTCGCTTGAGGAGGTGCTGTCGTTCACGACGGCAACCAGGACACCTCCTCGGGCAGGTTGATGCCGGAGCGGCTCGCGTCGGTGATGGCGGCTTGGAAGGCGACGACCGCGGGCGCCAGCGGCCGGTGCGGGACGCGGACGACGGCGATGCTGCGTTCGGTGCGCGGGGCGCCGAGCGGACGGTGGTCGAGTTCGGCGAACGTCATGAGTGGCAGGACGAGTCCCGGTACGGCGGTCACGCCGAGGCCGGCGGCGACGAGGCCGGCGACCGCGCTGATGTTGCGGGCCTCGATGGCGTCGCGCGGGCGGGTGCCTGCCTCGGTGAAGGCCCGGTCGAGGTGCTGGCGGATGCTCGTGGTGCGGTCGAAGGCGATGAACGCCTCGGCCGTGAGGTCGGTCCAGGTGACCTCCGCGACCTCGGTGAAGCGGTGGCCTTTCGGGAACACGCAGCAGAACCGGTCGGTGGCGACGGGGGTGACCAGCAGGTCGTCGATGGGGTCGGTGGTCGCGGACACGACGGTCACGGCCAGGTCGACGTCACCGGCGCGGACGCGACCGAGCACCTCGGCGGCGAGGGCGTCCTCGATGGACAGGACGACGCCGGGGTGGTCGCGGTGGTAGGTGGACACGATGGTGGGCAGCAGGATCGCGGCCAGGGAAGGCAGGGTCGCCACGCGGACCCGGCCGCGCTGGCCGTCGAGGAAGCCGGCGAAGTGGCGCAGGTTCGCGTCGAACGACGCGACCGTGACGCGGGCGATCGCGACGAACTCGCGGCCTTCGGCGGTCAGCTCGAGCCGTCTGGTCGTGCGTTCGAAGATCGCCACCCCCAGGCGTCGCTCCACTTCGAGCACGGTCCTGGACAGTGACGACTGTGCCTGCAGCAGCACCTCCGCCGCTGCGGTGAAGCTGCCGGCGTCGTGCACGGCGAGCACGACGCGGAGCTGTTGCACTGTCAGATCCATGCGCACGGCTCATCAATCTATCGAAGATTGATGCTTGCCGCGATAGGTGGCCGCTGGGGAAGGTGAGCACACTCGAAGGAGGTCAAGGATGCTCGCCGCGAGTGGCTTTGTCACCATCGCACTGTTCCTGGTGGCGGTGCTGTCCCGCCGGGTCTCGGTGCTCATCGCGCTGACCGCGCTGCCGATCCTCGTCGCGGTGGTCACCGGGCACGGCGGCGCCCTCGGCACGCTGGTCGGCGGCGGTCTCCTCAAGGTCGCCCCGGTCGCGATCATGATCACGTTCGCGGTGCTGTACTTCAGCCTGATGATCGACGTCGGGCTGTTCGACCCGGCCGTCGCGCGGGTGCTGCGGTGGGCGAAGGGCGACCCGCTGAAGATCACCGTCGGCACCGCGATGCTGACCCTGCTGGTCGCGCTCGACGGCGACGGCGCGTCGACGTTCCTGATCACCGTGTCGGCGCTGCTGCCGATCTACAAACGGCTCGGCATGCGGCCGCTCGTCCTCGCCGGCGTGGTCTGTCTCGGCGCCGGCGTGATGAACATGGTTCCGTGGGGCGGCCCGACCGCCCGGGCCATGGCGGCGCTGCACCTGACCTCGGGCGACATCTTCGTGCCGGCTATCCCGGCGATGGTCGCGGGCATCCTGTGGGTGCTGGTCGCCGCGTTCCTCATCGGACGGTCGGAACGCAAGCGGCTCGGTGTTACTAATCCGGCCGAAAGTAGGCGGACACGGACCGCAGCTGATCCGCTTGCAGGAACTGTTTCCGCCGTGACTGCCGGTCGGATTGGTAACGATCGGCACAGTATCGAACTGGACGAGGTCGTGCCCGCGCCGGAGCCGCGGGCCGGCTGGGCCCGCGTCCGGTTCTGGTTCAACGTGGTCCTGACCCTCGCGCTGGTCGTGGTGCTGCTCGCCCAGTGGTTCCCGCTCGAGGTCGTGTTCGTGATCGCGTTCGTCATCGCGGTGATCGTGAACCGGCCGAAGTGGGAGCAGCAGCAGGAGCTGTTCACCAAGCACGGCACCAACGTCGTGCTGGTCACGACGATGATCTTCGCCGCCGGTGTGTTCACCGGGATCCTCGGCGGCACCGGCATGATCGGGGCGATGGCGAAGTGGCTCGCCGGCATCATCCCGCACGGCGCGGGCGGCGCGCTGCCGGTGATCGTGGCCGTCACGGGCATGCCGCTGTCGCTGGTGTTCACCCCGGACGCCTACTACTTCGGGGTGCTGCCGGTGCTGGCGGAGACCTCGGCGACGTTCGGCGGCAGCGCGGCCGAGGTCGGGACGGCGGCCATCCTCGGGCAGATGACCACGGGGTTCCCGCTCAGCCCGCTGACCGCGTCCACGTTCATCCTGGTCGGCATGAGCGGCGTCGACCTGGGCGCCCATCAGCGGTTCATCTTCAAATGGGCGTTCGGCACGACGCTGGTCATGACCGTCGTCGCGCTCGTGACCGGCGCCATCTCGTTCTAGCCGGGGAGAGATCGCTTGTCTACCACCAGGATCGGCAGCGGGGCGGGGTTCTCCGGCGACCGGGTCGAGCCGGCGGAGGACCTCCTGCGCCGGGGGGACCTGGCCGACATCGTGCTGGAGTGCCTCGGCGAACGGACGGTCGCGCTCGCGCAGCAACGCAGGCTGGCCGACCCGTCACTCGGCTACGAACGCCGGTTGCCGGCCCGGTTCTCCCGGCTGCTGCCGCCGGCCCTGCGCAACGGCGTGCGGATCGTGACGAACATGGGTGCGGCCAACCCGCTCGCGGCGGGCCAGGTCACCCGCG
This sequence comes from Amycolatopsis balhimycina FH 1894, assembly GCF_000384295.1. NCBI lineage: Bacteria > Bacillati > Actinomycetota > Actinomycetes > Pseudonocardiales > Pseudonocardiaceae > Amycolatopsis > Amycolatopsis balhimycina. The sequence continues at coordinate 370,504 of NZ_KB913037.1, read as the reverse complement.
ACCTCCTGGACGCGCACGGGCTCGGTGGCCGGGTCGCGGTCGTCACCGGCGACGACGTGCTCGCCGGCCTGGACCTGGACGCCCCGGCGTGGGAGACCGGGAAGCCGCTGCGCGAGCACGGCGAGATCGTGTCGGCCAACGCTTACCTGGGTGCCGATGCCCTGCTCCCCGCACTGTCCGCCGACGTGGTGATCACGGGCCGGGTGGCGGACCCCTCGCTGTTCGTCGCGCCGCTCGCCGACCGCCTCGGCTGGGACGTCGGCGACCTGCCGAGGATCGCCGCGGGCACGGTCGTCGGGCACCTCCTCGAATGCGCGGGCCAGCTGACCGGGGGCTACTTCGCCGACCCCGGCTTCCAGGACGTGCCGGACCTGCCCGCGTTGGGGTTCCCCTTCGCGGACGTCGAGCCGGACGGCACCGCCCTGCTCGGGAAGCTGCCCGGCACCGGTGGCCGGCTGTCCCGCGCGACCGTGCGGGAACAGTTGCTCTACGAGATCACCGACCCGGCCGGCTACCTGACGCCGGACGTGACGCTGGACGTGCGGGGTGTGTCGGTCACCGAGACCGGCGCCGACGCGGTGCGCGTGGCGGGCGCGCGCGGGACCCCGCGACCCGGATCGCTCAAGGTGAGCGTCGGCTACCGGGCGGGGTCCAAAGTGGAGGCGGAGATCTCCTACGCCGGTCCGAACGCCGCCCGCCGCGCCGCGCTCGCCGCCGAGGTCGTCACCACCCGGCTGGCCGGCGTGCCACTGCGCGCCGAAGTACTCGGCGGCGAGACCGACTGCCGGCTGCGGGTGGCCGCGATCAGCCACGACCGGGACGTCCTCGAACGCGTCGGCGACGAAGTGGAATCCCTGTACACCAACGGTCCCGCCGGCGGCGGGGGAGTGCGCGTGCACATCAACGAGGTGATCGGAATCGTCTCGACTCTCATCCCGCGCGACGCCGTCCGCCCGGCCGTGACGTTCCTGGAGGCACCCGATGCTGCTGCATGACCTGGCGCACTGCCGCGCGGGCGACAAGGGCAACGTGGCGACCCTGTCGGTGTTCCCCCGCGACGACGGCGACTACCAGCTGCTGGTGCGGACCCTCACGGCGGACCGGGTCCGTGCCCACCTCGCCGGGTACGTCGCGGGTGAGGTCGTCCGCCACGAGCTGCCCGGCCTGTGCGCGCTGCACTTCGTCTGCCACCAGGTCGTCGACGGCGGCGTGACCACGTCGCTGGCGCTGGACACCCACGGCAAGTCCCTCAGCTCACGCTTGCTCTCGCTGGAGCTTGGCGTGACTGGGCGAACAGCCAGTCGATGACGACGTCGTTCTCGTACGTCTGGCCCCACGCGAAGTGCGGGCTGGGCGTCGTCGTCCCCGCTGTGTAGCTCGTGAACAGCACGTGGCTGCCGGTGGCGCGGGCTTCGCGCAGAAGTGCGCGCGAGCGGGCCTCGAACTCGGCCTTGGGAAGGTTGTTGGCCCACTCACCTCGGGTCACCTCGGTGCCGGCGGCCTCCAGCGCGTTCATCAGCGTCCAGGTGCCGGGTTTGCCGAACCGGCCCTCCCGGTAGGGCACGACCGGGTCGTCGATCGAGTGGTCCGCCCACAGCGGGACGCGCGTGATCTTGTCCATGGCGGCCACCTCGCCCCAGCCGGACGTGGCCAGGGCCGCGGCGAACTTGCCGGGGTACTTCGGCAGCAGGTGGTAGATCCCGCGGCCGCCGGAGGACAGGCCGACGAGGTAGATCCGGTCGGGGTCGACGGGTTCGCGGGCCGCGAAGGTGTCGATGAGCTCGACGGTCGCCGCGGTGACCCGGGCGTCGGTCCAGTCGGTGCCGTCCGGGCCGTCCATCGGGCGGGGGAGCGGGACCTGGGGAGCGAGGACGAACGCCGGGTTCGTGTGTTGCCGTTCCGGTTTTGCGAACGTGACCGCGATCCGGTTGCCGGTCAGCTGGGTCATGGTGTTGTCGGCGACCTCGCCGCCGCCGTGCAGGGTGACGACGAGGGGGAGGCGCCGGTTCCCCGTTGCCGGTCGGTAGAGCCGGAATCTCAGTTCGAACCCGGTCGAGTCGACGAACGAGCCCGCGCTGAAGCGGTCGACGACCGGGTTGAGCACGCCGTCGTTGCGGACTGCGAACGGGGTCGCCGGGAGGACGACCGCACCGCCGCCGGTTTTCAGGTCCTCGACCTGCCGGATCGCGTACGCCCGGTCGAGCGGGAGCGGGTCGGTGGCGCCCGCTGCGCGCGCGTTGGGATCCGCCGGAGCCAGCTCGATGACCACGTAGTTGCCCGGCCGGCTCCGCTCGGCCACCTCGGGCGCGGTGTTCGTGTAAGCCCGGGTGACCGTCCGGGGCGCCTTCTGGCCGCCGACGGTGGCGATGACCTCGAACGCGGACGGCGCGATCGTGCCGCCTCGCAGGTCGACGGGATCGGCGTACCGGACGGCGACCGCGGTGACCCGCCAGTTGTCGCGCGGTGTGACGGTGGTGATGAGGTCGGCGCCCACGGCCGGGTTCTGCCCGCGTCTCCCCGGCGGGCTCGCCGCGGCCGGCGAACTCGTGCTCACGATCTGGGCTGTGGCCGCACCGGCGGCCAGTGCGAGTGCGCCCCGCCTCGAGATCCCGGTCATGCGTACCTCGTCTCCTCGTTGAGCGAAGGTTCACCGACGAGTCTGGTGGTGGGCGACGACCGCGGTCCAACACCGGCATCCGATCAATCGATGCGGTGCACGCATGGACGGCGTCTGGCCGGCTACCGTCCGGCCAGTTCGGCAACGACCGGCGCGAGGGCACCGGCGACGTCGGCGCCGAACACGAAGTAGGAGAAACCGATCTCCTCGCGTCGCCGTTGGATCTCCTCGGCGGCGGCAGCGGGATCACTGGGCAGGAACGCCAGCGAGTCCGCGGCTCGGACGGCGGCGGGGTCGGTGTCGGGTCCGGCCATGAAGGCGGCGACCGAGTCGCCGACCACAGGTACGTGCAACGCCAGTTCCGCACCGCGACGGTTGTCGAAGCGTTGTACCCGTTCCATCGTCTCGGCCCGCGTCTCGATCTGTGGCATCACGAAGGTCACCGTGTCGGCGAGTTCAGCGGCGAGCGCTTGTGCCTTCGGGCCGCCGGCGACCATGGCCACCGGGGTGTGCAGGTCCGGGCCGTCGAGGTCACGCAGGGCCGCGACGACGTCACGCACCTGGCTCGACCGTTGGCTCACCGGAGTGACCGGCAGACCCAGCTCATGGAGCTGGTCGGCGATCCCGGGGCGGCCGGTGCCGATGCCCATCTCGAACCGCCCGTCGGTGAGCACGGACAGCGAGTGCGCCTCCCACGCGGTGATCCACGCGGGTCGCACCGGAGATGCGTACACCCAGGTGCCCACGCGCAGGTCGGTGATCGTTGCCGCGACGGCGAGCGCCGGGCCCGGTGCCGGCTGCCACTGCGGCACATCGGGCATCAAGATCGTCGAGTAGCCACTGTCGGCCAGACCACGCACCTGATCACGCCAAGCCGGCATGTCAGTGGTGATCGGCGCAAGGACTCCGAATCGCAACGGCCTGATCTCGCGTGTCGAGTTGCCCGTCATGGTGAAGCCTCTTCCCCTGCGGCCCGGCCTGGTACCGAGCTTCATACCTGCTACGAACGAGCCGCAGGGCATCCGACACCACCCGACAAGCAATCCGGCGCGACGTCGCCCCGTGGCCGTCGCGGAACAAGGCGCGCCGGCGCGCCTTGTTCGCGTTGGGATCAGGTGGCTACATGATCAAGATCGAGGCTGGGTGTTCCACCAGGTTTGACCGGCCTCGGGCAGGGTGGAGATCGGGTCGTAGTACGGGTAGCGCCGCTGCAAGGCTTCGGGGTCGGCGTGCTCGATGCCGGTGCGGTAGTTCTTGGTCCAGTACGAGATCCCCAGCTCGCGGTCGTAGTCGGCCAGCTGGTGCACCCACCGCTTCCCGACGTAGGGGACGTCGCAGACGATGCGCGGCGTCGCGTACCCCGGCAGGTACCCCATGATCGCGTGCTGCAGCTCCTGCGCCTCGTGCACCGAAACCCGCCAGTGCTCCGCGTTCGGGATCATGTCGCACATGTAGAAGTAGTACGGCAGGATGTTCGCTTCCCCTTGCAGGGCAAAGCAAAGGTCCAGCAGCGCCGCCGGGGTCGCGTTGACCCCGCGCATCAGCACGCCCTGGTTGCGGACGTCGCGGACGCCGACGTTCAGTGCCGTCTGGGCCGCTTCGGCCACCAGGGGCGTCACCGACTGAGCGTGGTTGACGTGGGTGTGGATCGCCAGGTTGACGCCCCGGCGCTGGGCCGTCACGGCGACGCGCTCGAGGCCTTCGACGACCTTCGGCTGGAGCCAGTGCTGCGGCAGCGCCGCCAGTGCCTTGGTCGCCAGGCGGATGTCGCGGACCGTGTCGATGTCCATCAGGCGCATCAGGAACGACTCCAGCTGCGGCCACGGCACGTTGGCGACGTCGCCGCCCGAGACGACCACGTCGCGGACGCCCGGGGTCTTCTTCAGGTAGGCGATCATCGCGTCCTGGCGGTCGACCGGCTTGAGCGTCAGCTTGTGCTTCTCGATCTGCTCGGTCGAGTTGCCGACGAGGTCCATCCGGGTGCAGTGCCCGCAGTACTGGGGGCAGGTCGAGATCATCTCGGCCAGCACCTTGGTCGGGTAGCGGTGGGTCAGGCCCTCCACGACCCACATCTCCGCCTCGTGCAGCGAGTCGCGCTCCGAGTGCGGGTGGCTCGGCCACGTGGCGTCGCGGTCACTCTTCACCGGGAGCATGTAGCGGCGGATCGGGTCGGCGTAGAACGCCTCGGTCACCTTGGCCGGGTCGGTGCCGGCCGTCGGCGCCATCGTGTTGAGCATCTGCGGCGGGAGCAACATCGACATCGTCGCCATCTCGCGCTGGTCGGCGAGCAGGTCGTCGTAGAAGCGTTCCTCGAGCAGGTCGCCCATGAGGGCGCGCAGCTGCTTGACGTTGCGGACGCAGTGCACCCGCTGCCACTGCGCGTCACGCCACTCGGCGTCGGTCACGTCGTGCCAGCCGGGGAAGCGGCGCCAGTCGGGTTCCACCAGCTCGGCGCGGGCGTACTCGTAGGGCTGGTCGAAGGCGGCGGCAGGCGTCACAGGTTCCTGGATCGCAGTCACTTGTACTCCTAGTCGTCGGGAACGCGTTAAAATATCCTGTCATAACGCTCTCACAGAGTAAATCTTCCTGCCTGCTGGGCTGAGTTCCCCCACGTGGAGGAAGGGCCGGGCGGCGGGGCAGACTCGAGGGCGTGACGGACGAAAACACGACCCTCCTGCTCGGTGGGCGCATCTACACACCCGCGGGTCCGGACGCCACGGCGATGGCGGTCACCGGCGGCACCGTGGTCTGGGTCGGCCAGGACGCCCCGGCCCGCGCCCTCCACCCCGGCGCCGAGGTGGTGGACCTCGGGGGCGCGTTCGTGGCGCCCGCGTTCGTCGACGCGCACGTCCACGCCACCGCGACCGGCCTGCACCTGACCGGCCTCGACCTCACCGGCGTCCGCGGCGGCGCCGAGCTGCTGAGCCGCGTGCGTGACGCCGTCGTCCCCGGCCAGGTCCTGCTCGCCCACGGCTGGGACGAGAGCATCTGGACCGACCCGCGGCTGCCCAGCCGCGCCGAGCTCGACGCCGCCGCCGGCGCTACGCCCGTCTACCTCAGCCGCGTCGACGTCCACTCCGCGCTGGTGTCCACCGCCCTGGTCGAACTGGCCCCGGCGGCCCGCGACGCCGAGGGCTGGTCGCCCGACGGCCCGCTGACCCGCGCCGCCCACCACGCCGTCCGCGGGGCCGTCCGCGCGGCGATCACCCCCGAGCAGCGCGAACTCGCCCAGCGCGCGTTCCTCGCCGAGGCCGCGAAGCAAGGCATCGTCAGCGTCCACGAATGCGCCGGCCCCGACATCTCCGGCCGCGACGACCTCGCCGCCCTGCTCGCCCTCGCCGGACCGGACACGCCCGAGGTCGTCGGCTACTGGGGCGAGCTCGGCGCCGTCGAAACCGCCCGCGAACTCGGTGCCCGCGGCTTGGCGGGCGACCTGTTCGTCGACGGCGCTCTCGGCTCTCACACCGCCGCGCTGACCACCCCCTATGAAGACCACCCCAGCGAGGGGACGCGCTACCTCGACGCGCACCGCATCGCCGGGCACCTCGCCGCGTGCACCGAAGCCGGGCTGCAGGCCGGCTTCCACGTCATCGGCGACGCCGCGGTCGCCGAGGTGATCGAGGGCTTCCGCCTCGCGGAGAAGGAGGTCGGGCAGCGTGCCCTCGCCGCCCGCCACCACCGGCTGGAGCACCTGGAAATGGTCACCGCCGGGCAGGCGAAGCTCCTGGCCGGCTGGGGCGTGACCGCCTCGGTGCAGCCGCTGTTCGACGCCCTCTGGGGCGGCCGCGAAGGCATGTACGCCGAACGTCTCGGCGCGGACCGCGCGGCCGGGCTCAACCCGTTCTCGGCACTGGCCGCCGAAGGCGTACTGCTCGCCTTCGGCTCCGACGCGCCGGTGACACCGCTCGACCCGTGGGCGAGCGTCCGCGCCGCGGCCTACCACCGGACGGTGGGGGCGGGCCTGTCGCCGCGTGCGGCGTTCACCGCCCACACCCGGGCGGGGCACCGGGCCGCGGGTGTCAACGACGGCGTCACGGGGAGCCTGGTCCCGGGCGCGCCGGCGCACTACGCGATCTGGGACGCGACCGACCTCGTCGTGGCCACGCCGGACAGCCGCGTGCAGCGCTGGTCGACCGACCCGCGTGCCGGGGTGCCGCCGCTGCCGCGGCTCGAGCCGGACGCGGCCCTGCCGCGGTGCCTGCGGACCGTGCGGGACGGCAAGGTCGTCTACGGCGGCTTCACGCCGGGCACCTAGAGTTGTCAGCCGTGGCAGTCACCGTCGCGGACCCCGAACCGGGCACCCCGCAACTCCCCGCGCGCACGCGACGCTTTCCCCGTGCCTGGCTGCTGCGCCTGGCCGTGGCGCCGGCGTCCGGGTTCGCGTACTACTTGAGCTTCGCACCACGCTCGCTGTGGTGGCTCGCGCCGCTGGCGTTCGCGGGGTTCGCCCTGGTGCTTCGCGGGCGGCGCTTCCGCGGCGGGTTCGGCTACGGCTTCGCGTTCGGGTTCGTGTTCTTCCTGCCACTGCTGACTTGGCTGCTGGACTTCCTGGGCCCCGACTTCGGCCCGTGGCCGTGGCTGGGCCTGTCGTTGGCGCTGGCGCTGTACCACGGCTTGGCGGGCGGTCTCATCACGCTGGTGTGGCGCCTGCCCGCCGGGCCGCTGTGGGCGGCGCTGGTGTTCGTCGCGCTGGAGACGCCGCGCGCGTGGTTCCCGTTCGGCGGCTTCCCCTGGGGCCGGGTCGCGTTCAGCCAGCCCGAGGGCGCGTTCCTGCCGCTCGCCTCGATCGGCGGCGCCCCGCTGGTCGGCCTCGCCGTCGTCTTCACCGGGTTCTGCCTGGCCGCGCTCGCCGCCCGGCTCTGGGACGTGCGCAAGCTCACCCGGCCCGCCGTCCTCGCTGCCATCGGCACCGTCCTGCCGGTCGTGGCCGGCCTGGCGCTGTGGCCGGCGATCGGGACCGGCGCGCAGGACGGCGAGCGCACCGTCGCGACCGTGCAGGGCAACGCCCCGGACATCGGGCTCGCCCTGCAGGGTGAGCGCACCGTGCTGCGCCGCAACACCATCGCCGAGAGCCAACGGCTGCTGGACGCCGTCCACGCCGGGAAGGTCCCGAAGCCCGACCTGCTGGTCTGGCCGGAGAGCGCCACCACCGTCACCGGCCCGGACCCGCAGGTCGACCGGCTCGTCGCGAACTTCGGGGTGCCGGCGCTGATCGGCGCGATCTACCAGCTGCCGGACGGGCACCTGCAGAACTCCGTCATCGCCTGGGACCCGCGCACCGGGCCCGGCGAGCGCTACGCGAAGCAGCAGCTGGTGCCCTTCGGCGAGTACGTCCCGGCCCGCAAGGTCGCCGAGCTGGTCACCCCGTTCCTCGACGCCGAAACCGTGGACATGGTTCCCGGCGACGGCGCGAACCAGACCATGACCGCCGCGGGCACGAAGGTCGGGGTGTTCATCTGCTACGAAACGGCGTTCGACTACCCGGCCCGCGACGCCGTGCGCGACGGCGCCGAACTGCTCGTCGTGCCGACCAACAACGCCTGGTACGGCGAGAGCGAGATGAGCGTGCAGCAGCTGGCCATGTCGCGGCTGCGCGCGGTCGAACACGGCCGGGCCGTCGTCGTCTCGGCGGTCTCCGGGGTGAGCGCGATCGTCGCGCCCGACGGGTCCGTGACCAGCTCAACGGGCCTTTTCACGGCGGATTCCCTGGTCGGGCGCGTCCCGTTGCGGACGCAGACTACGCTGTCGGATCAACTAGGTGCGTGGACGGAGTACGGGCTGCTGGCCCTGGCGATCGCCGGGGTGGCCGGCGCGCTCGTACTCCGTTTTCGCACCCGGCGCGGCAGCGCCGGCACGGAGGCAGGGGAAGCGGCGGACTGAGCGCCGCGGATTCGGAGGAAGACGGATGTCGCAGGCGCCGCGGGGGGCCCGGGAAATCGAGCCGGTGCTGGTGGTGATCCCGACCTACAACGAGCGGGAGAACCTCGGCCCGATCCTGGACCGCCTGCACAAGGCACTCCCGGACGTGCACGTGCTGGTGGTGGACGACGGCAGCCCGGACGGCACCGGTGAGCTCGCCGACGAGCGGGCCGCCGCGAACGAGCACGTCCACGTGCTGCACCGGACCGAGAAGGCCGGCCTGGGCGCCGCCTACATCGCCGGGTTCCGCTGGGGCCTGGCCCGCGAGTACAACACGATCGTCGAGATGGACGCCGACGGTTCGCACGCGCCCGAGGACCTGCCCCGCCTGCTGGACGCGGTCGGCGACGCCGACCTGGCGATCGGCTCGCGGTACGTGCCGGGCGGCAGCGTGGTGAACTGGCCGCTGAAACGCCAGATCCTCTCGCGTGGCGCGAACGTCTACTCCCAGATCGCGCTGGGCATGCGGACCCGGGACATCACGGCGGGCTTCCGCGCCTACCGCCGTCCGGTACTGGAGAAGCTCGCCCTGGACGAGGTCAACTCCCACGGCTACTGCTTCCAGATCGACCTGACGATCCGCACGGCCGACGCCGGGTTCGAGATCGTCGAGGTGCCGATCACGTTCACCGAGCGGGAGATCGGCGAGTCGAAGATGGACGGCTCGATCATCCGCGAGGCGTTCCTGCGGGTGGCGACGTGGGGCGCCGGGCGCCGCTGGAACCAGCTGCGCCGTCTTTTCGGCTCCCGCTGACGGACGTGCTCATCGGGCATCATGGGGCCGATGAGCACCCTCGTCGCCTTCCACGCCCACGCTGACGACCCCGTGCTGCTCAGCGGCGGCACCCTGGCGCGCGCCACCGCCGACGGGCACCGGGTGGTGATCGTCGTGGCCACCGACGGCATGGGCGCCGAGTGCCCGACGCCGCGGTGGGACGAGCTGCGCGCCGCGGCCGCCATCCTCGGTGCGCACCGCGTCGTGCACCTGGGGTACGCCGAGAGCGGGCACGGGCCCGTGCTTTACCCCGATCCGCCCGGCCGGCGGCGGTTCGTCCGGGCGGACACCGGCGAAGCCGCGGAACGGCTCGCCGCGCTCCTGCGGGAGGAGCGGGCCGACGTCCTGCTCGGCTACGACCCCAACGGCGGCTACGGCCACCCCGACCACGTCAAGGTCCACGAGGTCGCCCGGCGCGCGGCGGCGCTGACCGGAACGCGGCTGCTGGAGGCCACGATGCCGCGCGACGTCGTCGTGCGGCTCACCCGGCTCGTCCGGGCGCTGCGGATCCCGTTCCGGTACGACACCGACGCCCTCAGCCGCGCCTACAGCCCGGCCTCGGCCATCACCCACCGTTTCGACGTCCGGCGCTTCGCCGCGCGCAAGCAGGCGGCGCTCGCCGCGCACGTGTCCGATGTGCGCGGCACCGGACGGCTGGCGCCCGTCCTGCGGGTGCTCGTGTGGCTGCCGGCGCCGGTGTTCGCGCTGGTGGCCGGCCGCGAGTGGTACGTCGACGTCACGCGCCGGTGATCGCGACCCCCATCGCTGCAAGTTTCTGCACGTTCTGGTCGTCTTCGCCGGCGTCGGTGATGACGCCCGCGATGTCGGCGAAGGAAAGCACGGTGAACCGGGACGCCGCGCCGAGCTTCTCGGCGCTCGCCAGCACGTAGGTGTCCGCCGCGCGGCGGGCCAGGGTCCGCTTCATCGCGGCTTCGTCGGCGTCGCCGGTGGTGAGCCCGGCTTCGGGGTGGACGCCGGCGACGCCGAGCAGGAAGACGTCGGCGCTGATCGCCTGAGCGGCTTCGGCCGCGGCCGCGCCGCAGGTGACCGCGGAGTGCCGGAACAGCCGGCCGCCGAGCAGGAACACCTCGATGCCGTGGTGGTCCAGCAGCGCGGCGGCCACGGTCGGACTGTGCGTCACGACGGTCGCCGCCAGGTCACGGGGCAGGGCCTTGGTGACGGCCAGCGTGGTGGTGCCGCCGTCGAGGATGACGGTCGAGCCGGGCCGGACCAGGGCGGCGGCGGCCACGGCGACCCGGTCCTTGCCGTCGACGGCGATGGACCGGCGGCTCGCGTAGTCGGCGATGGCGGGGGAGACGGGCAGTGCGCCGCCGTAGACGCGCTGGCAGAGCCCCGCCGCGGCGAGGTCACGCAGGTCCCGGCGGATGCTGTCCTCGGAGATCCCGAGCTCGGCCGCGACGTCCTTCGCCAGCACCTTGCCGTCGGCCGCCAGCCGGGCGAGCAGCAGTTCACGGCGTTCACCGACCAGCATGCACGATCCTCCTTGGTTGTTCCGAGTCGTGCACATTATGGTCGTGGCATGACCTCTTCGACAAGCGCCCCCGCACTGGACCGCAACCCGCGTGTCCGGATCACGAACGTCGAACTGCTGGCGTCGGCCTGGCACGTCCTGCGCCGCACGACGTTCGAGTACCAGCACGGCGACGGTCACTGGACGACCGAGCAGCGCGAAACCTACGACCGGGGCAACGGCGCCACCGTGCTGCTCTACGACCCGGCGGGCGGCACGGTGCTGCTGACCCGGCAGTTCCGCTACCCGGTCTACGTCAACGACCACCCGGACGGCATGTTCCTGGAGACAGCGGCGGGCCTTCTGGACGAGGACGACGCGGAGACGGCGATCCGCCGTGAAGCCGCAGAGGAGACCGGCGTCCGCATCGGCGAGCTGCAGCACGTGTTCGACGTCTACACGAGCCCGGGCTCGGTGACCGAACGCCTGCACTGCTACGCGGCACCCTACGCCCCCGCCGACCGCGGCGAGGGTGGCGGCCTCGCCGAGGAAGGCGAGGACATCGAGGTGGTGGAGCTTCCGTTCCCGGCGGCGCTGAAGATGATCGAAACCGGCGAGATCGCGGACGCCAAGACGATCATGCTGCTCCAGTGGGCCGCACTACGCGGCCCGTTCCGCATCTCGGCAGGCGGCTAGCGCGTACCCCAGCCGGATACGCCGACCGGCGCATCCAGGCATGCGAAAGGCCCCCGCGGGGGGAGGTCGCGGGGGCCTTTCCGTTGTGCAGGAGCTCGGGCTACAAAGCCGAGGCTCGCGGGGTCACGCGGACCGGGCGGAACACCTCGGTGCTGCGCGGGTTGAACCGGCGCGCCTTCGGCTGCGGCGACACCCCGGCGTGCTTCTCGACCAGCACCGGGTACACCCCTTCGCGCCGGAGCAGCAGTGCTGCGGTCAGGCCGGCGATCCCGCCGCCGCTGATCAGAACTGGAACACGTGTGGTCATCGGAACTCCCTGACTAAAGGTGACACGGTACAACTGAGTACACCGTACAACTAGTGGTATCGTCAAGGCATGACTACCGGGATGGGCCGGCGGGAGCGCAAGAAGGCGGCTACCCGCCAGGCGCTGGCCGACGCGGCCCTGCGGCTGTTCCTCGAACGCGGCTACGACGACGTGGGCGTCCGCGAGATCGCCGACGCCGCCGACGTTTCCACCACAACTCTGCAGAAACACTTCCCCAGCAAGGAATCCCTCGTCTTCGACCGGGACGCCGACATCGAGGAGGCCCTGATCGCGGCCGTGCGCGACCGCGCGCCCGGCACTTCGGTACTCGCCGCGCTGCGGGACCACACGCTGGCCCGCGTCGAGCGCGGCGCAGCCGCCGACGGGGCGTCGGGATTCATGGCCCTCGTGCGCGGCACGCCGGCGCTGAGCGAGTACTGGCACCGGATGTGGATGCGACACGAGGACGCGCTCAGTCGCGCCCTCACCGCCGAAACCGGCGAGCCCGAAGGCGATCCCAGATGTGCCGCACTGGCCCACTTCGCCCTGGAAACCTCGGCACTCGCCATCCGCGCCGAAGATCCGGCCCGCACAGTCGAAGCCGCGTTCGCCATCCTCGAGCACGGCTGGCACGCTTCGCCACGCTGAGCCGCTTCCCGGGTGACCCGTTACTCGTCTCGGGCCGATACGGGGTTGGCTTGACGGCGTACCGGGCGAACATCCTCTTCTGCCGCTGATCGAGCGTCCGCGTCCAGCCCCAATTAGCCGCGAGGCGCTTGCTTCCAGCAGCCGTAGCAGCTCATGTGGCGACGTGCCTGCCGTTGACTGTCAACGCAAAGTCGGGTTCCACAAGCCGGCCGCAGCCTGGCAGGCAATCGGGTCCAATGACTTCCCGGCAGTCCGGCGTTCGGGAGCGTCTCCCGCTGAAGTCCCCCTCAGCGATGCCGCTCGGCCGCTTGCCCGATTTCCCGCACGTAGGTCTCCCACCAAGCCGCGTCGCCGATGTCGTCGTGGTCGGTGCCCGAGCGGCCGTCGATCAGCTCGCGGAGGATGTCGGCGTGACCGGCGTGGTGCGCCGTCTCGGCGGTCACCCGCACCAGCAGCGAGCCGAACGTGGTGGTCCGCCGCTCCTGCGGCCACCACGCCACCGACGCCGGCGCGTCCAGCGGCAGCCGCTCGATCGATTCGTCCGAATGCCGCCACGCCGTCCGGTACAGCTCGACCAGCTCCTCGCGGGTCTCCTCCGCCTTGGCCCACATGTCCGCGCTCTCCCAGACCGAACCGTCCTCGAACCACGGCAGCTTCACGGGAGCCGGGCGGCCCACGGAGTCACCGAGGTAGCCGAGTTCTCCCCCGGCGACGTGCTTGATCAGGCCCAGCAGGTTCGTCCCCGTCGGGGTCATCGGCCGCCGGATGTCGTACTCGCTCAGCCCGGTGAGGCTGTTCACCAGGCTCTCGCGCGACTCCTGGAGATACCGGCGCAGGTCAGTGGCAAGGGTGTCCATGCGCGCACGCTAGCGACCGGCACCGACAAGAACGAGACGCTGACGCTGGAGGGGACCGCCGCGCGGAAGCCCCTCCAGCTCGACAGCGGGCTGTGCGGAAGCCGGTCACCGGTGGAAACCGGGCGGGCGCGCGGAGGGACCCCGCGCGCCCGCACCCCCAGTGGCCCGGCGGAACCCGCCGTCAGGAGACAGGAGACGACGAGGAGCGCACGGGATACCGGCAATACCCGCGGATTTCAGCCCAGCAGCAGGCCGGGATCGGTTTCCGGCGCGCCCGACGGCCACCACGAGTTCCCGTCGGACCGGTAGGGGTGCCAGCGGCCCCTGCGGTCCAGCCGCAGCTGCACTTCGCCGACCGTGCAGTGGTTGCGGTCGAACACCGGTTCCGAGTCCGTGACGTCGGCGAGCGCCGCCCGCGCGGCGGCCAGTGCCGCTTTCGGCGGGGTCCACGGCGCGTCGAGGACGTCCAGGCCCGCACGCCCGCCGTGGGTCCAGGCCGCGACCGCCCGCGCGAAGTCCGCGCCGTCCCCGAGCCGCCCGGCCGCCGCGGGGAACTCCGCGGCCAGGCGGACCGTGTCGGGCCGCCGTCCCGGCCACGGCTCCCCCGCGAGCAACGCCGTCGCCCGCCCCGCGGCGTTGGCGGCGAGCAGGGCGAAAGTCTCCGCGGGCACCCCCGGCGCGGCGGGGATCGATGGTTCACCGGAGGGCTGGAACGCCGTCAACTCCGGCAGCTCACCCGGCGTCCGGGCCACGTCGAGGGGGTCCGGACGCGGCGCGGTGCGGCTTTCGAGGTCCTCGAGGATCTCCCGCTCGCCCTTGCCCCGCATCAGCAACAGCACGAACGGGTCGACGTCGAGCAGCCACGACGCCTGGAACGACAACGCGGCCGCGTGCCGGCACGGCAGCTCCCAGCCCGGGCAGTCGCACTCCGGATCGAGGTCGCCGATCCCCGGCAGCAGGTGGACGCCGGCGTCGTCGGCCGCTTCGATCAGGTCGTGCGGCATGTCGCGGTCCAGCAGCGCCGCCAGGTGCCCGGCCCGCGAGGCGACCCGGTCCAGGAACCGCGTCCAGTCCACATCGGACAGTTCCGCCAGCCGCAGCTCGGTCCGGTACGGGCCGCCGTCGACGTCGTCGACCACCGCCGCGATCCGGCCCGGGCTGACCGTGATCGGCCCGACCAGCCCGGCCGCGGCGTACCGGCGGCCCTGCTTGAGCTGCCGCTGGTCGAGCGCGGTGTCCTCCATCGCGCTCAGCCAGGCCCGGCCCCACCACGACTTCGCGAAGCGTCCCTGCGCGCCGGCGGCCCCGAACGCGGGGAACCCGCGTACCCGGTCATCACTCATCCGCGGCTCCTCAGTTCCACGAGCTCCGCCAGCTCCGTGTCGGACAGTTCCGTCAGTGCCGCTTCGCCGCCGGCCAGGACCGCGTCGGCCAGCGCCCGTTTCTCCCGCAGCATCGCCGCGATCCGGTCCTCGACCATGCCCTCGGCGACGAGCCGGTGCACCTGCACCGGCCGGGTCTGCCCGATCCGGTACGCCCGGTCGGTCGCCTGGTCCTCCACCGCCGGGTTCCACCAGCGGTCGAAGTGCACGACGTGGTCGGCGCGGGTCAGGTTCAGCCCAGTGCCTGCCGCCTTCAGCGACAGCAGGAACACCGGCACCTCGCCGGCCTGGAACCGCGCCACCAGGTCGTCCCGGCGGGCCACCGGCGTGCCGCCGTGCAGCAGCTGCGTGGGGATCCCCCGCGCGGCCAGGTGCTTCTCCAGCAGCCGGGCCATGGCGACGTACTGGGTGAAGACCAGCACCGCGCCGCCTTCGGCGAGGATCGTGTCCAGCAACTCGTCGAGCAGCTCCACCTTGCCCGAGCGGCCGCCGGGCTCTTTGAGGTACTGCGCCGGGTGGTTGCAGATCTGCTTCAGCGCCGTGAGCAGCTTGACGATCCGGCCGCGGCGGGCCATGCCGTCGCTCGCGGCGATGCCGGCCATCATCTCCCGCACGACCGCCTCGTACAGCGCCACCTGGTCCGGGCTGAGCGCGACCGGCCGGTCGGTCTCGGTCTTCGCCGGCAGCTCCGGCGCGATCCCGGGATCGGATTTGCGGCGCCGCAGCAGGAACGGCCGCAGCAACCGGCTCAGGCGCTCGGCCGCGCCCGCGTCCCCGGCCTCGATCGGCTTCGCCCAGCGTGCCCGGAACTCGCTCAGCGACCCGAGCAGTCCCGGCGCCGTCCAGTCGAGGATCGCCCACAGCTCGGACAGGGAGTTCTCCACCGGTGTGCCGGTCAGCGCCACCCGCGCCGCCGCGGGCACCAGCCGCAGCGCCTTCGCCGTGCCCGAGCGGTGGTTCTTGACGTGCTGGGCCTCGTCGGCGACCAGCAGCCCCCAGCGCACTCCGGCCAGCGGCGCCGGATCGGTGCGCAGCGTGCCGTAGGTGGTCAGCACGAACCCGCCGGCGTCGTCGAGCGAACGGGCGCTGCCGTGGAAGCGCCGCACCGGCACGCCGGGGGCGAACCGGCGGATCTCCCGTTCCCAGTTGCCCAGCAGTGACGCCGGGCACACCACCAGGGTCGGCCCGGCGGCCCGGTGCAGGTGCAGTGCGATCAGCGTGACCGTCTTGCCCAGGCCCATGTCGTCGGCGAGGCAGCCACCGAGGCCGAGCCCGGTGACCGTGGCCAGCCACTGCAGACCGCGCAGCTGGTAGTCCCGCAACGTCGCGGCCAGCCCGGCCGGGGGCGCCTGTGGTTGCGGTGGCTCGGACAGCCGTTCCCGCAGCCGCGCCAGCCAGCCGTCGGTGACGACCTCGATCGCCTCTCCGTCGACCTCCGTCGTGCCCGACAGCACCGCGCCGAGCGCGTCGACCGGGTTCAGCGGCTTCAACGTCCGCTCCCGCGCCTTCGCCGCCAGCGCCGGATCGACCAGCACCCACCGGTCGCGTAGCCGCACCACCGGACGGCGGGCCTCGGCGAGCGCGTCCAGCTCCGCCTCGGTCAGCACCTCACCGCCCAGGGCGAGCTGCCAGTCGAACGCCAAGGCCCGGCCGCCGCCGAAGAACGACGGCAGGTCACCCGGGGTGTCCCCGGCGCGGACGACGGCACGGGCGGACAGCGACCCCACCAGCTCGGCCGGCCAGTGCACGTCGATCCCGGCCGCCGCCAGCCGCGGCGCCGCGGCCGCGACCAGCTCGGTCACGTCGTCCTCGCCGAGCGCCAGCTCGGCCGGCACCGCCGAGGTCAGCAGCGGGCCCAGCGCCGGCCACACCTGCGCGCCCCGGCGCAGGGCCAGCACGACGTCGATGCGGGCCCGCGGCCCGAACCGCCCGGTCTCCCACAGCCGCGCCGCGTCGGCGACCTGCCCCGGGTCGGCGAGGCTGTGCACTTGCACCACGGCGTGGAATCGCCCGGCGTCGAACCCGTCCGGCGCCTCCACCCGCAGCGACACCCGGATGCCCGAGTCCAGCCCGGCGGCCAGTTCGTCCGCCCAGTCCCGCAGCGAATCCGCGCGCTGCGGCGCCACTGCGGCGAACAACCGCGTCCCGGCCGCCTTCGCCGCGGCGGGCGTGCGCGGCAGCGTGTCGGCGACGGCGTCGAGGAACGCCCGCAGCAGCGGGCCCGGCGCACGGTCGTCCGGCGGCATCGCCGCGGCGAGGTCCCGCAGCCACGCCGCTTCGGCCGGTTCGAGGGGACCGACGCGCCAGGCGTCGTGCCCGGCCTCGGTGACCCCCGGCAGCAGCCGTCCCGCCGCCACCAGCCGCAACGCGGCCTTCGCCGCCGTCACCCAGAACGCGTCGGCGCCGGCCAGCAGCTCCGGCAGGCCGTCCACAATGGAGAGATCGCGGCCGTCGACGACCAGCCGTCCCGCCCGTGGTGGTTCGCCCGGTTCGAAATGGACGTTCAGTTCCCCAGCCTCCCGTATCGGCGCACGGACAACGGCACGAACACCGCGAGCAGCACCAGCGGCCAGACCACCGCCATGAGCACCGGGTGCGTGCTCACCCAGGAGTCCCCGGCGCCGCCCGGATTGCCGAACAACACCCGCGCCGCGGTCACCGTGGAGGACAACGGGTTCCACTCCGCCACGGTTCCCAGCCACGCCGGCATCGTCGAGGTCGCCACGAACGCGCCGGAATCGGCAGCGACCGGAACCGGTCGGTGACGCCCTTGACCGCGTCGTCCAGCACCGCGATCATCGTCCCCGACAGCCCGAACGCCATCGTCATCGCGAACATCCCCGGCATCAGGAACTCGCGGTAGGAGCCACCGCCGGGCACGCTCATCCCGCCGCCGAGCAGGTAGGCGAAGATCAGCACCATCAGGATCGGGAACGCCACCACCGTGGCCAGCCGGGCCGGCCGCCGCGCCAGCTGCGCCAGATAGCGCTGGGTCAGCGTCCAGCCGTCTTCGATCGCCCACCTCATCGCGCCACCTCCGCCTTCCCGGTCAGCTGCAGGAAGACCTCGTCCAGCGTCGGGCGCCGCAGCGCGACGTCGGCCACCGCCAGCCCGGCCGCGGCCAGCTCGCGGACGACGGCGGTGAGCACCGACGCCTCGTCCGGCGCGGGCGCGCTCACCCGCAGCTCCTCGGTGACCGGCTCGGCCCCGGTGACCCGGTTCAGCAACGCCGCCGTCGCGCCGAGCGCGTCCGGATCGGTCAGCGCCAGCTCGATCCGGGTCGCCCCGAGGGAGCCCTTCAGCTCGGCCGGGGTGCCTTCGGCGATCACCCGGCCGTGCTCCACCAGCGAGATCCGGTCGGCCAGCCGGTCGGCCTCCTCCAGGTACTGCGTGGTGAGCAGCACGGTCGTGCCGTCGCCGACCAGCGACCGCACCGCCCGCCAGACCTCGGTGCGGCTGCGCGGGTCCAGGCCGGTCGTCGGCTCGTCGAGGAACAGCACCCGCGGCGCGGCCAGCAGCGAGGCGGCCAGGTCGAGCCGCCGCCGCATGCCGCCCGAGTACGCGGAGACCGGCTTGGCCCCGGTGTCCGCGAGACCGAACCGCTCCAGGAGGTCGTCGGCGCGGCGCACGGCCTCGCGACGGCCCAGGTGGTGCAGCCGCCCGAAGAGGATCAGGTTCTGGCGCCCGGACAGGATTTCGTCGACGGCGGCGTGCTGGCCGACCAGCCCGATCGCCGAGCGCACCTTCGCCGGCTGGGCCGCCACGTCGAACCCGGCCACCCGCGCGACCCCGCTGTCGTGGCGCAGCAGCGTGGACAGCACACGGACCGCGGTCGTCTTGCCCGCGCCGTTGGGTCCCAGCAGGCCGCACAGGGTGCCGGCCGGAACGGAGAGATCGAACCCGTCGAGGGCGTACGCGTCGCCGTAGCGCTTGCGAAGTCCCTCAGCGTGGATCTGCGGAATCATCCTGCCCCCAAACTCTGTACTGTGTACGAAGAAGAGGTTAGCACAACTCTGTACGATGTACAGAAATCGAGTGAGCAGAATGGCCGGTGTGAGCACGCAGGAGAACGGCGACGGCGACCCCCGGCGGGCGATCGAACTGCTCTGGGGCGTCTCGGCACCCCCACGCCGCGGCCCGAAACCCAAGCTGACCACGGCCGACGTCGTGCAGGCGGCCGTGACACTGGCCGACGCCGACGACATCGAAGCCGTCACCATCCGCCGCGTCGCCGAGCAGCTCGGCGTCTCCCCCATGTCGCTCTACACCTACGTGCCCGGCCGGGCCGAGCTGCTGGACCTGATGATCGACCACGTCCACGGCGAGCTGCCGGTCCCCGGGGAAGGGCTCGGCTGGCGCGCCGCGCTCACCGCGATCGCCGAAGCCCAGTGGGCGCTGTTCCACCGGCATCCCTGGCTGCTGCAGGTCGCCACCAGCCGCTCGGCGCTCGGCCCGAACAGCTTCGCGAAGTACGAGCGCGAGCTGCGGGCGGTCGAAGGCATCGGCCTCGGCGATGTCGAGATGGACGCCGTGGTCACCGTCGTCAGCGGCCTGGTCCGGGCCACCGCGCGCAGCTCGCTCGACAACGCCCGCCTCGTCCGCTCCAGCGGCATGACCGACGCCCAGTGGTGGGAGCGCGCCGCGCCGGTCCTGGCCGCCATCCCGGCCGCCGACGCGACGCACTACCCGATCTCCTCGCGGGTCGGCACGGCCGCCGGTGAGGCCCACAATGCCACGGAGAACCCGGCCTACACCTTCCGCTTCGGCCTCGCCCGCGTCCTCGACGGCATCGAAGCGCTGGTGTCAGAGCGTCAGGAGTAGCCGCGCCGGGCGCCAGGTCCCGCCGTCGGGTGCCCGGGGGACGTCCTCGACGAGCGCCAAGTCCGGGAACCGCGCGAAGAGCGACGACAACGCCACCTCGGTCTGCACCCGCGAAATCGAGGCGCCCAGGCAGAAGTGTGGCCCGTGCGAGAACCCCAGCTGCGGCGGCCCCGAGCGGGTGATGTCGAAGCGGTCCGGATCGGTGAACGCCCGCGGGTCGCGGTCGGCGGCCACCATCGCCGCCGTCACCCGCTCGCCCTTCCGGATGAGCTCCCCGTCGACCTCGACGTCCTCGCGCGCGAACCGCGGCGTGGTCAGCAGCTGCGGGCTGCACCAGCGCATCAGCTCCTCGACCGCGCCCGGCCACAACCCGGCGTCGGCGCGCAGGAGGTCCAGCTGATCCGGGTGCCGCAGCAACGCTTCGACGGCGTTGGCGATGAGGTTCACCGGCGTCTGCCCGCCCAGGACCAGGTGCCAGACCAGGGTGACCAGCTCGGTGTCGGTGAGCCGGTCACCGTCCTCGGCCTGGATCCGCACCAGATCGCCGATGAGGTCGTCGCCCGGCTCGGCCCGGCTGCGCGCCACCGCTTCCTTGGCTCCCTCGATGATCTCCGGGATCGCCCCGGCGAAGTCCGGGCCCATCCCGCCGGCGACGGCGGCGCCGTACGCGCGCCAGCGCGGCCGATCGGTCCCGGGAATGCCGACCAGCTCGCAGATCACGTCGATCGGCAGCGGCCGCGCGAAGTGCGGCACCAGGTCGACCACGCCGTCTTCGGCGTGGTCGGGCAGCTCGTCGAGCAGCCTGGTGGTGATCGCCTCCAGCCGGGGCCGCAGCTGCGCGGCCCGCTTCGGCGTGAACGCCGGCGCCACCAGCCGCCGCAGCCGCAGGTGCTCCGGCCCGTCCTTCTCCGCCATCGTCCGCAGGTACTCCAGGCAGTGGTCGGGGATGCCCGGCGGGCGCAGGAAGCTGCCGGAGTTCACCTCGAACCGGGAGTCGGTCAGCATCGCACGCGCTTCGGCGTAGCGGGTCACGGCCCAGAACGGGCCGAAACCGGGGATGACCAGCTTGGCCACCGCGCCCAGTTCCCGCGCTCGGTCGTAGGCGGTGAAGGGGTCGGTCAGCACCTTGATATCGGTCAGATCGATCTCGGGGGTCATCCACCACTCCAGATGTTCAAATCAGATGTTCTTATCATCTCAGTGGTCACGGTATCTTGACTCGCGACGCCGCGGCAAGGAGGACGATGGTCAGGCTCAGCAGGGCGGAGACCCAGGAACGCAACCGCGCGAAGGTGCTCACCGCCGCCCGGGACGAGTTCGCCCGCCGCGGCTTCCGCGAGGCGAAGGTCGACGTCATCGCCGAACGCGCCGAGCTCACCCGCGGCGCGGTCTACTCCAACTTCCCCGGCAAACGGGCCCTGTACTTCGCCGTCCTGGCCGACCTCGCCGAGCGCGCGCCCCGGCCCGCCACGCCGCCGCCGGACCCGGCTGCCGCCGACGTCCTCGCCGCGTTCGCCCGCGCCTGGGTCGCCCGGCTCCCCCTGGCCACCGACAGCGACAGCGACGACGCCCGGCTCGCCCGCGACCTGCTGCCGGAGATCCTCGCCGACGACCACACCCGCCGGCCGTTCGCGCAGCTCATGCGCGTCAACGCGATCCTGCTCGGGCTCGCCCTCGAACGCCTCCGGCCCGGAAGGCGCCTCGTCCGGGTCGCCGAAGCCGCCCTCACCACGCTGCACGGCGCGAGCCAGCTCGCCGCCGCCGCGCCCGGCTTCGGCGAGCCGTTCCACGTCGTCACGGCGTGCGCCGCACTCCTGGACCTCGGCCTGAGCGACGACTGGCCGGCCGAGCCGCCGATCACCACCTCGGCCCGGCCCGCCGACGACCCGTGGCACCCGCCGACGGCGACCGACCTGCTCACCGGCGACACCGTGCGCCCCGGCGACGGCGTCGTCACCATCCTCGGCCTGCACCGCGCGGCCGCCTTCGAGGAAGCCGTCCGCGCCGGCGCCGACGTCACCGCCGTGCTCGTCACCAGCGACCCCGGCGAACTCGCCCCGCTGGCCCGGCTCGCCGTCGCCGACCTGCGCAGCTGCCTCGACCAGGCGATCGCCCCACCTCCGCGGCCGCGGCTGCGGATCGTCTGCGACGCCGGCGGCAAGCTCGCCGCGGCCGCCGGCGTCACCGCGGTCAGCGACGCCACCGAGACGGCCGTCCGCGTCGAAGGCGGCCGGATCGTCGCGCGCGCCGAAGGCTTCGGCGCGTGTCACGCGGCCGCTGTCGGTTCGGCCTCCGGCCGTTCGTCGGGTGGGTGAACCGGCCGAGAGGAGTGGTAGTGGACGTCGAGACCGCGGTCGCCGAAGCGTTCCGCGAGGAGTGGGGCCAGGTCGTGGCCACGCTCATCCGGATCACCGGCGACTGGGACCTCGCCGAGGAGTGTGCCCAGGAAGCCTTCGCCCTCGCCCTGCGCACCTGGCCACGCGACGGCGTCCCGCGACGACCGGGCGCGTGGCTCACCACCGCCGCCCGCAACCGCGCCACCGACCGGATCCGCCGCGAAACCCTCGGCGCCGCCAAGCTCCGGGAGGCCGCCGTCGTGCCCGTCCCCGACGAACCCGACCCCAGTCCCGAACCCGACGACAGCGGGGTCACCGACGACCGGCTGCGGCTCATCTTCACCTGCTGCCACCCCGCGCTGGCCACCGAAGCCCAGGTCGCGCTCGCCCTGCGCACCCTCGCCGGGCTGTCCACCGCCGAGATCGCCCGCGCCTTCCTCGTCCCCGAAGCCACCATGTCCCAGCGGCTCGTGCGGGTGAAACGCAAGATCCGCCACGCCCGCATCCCCTACCGCGTGCCACCCGCGCACCTGCTGCCCGAACGCACCGCCGCCGTGCTCGGCGTGCTGTACCTGACGTTCAACGAGGGCTACTCCGCCAGTGCCGGACCGGACCTGCTCCGCCCCGACCTCGCCGCCGAAGCCGTCCGCCTCACCCGTGTCCTCGCCCGGCTGATGCCCGACGAGCCCGAGGTCCTCGGTCTGCTCGCCCTGGTGCTGCTGCAGCACGCCCGCCGGGCCACCCGCGTCGACGCCGGCGGCGTCCTCGTCCCGCTCGAAGCACAGGACCGCACCCGCTGGGACGCGAGCGAAATCGCCGAAGGCACCCGGATCCTCGAGACCGTGCTGCGGCGCCGCCGGCCGGGGCCGTACCAGATCCAGGCCGCCATCGCCGCCTGCCACGCCACCGCCGTCCGGGCGGCCGACACCGACTGGCCCCAGATCGCCGGCCTCTACGGCGAGCTGCGCAAGTTCGTCCCCAGCGCGGTCGTCGAGCTCAACCGGGCCATCGCGGTCGGCATGGCCGACGGGCCCGAAACCGGGCTCGCCCTTCTCGACGAACTGCCACTCGCGGGGTACCACCTGCTGCCGGCCACCCGCGCCGACTTCCTCCGCCGCCTCGGCCGCCACGCCGAAGCCGCGCACTGGTACGCCCAAGCCCGCGACCTCGCCGGCACCGACGCCGAGCGCACCTACCTCACGCGCAGAATCTCGGAGATCGTGTCGGTCGCGGGCGAGCCCGCTCGTCGGCAGGATGAACCCCGACCGGAAGGACGCTGACCATGCAGTACCTGCTGATGATCTGCGGCGACGAAACCGCCGGAGAACACCGCGACGACGGCTGCGGCGGCTGGAGCGAGGACCTGGAACGCCGCGGCAAGATCCGCGGCGGCGGTGGTCTCCGCCCGCCGGCCGAGGCGACGACGATCCGCGTCCGCGACGGCGAAGTCCTGCTCACCGACGGGCCCTTCACCGAAGCGAAGGAACAGATCGGCGGCTTCGTCATCCTCGACTGCGCCGACCTCGACGAAGCCCTCGAACTCGCGGCCCGCCACCCCGCCGCGACCTACGGCAGCATCGAGGTCCGCCCGATGCTGGGCCCGGAGGACTTCGCGTGACGCCCGCCGTCGTCGACCGGCCCGCCCAGCGGTACGTCGCCGAGCGCGCCACCCCCGGCATCCCCGGCTTCCCGCGGATCGCCGACCGGCTGCCGGACCCGGCACAGTGCGTCACCGACCTGCTCTTCCGTATCGACGGCTGACCACGGCAAGGCCGTGAATGGCACATTGAGAGACTTGAAGTCTCTCAATGTGCCATTCACGGCCTTTACTCTCAGCCACGCCGGGTGAGCACCGCTGCCACCAGGCAGCCGAAGCCCGCCGTGCTGACCAGCGCGCGCAGGACGTTCCAGCGCACCCACACCGTCTCGAACTGGGCGCGCACCGCCGTGTAGTCGTCGCCGCCCTTGTCCAGCGCGTTGTTCAGCGGGATGTTCACCGCCCCGGTGATCACCACCATCGCCGCCAGGAACGCGAACCCCGCGATCACCCACGGCCGTGGCCCCGGGTTCAGGAACACCGCCACGCCCGCCAGCAGCGGCGCGCCCAGGAACGTCAGCATGAACACCGGGTTGATGATCGCGACGTTGATCCCGCGCATCCCCTCGACGAACGTCTTGTCGTCGGCGCGGGCCAGCCCCGGCAGCACCGAGCAGGCGTAGGCGTAGAACAACCCGGCGATCAACCCCGCAGTGACCAGCGCGGCCACCAGAACCACCGTCGACATCGGTTTCTCCTTCCCCTTCACCGTGTCCAGACCCCGGTCGCCGCGGCCTCCGAGCGAACCGGAACATAGCGGACAGCACGCCCGGACGCGGCCGCGTTCCCGCAGCCGCCCGCCACGCGCCGCCCGGTGTTGCCGGTGCCACCCACCGCCAATGTCGTTGTCATGCCACTGAGTCAAGCGGCTCCAGATGAGACTCTCCATAGTTCAGAACCGCGATCGCATGTCTCAGCGTCTACGCTCGGTCGCATGGACCCGCTCGCCGCCCTGCTCGACGGCCCCCGCGCCCACGGCGCGTTCCTGCTCCGGTCGGTACTGACCCCGCCGTGGTCGCTGCGCATCGAGGACCGGGCACCCCTCACGGTCGTCTCCGTGGTGCACGGCGAAGCGTGGATCGTGCCCGACACCGGCGAAGCCGTCCTGATGAGCGAAGGGGACGTCGCGATCGCGCGCGGCCCGGATCCGTACCTGGTCGCCGACCACCCCTCGACCCCACCGCAGGCGCTCATCCTCCCCGGCCAGGAGTGCCGCACCCCCGATGGCGGGCACCTCACCGCGTTCGCCCACGTCGGCGTCCGCACCTGGGGTCACGGCACCGACAGCCCGGTCGTGCTGCTCACCGGCACCTACGGCATGGAAGGCGAGCTGAGCAAACGGCTCCTCGCGGCCCTGCCGGTGTTGATCGTCCTGCGCGCGACCGACTGGCCCACCCCGCTCGCCGGACTGCTCGCCACGGAGATCGGCAAGGACGTGCCCGGCCAGGAAGCCGTCCTCGACCGGCTGCTGGACCTGCTGCTGATCGCCGCGCTGCGGACCTGGTTCGACCGGCCGGACAGCGCCGCCCCCGCCTGGTACCGCGCCCACGACGACCCGGTCGTCGGCCACGCCCTGCGGCTGCTGCAGCACCAGCCGGCCGAGCCCTGGACGGTCGCCAAGCTGGCGGCCGACACCGGCGTCTCCCGCGCCGCACTGGCCCGCCGGTTCGCCGCCGCGGTCGGCGAACCCCCGATGGCCTACCTCACCGGGTGGCGCCTCGCGCTCGCCGCGGACCTGCTGCGCCAGCACCCGGAAGCCACGATCGGCTCGATCGCCCACCAGGTCGGTTACGGCAGCGCCTTCGCCCTCAGCACGGCGTTCAAACGCGAGTTCGGCGTCAGCCCCCACCACTACCGGACGACCTGACCGTTCGGCGCCCTGGCCAGATAAACGTCTGGAGGGGCCATGGAACGGACGTTCACCAACGAGGCACGGCGCGCGCAGATCATGCGGGCGGCGATCGACACGATCGCGGAGCTGGGGTACGCCAAGGCGTCCTTCGCCCGGATCACCGAGAAAGCCGGGCTGAGCGGCCCGCGCATGATCTCCTACCATTTCGCCGACAAGGACGACCTGATCCACGAGATCCTGATGTACGTCCTTACCGCCGGGGCCAGGTTCATCAACGAACGCGTCGAGGCGGCGGACACCCCCGTCGGCAAGCTGCGGGCCTACCTCGAAGCGAACCTGCAGTTCCTGCGCGAACACCCCAACGACGTGGCGGCGCTGACCGAGATCGGCCCGCACCTGCGGACCGCGGCCGACCGGCCCTACACGTCGGTCAGCGCGCAGGAAGTCAGCGCGCAGAGCCTGGAAAAGCTGCTCGCCCAGGGGCAGACGAGCGGGGAGTTCCGCGACTTCGACGTCCGGTCGATGGCGGTGCTGATCCGCGGAGCCGTCGACGGAGCCGCGCGGAGATTGCGCGACGAAGCCGACTTCGACTTCGACTTCGACGCCTACGTCCGAGAAGCCGTCACGACGTTCACGCGGGCGGTGGCCCGGTGAAGCGGCTCAATGGCGTCCTGGTCGACGTGCTGGTGCCGCTGGCGCTGTTCTACGGACTGCGCGCCGCGGGCGTGGACCAGCTGCTCGCCCTGCTCGCCGGGGCGGCCATTCCCGTCGTGACCGGACTGCGCGCACTGGTGGCGGGAACGGATCGGCGGAGTGCGGTGGTTCGTGCTCGGGGCCATGGCGGTGACCGTGGCCAGCTCGTTCGTCAGCGGCAGCCCCCGGGCGCTGCTGCTGCGCGGCGTGGTGCTGATGGCGGCGCTCGGGGTGTTCCTCCTGCTCAGCGTGCGGGCCCGGCGCCCGTTCCTCTATGAGGCGGCGATGACCGTCCTCGACCAGGACAAGCAGCGCACCTGGCGCCGCAACTGGGACGAGCACCCGCCGTTCCGCCGGCTGGTGCGCCTGTGCAGCGCCCTCTGGGCGGCGGCGTGCCTGCTCGACGCGGGGTTGCGGGCGGTGATCGTCCTGGTCCTGCCGATCGACGCGGTGCCCGCGGCCGAACTGGTGCTGCTCCTGGTGACGCTGGCTGCGCTCGTCGTCGTCCAACGCGTCTTCGGCCGGACTTTCCTGCGCCGCCACGGGTTGCGGATGCGTGGGGTCGAGATCTCACCGACGGCGGCCGCCCGGTGACCGGCACGGTCACGCTGATCACCGGCGGGGCGAGCGGAATCGGCGCGGCCGCCGCTCGCCGCTTCCACCGCCGCGGCGACCACGTCGTGATCGTCGATCGCGACACCATCCGGGGCGCGGCCGTCGCCGAAGAGGTCGGCGGGCAGTTCGTTTCCGCCGACGTCGGCGAACCGGACGACAACACCCGCGCCGTGGAGACCACCCTCGACGCCTTCGGACAGCTGGACGAGGTCGTGCTCAACGCCGGCGTGCCCGGTCGCTGCGGCCTGCACGACTTCACCGTCGAGGGCTACCGCGACACGATGCGCACCAACCTCGACGGTGTCGTCTACGGGCTGCACGCCTGCCTGCCCCGGCTGCGCCGGCAAGGGCACGGATCGATCCTCGTCATGGCCGGCATCGCCGGGCTCACCGGCTCGCCGGACCTGTTCTACGCCACCGGCAAGTACGCGCTGGTCGGTCTGGTCCGCTCGGCGCCGGCCGCCGACGGGATCCGGATCAACGCCCTGTGCCCGGGACTGGTCGACACCCCCGCGCTCGCCCCGCATCGAGCGGCGCTGCGGGCCCACGGCCTGCAACTGGCCGACCCCGCCGAGATCGCCGCCGCGGTCGAAACCGTGCTGGCCGATCCCCGCACCGGGCAGGTGTGGACCGTCCAAGACGGACAGCCCGCGGCTCCCGTCCCGCCACCCGAAGTGCGGCTCGCTTCCGGGTGACCCGTCAGGGCTGCAGTTCCGGGGTTGAGTAGCAGCGGTTCAGCCGTTGGCCCAAACCAAGATCCGCAGATCAGCGGCGGATGACGTTGCCGAAGGCGCCGGTGTTGACCGTGACCGCGAGGTCGAGCCATGCCTTCCCGTACGTCTCACGCGGGCGCTGCGCCGGTATCCGCGCAGTCCCCCGGTCAGCCACTGCAACCCAGCGGCCAGCAGTGGTCGCGGTCGGGGTCGTCGAGCCAGACGTACTGCTTGCCGGGCACGTTGAGCGCGGTCACGCCGAGCCGGGCGGCGTCCGGCTCGCCGAGGGCGTCGAACGCGGCGACGGCGTGCTCGACGGTGTCCCACAGCCGATAGGGCCCGGACTGCCGGACCACCCAGGTCCCCTCGGCCACCGGTGTCACGTCGACCTCGGCGCGTGCCGGACCTCGCTCGGCGACCACGACGCCGTGCGCGGCGCTGCCGGCGAGCCGCAGGCCCGGCGCGTGCAGCCACAGGAACAGCGCCAGCTCGGGCCGATCGAGGAGCGCGGCGGGGTCCACGGCGGTGGAGCCGTAGTGGGGAATCGCCGACGTGGCCACTGATGGTTCCTGGCCGGGGCCGAACGGGCTGGCGACGTCGGCGCGCATCGGCATGAACAGTACGGGGAACGGGTCGATACGGCCGCTGACCTCATCGTCGGCGGTCTTGTCGAGCACGAGCAGCGGACCGGCGGCGCCGGCGTCGAGCGGGGCGACGATCCGGCCACCGTCGGCAAGCTGGTCGATCCACGCCGGCGGGATCGCGGTGACCGCGCAGGTCGCGATGATCCGGTCGAACGTAATCTCACCCGGCCAACCCGCGAAGCCATCGCCCGCGGCCAGGTGCGGGTTGTACCCGGCGGCAGCGAGCCGGTCGGAGGCGGCGTCGACCAGCTCGGGGTCCAGATCGAGGGAGTACACGTTGTCCGCGCCGAGCCGATGGGACAGCAGAGCCGCGTTGTAGCCGGTACCGGTGCCGATCTCCAGCACCCGGTGCCCGGGTTCGGCGGCGAGCCGCTCCAGCATCACCGCCATCACGGTGGGCTTGCTCGAGGACGAGCTGGCGATCGGCCGCCCGGCCGCGCCGTCGCCGGCGGGACGGGTCTGGGTGGCCAGGGCTTCGTCGGCGTAGACCGCGTCCAGCCAGCCCGGATCACCAGCACCCAGCGAGGCAGGGCCGTCGAGGATGCGCGGGACGAACAGGTGCCGGGGCGTCGCGGCAAACGCGGCGCGCCACGCCTGGTCGGACAGGACGCCGGCGGTGGCCAGCGCATCGGCAAGGGCGACCGCCCGGGTTTCCCAAGCGGCGGTGTCCAGGACGTCCACGGGTCTACTCCTCGGTCAGGGCGTCGGCGATCGCCGCGGCGATCGGCAAGTCGCATTCTTCGGCCAGCCAGCCCCAGGCGGCAACTGCGTTGGCCTCGAGGGCGACCCATTCGCCGTCGGGCCGGATGACGAAGTCGAACGCACTGAATCCCAGCCCGGCCGCGTCCAGGTACCGGGCGATACCCGCCCGGACGTCGTCAGGGACGTCGATCACCTCGTAGGTCAGGGCGTCGTAGTCCGAACGCCAATCTACTTGCGCCTTCTCACTCCTCGCGTGGATCGCCACCGGGAACAGCCGACCGCCGACCGCGGTCACCCGCGCCTCGAACCGCTTGGGCTGCCACTGCTGAACCAGGTGCGCAGTCACTTCGACACCGTCGAGCGCGTCGAGTTCGTCGCGGCCGAGGCGCCGGGTGTAGACGAGCGCTTCGCCTCCGGACTCGTACACCACCGGCTCGGCCAGCGGCTTCACGATCAGCTCCCCGAAGGCCTTCGCGAACGCGCGGACCGCATCGGCGTCGTTGGTGACCAGCGTCGGCGGGACTGCCAGCCCGGCCTGCTTCAGCACCGCCAGCTGCCGCGGCTTGTACGCCGCGTCGGCCAGCGCCGAGGGATGGGAGACCCAGCGGACCGGCAGGCTCACCAGCACCCCGCCCAGCCCGACCCGGGCCTGCGCCCGGCTGAACCGCAGCTCCGGGCCGGACAGCCCCGCCGGTATCACCGGCGCGGTCGGCTTCCCGTAGTAGACCGCGGTGACCTCGTGCAGCGGGACCTCGTGCTCAGCGGTCCGCAGTCCGCCCCGCCAGCCGGCGGCGGCCGGGGTCAGCTCGGCGCCGATCGACATGCGGCCGCGATCGTCCGGACGGCGGATGGCGAGGCGATCACCCTGTTCAATCCCACGATCATCGAATCCGCCGGCGAGGTCGACGAACAGTACGAGGGCTGCCTGTCCTTCTTCGACGTCCGCGGCCAGATCCCACGTTCGCACGTCATCCACGTCGAGCACACCACCATCGACGGCCGGACGAAGATCACCGTCTTCGAGCGCGGCGTCGCCCGCCTCGTCGCCCACGAAATCGACCATCTGCACGGCACCCTCTACACCGACCGGATGCGGATCGGGGTCGAGCCGATCCCGGTCGAGCAGTACCGCGGCACCGGCACCACCTGGAAGTACTGATGGCCCGCTGTCCCTTCCGGCGGTTCTGCGCCGGTCGTGGATGTCGGGGTTCGGCCCAGCCGCGGGACGTTCCACGGCTTCGCGTGCGGGGCCGGGGGCGATGCCCGGGTGTTGCCGCGCAGGGCGGCCGCCGGCCCTGACCAACGGGAACCGATTCGGCCGCAGGTCAGCCGCGGCGGATCTTGGCTTGGCGCCGACGGCTGTACCGCTGCTACTCGACGCTGAGTTCCTTGCCCAGCTTCGCCAGCCAGTCGCCGGTGCCCTGCTCGCGCCAGGCCGGCTCCTCCGCGCCGTCGAGGAACGATCCCCGCCGCCTCCAGCACCTGCAGGTGCTGCACGACCGCGGCCAGCGACATGGTCAGCGGCTCGGCCAGCTCACTGACCGACGCCGGACCGCGCACGAGCCGCTCCACCAGCGCGCGCCGGGTCCGATCGCCCAAGGCGCGGAACACCAGGTCCAGCGACTCCTCATGGTTAAGCATGTACTTAAGTTAGTCACGGACGTGATAACAGTCAAGCAGTTACTTAAGCATTGCGGCGACGTCGTCGGGCAGCGTGGCTTCGGGGACTTCCCGCAGCGCGGCGAGCACCCTGCTCGTCGCGTGCTCGGCGGCGTCGGCGCGGGCGGTGCAGGCGCGGAGTTCGGCACCGAGGTTCGTGGTGGTCTCGTGCATCGACCGGACGGTCTGTTCGTGCGCCGCCTGGGACTCGGCCAGCCGCTGGTCGAAGACGGCGCGCAGCCGCTCGGTGTCCGCCCGGGCCCGGTCGAGGGCGCCCTCGTGAGCCGCGGTCGCCTTGGTCAGTTCTTCGCGGACCTCGTCGAGACGTCCGGCAGCGGCGTCGGCGCGGGCGGCGGCAGCTTGACCGCGCCTGCGTTCCTCGTCGAGACGTTCGTTGGCCGCGTCGGCCCGAGCCTCGGCAACCTGGCCGCGGCCGCGTTCCTCGTCGAGAGCGGCGCGGGCGGCCGTGAGTTCGGCGGTCAGGGTGGCCACCACCGAGGCTCGCTCGCCGGCCAGTGCCGCGGCGGCCTCGGCCCGCTCACCGACCCGGGCCAGCTCGTCGCGGACCGCGGCCAGCTGCCCTTCCGCGCGTTGCTGCTCCTGCGCGGCGGCTCGCCGGGCGGCACGCTCGGCGTCCCGGTCCCGGGTCGCCGCGGCCTTCTCCTTCTCCGCGGTGGCCGCGGCCTCGGCAGCTTCGTCGGCGATCTCCCGGGCCTGGGCCGCGTCGGCTTCCGCCAGGCCACGCTGACGGCGGTGCTCGTCGGCCTCGGCCAGTGCCGCGTCCCGCTCCGCGAGCGCCGCGGCGGTCGTCGCCTCGAGCTGGTGGCGCAGTGTCGTGAGGGTCTCGACGAGTCCGCGAGCCGGTTCGAGCACCCGGTCCACCTGGCCGGCGAGGGCCGTGACAGCCGTGTCGTCGAGCTCGGTGTCGCTCTCCCGCAGCGATTCGGCGTCCGACAGGACCGCCTCGGCATCCCGGCAGCTGAGGCTCCGCCGGCCCCAGGTCTTCCCGTCCTGGCAGAACCGGGCGCGGCTGCCCCGGCCGACCGCCGGCGGCAGCGGCGCCCCACACCTCCGGTACTCGCAAACCCGGATCTGACCAGCATCTTCCGTCATGATCAGCACCCTATCAAACCTTCTAATCAGAAGTAGATCTATTTATTCAGAATCAGAAGATTGAACACAGCCTAGCTGGATTCGGATAAGGTCACATATCCCAATCCAGAACACCCGGGATCGCCGATCGCCCTCTCGAAAACTGGGAGGGGTCCTCCGCGAGGACTGGGAGCCCCGGACGATCGCGAAATCCCGTGGACACCGGCGGGAGGATCGAGGCATGAAGATCACCGCGTCCGACCACGAGACCGCCGTGACCGTCCGTGGCACCCGTGGACCCGCCGTGCTGCTCGTCCACTCCCTCGGCCTGGACCGCCGGATGTGGGACCCCGTGCTCGACCGCCTCGCCGAAGGCCGCCGGGTGTTCGCCTACGACGTCCGCGGGCACGGCTCCGCCGCCGGGGCGCCGCTGCCGTTCACGATGGCGGCCACCGCCGCCGACCTCCTGGCCGTGCTCGACGCGCTCGAACTGGACACCGCCCACGTCGCCGGGCTGTCGTTGGGCGGGGCGATCGCGCAGACCGCCGCCGTCGCCGCGCCCAGGCGGTTCGCTTCGCTCATCCTCATGGCCTCGCCGGACCGGCCGGTTCCCGAAGCGTTCGAGGAACGCGCGCGGGTCGCCGAGACCGGCGGCATGACACCGCTGATCGGCCCGACGCTGGAACGCTGGTTCACCCCGGACGCCCTGGCCGCCGGCACCGACGGCGTCCGCTACGCCCGCGAGTGCCTGACCTCGTTCGATCCGGCGACGTGGGCGTCGATCTGGCGCGGCTACGGCGGCCTCGACGTCTACGAACGGCTTCGCGACTTCCCGGTACCCGCGCTGGCGCTCGCCGGTGACGCGGACGCGTCGATCCCGGTCGAGGGCATGGCGGCCATCGCCGGCCGCATCGGGGACGGCGCGAAGTTCGCCGTCGTTCCCGGCGCGCCGCACATCCAGACGCTGGAACAGCCCGCCGCGGTCGCCGACGCCCTGGCCGGGTTCCTGCCCGCGGAGATCGACATCCCGTAACCTTCGGCGCGTGCCCGAGCTCGAACCGGTGACCGACGCCGCCCTGGCGGCCGCGAGCCCGCAGGACCGGCTCGCCCTGCTCGACGAGGCCGCCGCCCGGCACGTCGACGGCCAACGGCCGCCGAACACGCTCAAGGCCTACGCCCAGGACTGGCAGGTCTGGCAGGACTACACCGCCGAAACCGGGATCCCGCCACTGTCGGCGACGATCGGCGCGCTGACCGGGTTCGTCGTGTGGCTCGAGCGGGGACGCACCCTGCGTCCGGACGAACGCGCCGTGCCCGAAGTGCCCGAACGGGCCGCCCCGGCCGCGCCCTCGACGATCGAACGGCGGCTCACCGGGGCACTCGCCGGGTTGCGGCACCACAAGGTCGTCGTCGATCCCGAAGCGAGCCGCGCCGCCTGGCGGGCGCTGAAGGGGTACCGGCAGCGGCTGGCCCGGGAGGGGATCCAGCGCGGCCGCGGCAAGGCCACCATGGTCACCCTCACCGACCTGCGGGCGATGTCACGAGCCTGCCCGGACACGCTCGCCGGCGCGCGCGACCGGGCGATGCTGCTCATCGGGTTCCCGATCGCCGCACGCTGCTCGGATCTGGCGAACCTGCTGGTCACCGACGTCGAGCCGGTCGACGACCGGGGTCTGGCGGTCACCGTGCGGCACGGCAAGAGCACCGGTGACATGGTCGTCCCCCGGCGCGACAGCCCCGACACCGACCCGGTCCGGGCGTGGCACGCGTGGCGCTCCGGCGCCGGGATCACCGAGGGGCCCGCGTTCCGCCGGGTCGACCGGCACGGCAACGTCGGCGTGCCCGCGCTCAGCACGACCGGCGTCAACCAGATCCTCACCCGGGCCGGCGTCCGCGCGGGCCTGCCGTACCCGGTGACCGGGCACTCCCTGCGGTCCGGGTTCGCCACCGAGGCACGCCGGGCCGGCGCCGACGACCTCGCGATCGCCGACCAGGGCCGCTGGGTGCGCGGCAGCCGCGCCCTCTACGAGTACATCCGCCGGGTCGACCAGTGGAACGACAACGCGGCCGGCGCGCTCGACCTCTGAGTCACCGGGCCGGCCGGGTGGCGCCGACGACTTCGCCGTCGAGGCGGGCGAGCCAGCTGCCGCAGACGCAGCGCACGTAGTCGAGCCGGTGGGAGACGGGCTGGGCCGCGGACGCCGGGAGTTCGGCGAGCGGCCAGCCGCAGCGGGGACAGTGATCCTCTAGTGCGGCTGAGTTTTTGAGTGCGGCGGGGTTCTCGAGTGCGGCTGAGTTTTTGAGTGCGGCGGGGTTCCGATCCATGCCACGATCGTGCTGTAATGCTTCAGTGCACTTCAACCCTTACGGCGGTCCGGCCGCGCTCGTGGCCGCCGACCTGGTGAACGCGGGGTCGGCGAGTGAGCTCCTCGACGGGATGGTCCGCAACGGCATGGCCATCGCGGCCCTCACCGGCGACGAAGCGACGCGGATCGGGGAATGGGCACACCGGCTGCACCCGGTGTTCACCGCCGACCCCGCCGAGCGGCCCGCGCTGGTCAACGAGCTGCTCGCGGAAGCGGCGTGCCGTCCGTATATCACCACCCACGACGGCAAGCCGCCCCACCTGCACTACTCGGCCGAAGACGCCGGGCCGGTCGGCCGGGTCCGCGCCTACACCGCGGGCGGCCTCGCCCACCTCGTGTGCGAGGCCCCGGACCGCCTCGGCATCTGCGCCAGTGAAAGCTGCGAGACCGCGTACGTCGACACTTCGCGCAACGGCCGCCGCCGGTTCTGCTCGACGCGCTGCGCGACCCGCGTCCACGTCGCCGACCACCGGGCCCGGCAGGTCAGCGCCTAGGCGAAGACCCCGGCGAGCCACGTCTGCCAGCCCAGCTCCTCGGCCCCGGCGTCGATCCCGGCGAAATGGTGCCGTCCGACGCCGAGGGGCCAGCCGAAGGCGTTGCGGCCGTAGAACCGGTAGAGCGCGTCCTCGGTCCGGACACCGAGGAAGTTCGGCGTCGCGTAGTCGACGACGCCTTCGACACCCCGGACGGTCACCCGGTCGCCGGCCTGCGCGTTTTCCGGCACGCCGAGCGCTTCCTTCAGCTTGGTGAAGCCGTCGGCCGACGCGGACGACTCCGGTGCCTCGGTCATCGCGTAGGTGGCGGCGCGGCCGGCGAAGTGGGTCAGGTACTCGCCGAGGGAGTGGTAGTAGAACGCGGTGTGCTGCCGGCAGGCGTCGTAGTTGGTGTCCCAGTCCTCGAGGAAGACGCCGCGGTGCCGGAACTTCAGGTGCGTCGCGTCGCCGCGGCGTTCGAAGGTGTAGTCGAGCTGGTTGAACCAGTCGCCCTCTTCACAGCGGGTCGCGAAGTGCGCACCGGGCTGCCAGACGGTGACCTCGCCGCCGTGGAAGGTCAGCCCGGTCTCCTTGCCCCCGACCCGCGGTTCGTACGAGATGGGCCAGGACCAGCTCCCGGCGTCCACGGTGATCGCCCGCCAGCAGGCCTCCGGCGTGGCCGCGAGCGTGCCGTCGAACCCGGCTTCGAATTCCTTCGCCATGGCTGTCTCCCTCGGTGCGGTCCGGCTTCTGCCAGGACGTCATCCGGGAGCGACCGGATTCGACAAACCGCGCGGAACTTTTCTCGCCCGCCACGCGAGCACTCCCGGAGTACCCCGGCGTGGACACCGGTGCCGCAGCCCAGCTCGAGGCACGGCCCGGAGCCGGGGCCGAGGAGCTCCCGCAGGGCGGGCCCGATGGCCAGGGGGTCCTCGCGCTGCCCGGCGAGGAACGTCGTCTCGTACCAGTCGGCGATCGCGTCGTAGGCCGTCATGCTTCCCGTGTACCGGCCGCGAGCGGCGGGGAGCCAGGAATTCCGCCGCGGGCGAAGCCCGCTTGTGGCGCGGCCCGCCGGGGGGCATGATGCACAGAGCTGGGGCTCTTTCCTTCACCATCACGACCCGCGTACTCGCCGTTACTGGGCGGTAACGTCGTGTCCGCCGTATCGAAACCCGCATACGGGGCGGCCTCACCGCGCTGCCTATACTGCCGGGCATGACCTACAGCGAACCGGCACGACCAGCGGACAGCCGCGCCCGATCGCTGGCGTCGTCATCCTCCTCGGCGGTTCCGCCGACGGGAATCACCATCTATGGATGCGGTCAGGACGAGGCCGCTTTGTTCCGGGAGCTGGCGCCTCGCTACGACGTAATACCGACCATCGCCGAGGCGCCGGTATCCGAAGCCAATGTCGAACTGGCCGCCGGAAACCCGTGCATCAGCATCGGTCACAAAACCCGGGTCACGAACCCCACTCTTCTGGCGCTCGCCGAAACCGGCGTGAGGTACATCTCCACGCGAAGCATCGGGTACAACCACATCGATGTGAAATACGCGGAGAGCATCGGCATCACCGTGGAAAACGTCGCCTACTCGCCCGACAGTGTGGCTGACTTCACGCTGATGCAGATGCTGATGCTGATGCGCAACGCGAAGACCATCATCTCTCGCGCGGGTGTCCACGACTACCGGCTGAACGACGTCCGCGGGCGAGAACTGCGCGACCTGACCGTCGGGGTCGTCGGAACGGGACGCATCGGCGCGGCGGTGATGGACCGGCTCCAGGGTTTCGGCTGCCGGACCCTGGCCTACGACACGCGTCCCGTGGCCGCCGCCGAATACGTTTCCCTCGACGAACTGCTGCGGTCGAGCGACATCGTCACACTCCACACCCCGCTCACTCCCGATACGCACCACCTCCTGAACGGTGAGCGCATCGAGCAGATGAAGCCGGGCGCGTTCGTGATCAACACCGGCCGCGGGCCACTCATCGACACCGAGGCCCTCGTTCCGGCCTTGGAAAGCGGCAGGCTGGGCGGCGCGGCGCTGGACGTCCTCGAAGGCGAGGAAGGAATCTTCTACGCCGACCACCGGGACAAGCCCATCAAGAACAAATTGCTGCTGCTGCTCCAGGAACTGCCGAACGTGATCGTCAGCCCGCACACGGCTTACTACACCGACCACGCTCTGAGTGACACCGTCGAAAACTCCATCGCGAATTGCATGAAATTCGAAGGCAGGAACCAGCATGGATAGGCTGAAAATCGCAGTCCTCTTCGGCGGCATGTCCGAGGAGCACCCCATCTCCGTCAAGTCCGCTCGCGAGGTCGCGAAGAATCTCGACACCGAGAAGTACGAGGTGTACTGGGTCGGGATCACGCAGAGCGGTGCCTGGGTGCTCTGCGACGGTCCCGAGGGGAACTGGGAAGACGGCGCCAACAGCCGTCCGGCCGTGCTGTCGCCGGACCGGAGCGTGCACGGGCTGCTCGTCCTGGGCGACGGCGGGTATGAGACCATCAGCCTCGACGTGGTGCTTCCCGTCCTGCACGGCAAGCTCGGCGAAGACGGCGCGATCCAGGGTCTGTTCGAGCTCTCCGGCGTCCCCTACGTGGGCTGCGACGTCCAGAGCTCCGCGGTCTGCATGGACAAGGCCCTCGCCTACGTCGTCACCCGCGGCGCGGGCATCGCCACGCCGGACTTCTGGATCATCAACACGGACGAGGACGTCGACACCAGCCAGTTCAGCTACCCGGTCTTCGTGAAGCCGGCCCGTTCGGGTTCGTCTTTCGGTGTCACCAAGGTGTCCAGCGAAGGTGAACTGGCCGCCGCGCTGGAGACCGCGCGCGAGTACGACACGAAGGTGCTCATCGAGGCGGCCGTCATCGGCAGCGAAATCGGCTGTGCCGTCATGGGCAACGACCCCGACCTGGTGACCGGCGAGTGCGACCGGGTCGCGCTGTCCCACGGCTTCTTCCGGATCCACCAGGAAGCGACGCCGGAAACCGGTTCCGAGAACTCCTCGTTCATCGTGCCGGCCGACATTCCGGACGAGAAGCGCGCGCTCGTGCAGGAGACGGCGAAGAAGATCTACCGCGCCCTCGGCTGCCGTGGGCTGGCGCGGGTGGACCTGTTCCTCAAGGAAGACGGATCCGTGGTCCTCAACGAGGTCAACACCCTGCCGGGCCTGACCTCCTACAGCCGGTACCCGCGCATGATGGCGGCCGCGGGCCTGCCGCTCGGCGAGGTGATCGACCGGCTCGTGTCCCTGACGCTGACCGGGAAGCTGCAGTGAACGAAGGCTTCGCCTTCGTGGACGAACTGGTACCCGGTATTCGCTGGGACGCCAAGTACGCCACCTGGGACAACTTCGTCGGCAAGCCGGTGGACGGCTATCTCGTCAACCGCATCGTCGGCACGAAGGCTTTGTGCGCCGCCCTGGAGAAGGCACGGGACAAGGCCGGATCCCTGGGGTTCGGCCTGCTCCTCTGGGACGGTTACCGGCCGCAGCGCGCGGTGGACCATTTCCTGCGCTGGTCGACGGAGCCGGAGGACGGCCGGAAGAAGGCGC
The DNA here is from genome assembly GCF_000384295.1 of Amycolatopsis balhimycina FH 1894. Lineage (NCBI taxonomy): Bacteria > Bacillati > Actinomycetota > Actinomycetes > Pseudonocardiales > Pseudonocardiaceae > Amycolatopsis > Amycolatopsis balhimycina. The sequence goes on along the minus strand of NZ_KB913037.1, from coordinate 332,701 downwards.
GGCACTACCCGAACATCGAGCGGCCCGAGATGTTCGAACAGGGTTACGTCGCCGCCAAGTCGGGCCACAGCCGGGGCAGCACCGTCGACCTGACGATCTACCACCTCGACACCGGGGAACTCGCCCTCATGGGCGGTGACCACGATGTCATGGACCCGATCTCCCACCACGGAGCCGAGGGAATCACGGCGGACGAAACGCGCAACCGTGCTCACCTTTGTTCCGTCATGGAGGATTCCGGGTTCAGCCGGTACGACAGCGAGTGGTGGCACTACACGCTGAAGGACGAGCCGCACCCCGACACCTATTTCGATTTCCCGATCGAATAACCGAAGTGGGCCGTGCTGGGCTCGTTGGTGAACCGCTCCGGTTCGCCGACGAGCCCAGCGGCGCGTCCGGCAACGCGGTGGTTATGATCGGGCCATGCAAAGCAAGCGCTTAGTCAGCCTAGGTGACTCGTTCACCGAGGGCGTCGGGGACGAGGACCCGGCCGCTCCGAACGGCGTGCGTGGCTGGGCCGACCGGGTCGCCGAGCAGCTCGCGACCCGCGAGCCGGACTTCCGCTACGCCAACCTCGCCATCCGCGGCAAGCTGATGGGCCAGGTACTGGCCGAACAGCTCGAGCCGGCCCTGGCCATGGCGCCTGACCTCGTCACGCTCTACGCCGGCGGCAACGACCTCATGCGGCCGAAGGTCGACATCGACGCGCTGATGGCCGGCTACGAGGCGGCAGTCGAGAAGATCCGCGCGACCGGTGCCCGCCTGGTGCTCTTCACCGGCGTCGACGGCGTCGAGGACGTGCTGTTCCGCAGGATTCGCGGCCGGGTCGCGATCTACAACGAGTTCGTCCGCGCCATCGCCGCCCGGCACGGCGCGCTGCTGGTGGACATGTGGGCGATGCGGCAGCTGCGTGACCGGCGGCTCTGGGCGCCGGACCGGCTGCACCTCAACCCGCTCGGGCACGCGGAGATCGCCATCGCGGTGCTGGCCGCTCTCGGCGTCGACCACCCGCTGACGGCGAGCGAGCTGGGCCCGCGCGACGTCCTGAGCCCGTCGCAGCGCCGCGCCCAGAACCTCCGGTGGGCGCAGGAGCACGCGCTGCCGTGGGTCCGGCGCCGGCTGCGCGGCGAGTCGTCCGGTGACACGCTCACCCCGAAGCGGCCGACCCTTGAGCCGGTGGGCTCAGCGCCGCTCCCCCGTTGACGCGCCGGGACGGAGCCCGTCGAACAGGATTTCCACGGCTCGGTCGCGCAGGCGCGCGTCCGGGCCGGCGTATTCGGCGGCCTTCGCGGCCCCGATGACCACGGTGATCAGCTCACCGACGACGAGGTCCTTCCGGACCGCGCCCGCCCCCTGCGCACGCGACAGCAGCACGCCCAGCGACTCGATGAGCCGGGCGCCGACGGCGGACTTCGTCATCGGCACGGTGACGCCGGCCGCGGTGAGCGCCTCGAAGTAGGCGTTCTTCGCGCTCGACATCTCGATCCAGCTGGTCAGGAACGTGAAGAACGCGCCGCCCGGGTCGGCGGAGTCCGCGGCGACGGCGGCCTCGGCCTCGTCGACGAACCGGCGCAGGCGGGCGAAGAGCACCGCTTCGAGCAGCGCCTCCTTCGTCGGGAAGTGCCGGAACACCGTGCCGATGCCCACCCCGGCGGCGCGGGCGACCTCCTCGGTGGGCGCCCCGGTGCCCTTGGCGGCGAACACGCTCTCGGCCGCCTCCAGCACGCGCGCCCGGTTGCGCCGGGCGTCGGCGCGCAAGGGTTTCGACTCGGTGGGGTCAGCGGCCTGTGTCACCACCCGATCCTACTGTGCCGATTGTTACCAATCCGACCACAGTCACGGCCGAATGGCTTGGTAGCAACGGTTACGTGCCGGGTGGGGGTCGGCCTACTTTTGGTCGGATGGGTAATCGGGCAGCGTGTCCAGCAAGCGGGTCAGCGCCCGCGGCACGTGGGAGCGCCAGCCGCTGCCCATGATCCGGCGCGAGACGCGCTGGAACTCGTCGTCCTGGTCGAATCCCTCGTGGCTGAGGAACAGCCGGGTGCCGGTGCCCTCCGGCTCCAGCCGCCAGGTCACCGTCCACTGCGGACCCCAGCGGATGCTGAGCTTGCGCTCGGGCTCGACCTCGAGGACCTCGCACGCGACCGGGCCGCCCGCGAACCCGGCGGCGGGCACCGGCTCGGCCAGCAGCTCGAACCGGTGCCCCACCACGGGCTTGATGTCGTTGGGCATGCCGATCCACCGTTCGAGCAGAGCCGGTTCGGTGAGCGCGCGCCACACCTTGCGGGCCGGGTGGGCGAGGAACTGGTCGACGTGGACCGCGGCCGGATCGTCGTCGGTCACAGGTCGTCCTCCTTGTCGAGCAGGTCACGCAGATTCGTGAGCTTGGTCCGCCAGAACCGCTCGTACGGCGTGAGCCAGTCCGCGACCTCTTCGAGCGGGGCCGCGTCGAGCCGGTAGACGCGGTTGCGGCCTTGCCGCTGCTCGCTGACCAGGCCAGCCTCCCGGAGCACCCGCAGGTGTTCCGAGAGGCTGGGCCGGGCCATCGCGAAGCGGTCCGCGATGACGCCGGCGGCCATCGGGCCGTCGAGCAGCAGCCGCAGGACTTCGCGCCGCGCCGGGCTGGCGAGGGCGGCGAAGACGTCGTCGTTGACCGGCATCAGCTCGGGACGTTGCCGAAGTCCGACGGTTCGAGCAGCCCGAGGGTGTGGCCGTCGAGGTCCGTGAACGAGGTGGCGCGGCCCCACGGCCGTTCCGCCGGCTCGGCGACCTCGACGCCGGCCGCCCGCAGCGCGGCGACGTCGGCGTCGAGGTCGGTGGTCTGCAGCTGGAAGTGCTGCGGGCCGCCGCCGGTGCCGGTGACCTGCTGATCGGTCAGCACCACGCCGGTCTTCGCGCCCTTCGGCGCGACCATCACGAAGTGCCCGCCCTCGGGCGTGCGGCGGTCGACGAGCGCTTCGAACCCGAGCTTGCCGACGTAGAAGTCCCGCGCGCGGGCGTGGTCGGCGACGGGCAAGGTCAGGAACTGCACGTGGGTGATCGTCATGCCCGCCACCATACGTAGGGGATTTCCTACATGTCAACGGGGCTACCGAACCACCGCTCCAGCGCCGCTCGCAGGGCCTTGCGCTCGGTGTCGTCCGGCTCCGCCGAGCTGGACGCCCAGGCGACGTAGCAGTCCGGCCGCAGCAGCATCGCCGTCGCGGGCGCCTGGCCCGCGGGCCGGGCGGCGACCAGGTCGACGCGGTCGGTCCAGCCGCGCAGGTCGGTCCCCAAGGAGCCCGTGAAGTCCAGCAGCAGCGGCCGGGCCGTGCGGGTCAGCTCGGCGAGCCGGAGGCCGTCGGCCAGCTCGACGTCGGGAGCCCACCGGCCGTCGAGCGGGTGGTCGGTGGCCGGGTCGTACCGGATGTCGGCGCCGGACATGAGGTTCGCGATGTGCCGCACGGTGCTCGGCAGTCTGAGCAGCTCGCCGAAGAGTTCGCGTAGCGCGGTGATAGCGCTGTCCGGTCCGATGAGCGCGCTCTGGGCCTGGGTGTGCATGACGACCCGCTCGGCGGCCGGGCGGCGTTCGGCTTCGTAGGTGTCGAGCAGTCCCGGCGGGGCCCAGCCGTGGATCTCGGCCGCGAGCTTCCAGCCGAGGCCGATCGCGTCCTGCATGCCGAGGTTGAGCCCGGGCCCGCCGATCGCGGAGTGGACGTGCGCGGCGTCGCCGACCAGCAGGACGCGGCCGTCGCGGAAGCGGTCGGCCAGCCGCGTGTTGCGCCCGTGGAGCCGCCGCGCCAGGTGCGGGCCCTCGCCTTCGGGCGGCCCGAACGGGACGTCGGCACCGAGAACGCGGCGGACGCTCTCGCGCAGCTCGTCCACGGTCATGGCCGTGTCGTCGCCGGCGTCGTCCGCGACCCACTCGATGGTGGTCACCATCGTGGCGGTTTCGAGTGTCGCGTGGACGAACAGCCCGGTTTCGGTGCGGTAGTGGGAGAAGGCCGGGATGACGCCGTGGCCCGGCACCCGCAGGCCGCCGGTGGCGGGGTCGAGCAGCTCCGGCGGGACGGTGACGTGCGCCGACCGCGAGACGCTGCGATCCTCGGTGACGCCGGGAAAGCCGATGCCGGCCAGTTTCCGGGTGACGCTGCGGCCGCCGTCCGCGCCGACGAGGTACCGCGTTTCGAGGGAGTACGCGCCGTCCGGGCCGGCGACCTGGAGGGTGACGTGCTCGGCGTCCTGCTCGAGGCCGGTGAGTTCGTGGCCGCGGCGGATCTCGACCCCGAGCTCGGTGGCGCGGTCGCCGAGCATCGCCGCTATCCGCCGTTGCGGGACGGGCAGGATGTGCAGCGGGGTGTCCGGCGCGATCGTGAGGTCGAGCGGCATGGCGCCGAAGACGAACCGGGGCGTCGGCGGGCCGAGCGGTCCGGCGAGGCGCTCGTGCAGGCCGCGGCGGTCGAGCATCCGGACGACCTGGCCGACCATGCCGTTGGCGCGGTGCTCGGTGGTCGGTTCGGGCAGCCGTTCGAGGACCAGCGGCCGGACGCCGGCGAGGCTGAGCTCGCAGGCGAGCATGAGGCCGTTCGGGCCGGCTCCGGCGATGACGACGTCGTACATGGCGGAACTCCTTGGTGGGTGGCGAAAAAGGGCAGGACGAATCCGCCCGGCGGGTGCCGGGCGCCCTCAGTGATCCGGGAAGGTCAGTGCGGCGCTGGCAGGCCGGCGGCGAGCCGGCCGAAGACGTCGCGCAGGAGGTCGGCCATCGAGCCCGACGGCTCGGTGTCGAGCCACTGGCCGATGATCACGTTGAACGCGGCGACCACGGTGGCCGCCATCAGCCGCGGGTAGAGGTCTTTCGTGGCGTCGGTGCCGGTGCGCTCGGCGATCGCGGCGGCGAACTCGGCTTCGGCCGCGGCGGCGGCTTTCGCGAACTCGCTCTGGAGCGCGGGTTCGGCGACCATCAGCCGGATGCCGCTGAGCCACTGCTCGTCGGGGAAGAGCTGTTCGGGCGTGCCCTCGCTGAGAGCGAACCCGGCCAGGGCGGCCTCGGTGACGGCGGTCCAGATGGGCTCGTCGGCGGGGCGGTGCCGCAGCTGCTCGGCGATCGAGCGGGCCCGCTCGAAGTGCCGGGCCGCGATGGCCTCGCCCTTGGTGGCGAAGTAGTTGCTGAAGGTGCGGGTGGACACCCCGGCCTCGGCGGCGATGTCTTCGATCCGGACGTTGTCCAGCCCGCGTTCCACCACGAGCCGGATGGTGGCCCAGCTCAGCGCGATCCGCGTTTCCCGCTTCTTGCGCTCCCGCAGCCCGCCGCCGTCGATGTCCATGACTCCACCGTACAGAACTTTGCTGACTCTGCAAAGTTGCCGAGTCTGCAAGTCTGGGTACGGGAGCTGGTCACCAACCGGACGATCTTCCGGCCATAGATCGCCTAAACCGTCGGCGGGCGTCACACTGTTGTGTGACGTCAGTCACCGGAGGTGGTGCAAGATGGTTTTGGGAGACGGCGGCGTCACTCACAAGGTGGCACCGGAGAGCAAGTCAAGACGGGTCCAGGTACGGCGTGCGGCGCTCGCGAGCGCGATCGGCACGACCATCGAGTGGTACGACTTCTTCCTCTACAACACCGCGGCGGCCTTGGTCTTCCCGCACCTGTTCTTCCCCGCGTCGAGCGCGTACGCCGGCGCCATGCAGTCGTTCGCGACCTACGCGGTCGGGTTCGCCGCCCGCCCGGTCGGCGCCGCCATCTTCGGCCACTGGGGTGACCGGATCGGCCGGAAGACGACGCTGATCGTCACCCTGCTGCTGATGGGCATCTCCTCCGGCATCGTCGGGCTGCTGCCCGGGACGTCGGCGATCGGCGTCGCCGCCCCGCTCATCCTGGTCCTGCTGCGGCTGGTGCAGGGCATCGCGATCGGCGGCGAGTGGAGCGGCTCGGTCCTGCTCGCGATGGAGTGGGGCAACCAGCGCAAACGCGGGCTGCTGGGCAGTTTCGCGCAGATCGGCGTCCCGGTCGGGCTGGTGCTCGGCACCGGCGGCATGACACTGCTGTCGGCGACCCTCTCCACCGACGCGTTCAACTCCTGGGGCTGGCGGATCCCGTTCCTGGCCAGCCTGGTGCTCGTGGCGGTCGGCCTGGTGATCCGCCTGAAGATCCTCGAGACGCCGATGTTCGCGAAGCTCGTCGAGAACCGGCAGACCGCGCGCACGCCGGTGCTCGACGCGATCCGGCACCACTGGCGGGAGATCCTGCTCTCGGCGGGCGTCCGGTTCAGCGAGCAGATGCCGTTCTACCTGTTCACCAGTTACGTGCTGATCTACGTCGTCGCGCGGCACGAGTTCAGCAGGACGTTCGTGCTCAACGCGGTCCTCGTCGGCGCGGCGTGCGAGCTGGCGATGATCCCGTTGTTCTCCGCGTTGTCGGACAGCTTCGGCCGCAAGCGCGTCTACCTGTGCGGGGCGGTCCTGACCGGCGTGATCGCGTTCCCGTACTTCACGGTGCTGAGCCACGGCGGGCACGCGCTGGTGTTCGTCGCCGTCGTGGTGTCGTTCATCCCGCACGCGCTGCAATACGGCCCGCAGGCCGCGCTCATCGGCGAAAGCTTCCCGACGCACCTGCGCTACGGCGGCGCCGGGCTCGGTTACCAGCTGGCGTCGGTGTTCGCCGGCGGCCCGGCGCCGCTGCTGGCGACGTGGCTGCTGCACAAGACCGGGACGCCGTACTCGATCTCGACCTACATCGTCGTCTCGGCGGTGGTGACGGTGCTGTGCGTGATCTTCCTGAAGGACCGCTCGAAGGCCGACATCGACGACGCGAGCGTCTACCAACGGGCGGCACGCACGGGCTGAAACGCCGTGAATGGCACATTGAGGGACTTGAAGTCCCTCAATGTGCCATTCACGGACCAACGAGGGTCAGCGGCGCGGGCCGCCGAACGGGGGCTGCTGCGGGAACGGCCCGCTGCCCGGGTTCTGCTGCCCGCCGCCGAACTGGCCCGGCGGCGGAGCCTGCGGCGGCGGGCCCTGGTACTGACCGCCCTGGGGCGGGCCGGCCGGGGCCTGCGGCTGGGGCAGCGGCTGGCCGCTCTTCGGCGTCGACGGCTGCTGTGGGGCCGGGGCGGCTTCCGTGGCGCGGTCCTCGTCGGCTGCCGGCTCCGGCTGCTGCGTGGGCCGCGGGATCGACGGTCGCGCGGGCGGTGCCGACGGTGCGCCGATCGCCGGGACCTCCTTTCGCGCCACGGCTTCCGCGGCCGCGACGGCCTCGGCGACCTTCGGGTCGCTCTTCGTTTCGAACCAGTCGGCGACCTCTTCGTCGTCGAGCTCGAGCTTGGCCGGGACGTCGTCGTCCTTCGGCGGCTCGTACCGGAACACGCCGTCGTCGCCCGGGGCGCCGAGCGCGCGGGCGAAGCCTTCGAGGGCCTTGCCGTAGTCGCTGGGGATCATCCAGACCTTGTTCGCGTCGCCCTGCGCCAGCTGCGGCAGCGTCTGCAGGTACTGGTAGGCCAGCACCTCGGGGGTGGGGCGCCCGGCCTTGATCGCGGCGAACACCTTTTCGATCGCCTTCGCCTGGCCCTGCGCCTGCAAGTAGCGCGCGGCCCGCTCACCCTGCGCCCGCAGGATGCGGGACTGCCGCTCGGCCTCGGCGGCGAGGATGGTCGCCTGGCGGGCACCTTCGGCGGAGAGGATCTGGCTCTGCTTCTGGCCTTCCGCGGTCTTGATCGCGGACTCCCGCTGACCTTCGGCGGTGAGGATCATGGCGCGCTTCTCGCGGTCCGCGCGCATCTGCTTCTCCATCGAGTCCTGGATGGAGGGCGGCGGGTCGATCGCCTTCAGCTCGACGCGGCCGACGCGGATGCCCCAGCGGCCGGTCGCCTCGTCGAGCACGCCGCGCAGCTGGGTGTTGATCGAGTCGCGGGAGGTCAGCGTCTGCTCGAGGCTCATCCCGCCGACGACGTTGCGGAGTGTGGTGGTGGCCAGCTGCTCGACACCGACGATGTAGTTGGAGATTTCGTACACCGCGGCGCGCGAGTCGGTGACCTGGAAGTACACGACGGTGTCGATCGACACCGTCAGGTTGTCTTCGGTGATCACCGGCTGGGGCGGGAACGAGACGACCTGCTCACGCAGGTCGATCCGGGCGCGCACCTTGTCCAGGAACGGCACGAGGATGTTGAGGCCGGGCGAGGCGACCGTGCGGAACCGGCCGAGCCGCTCGATCACGGCGGACTGCGCCTGCGGCACCACCATGACCGCCTTGGCTATCGTGATGACCACGAGCAAGGCCAAGGCTATGACCAGGCCGATCACAAATCCGGTCAAGAGAATTTCCCCTTACCTAGTACCATTCTTGCGCGGTTGACGGCGTTCCTGGTGCCGCGGGCGGGCTCACCTCGAGCTGCAGTTCCTTCGTGGTGATGCCCCAGCGGCCGGTGGTGTCGTGCAGGACCGTCCACACTGTACGGTGCAGGTCTCCTGGTGCGGTGATGGCGCGCTCGGCGGTGGTCAGGCCGGCCTCCTGCCGCAGCGCCGTGCGGGCCAGCTGTTCGATCGCGAACGCCGGGTTGCTGATTTCGTAGGTCGCCAGGCGCGGGTCGGTCACCGCGAAGACGACTTCGAAGCCGATGAGGACCTCTTGCCTGTCACCGGCTTCGACCGGGCGAGGCGGGGCGGTCAGGATCTGTTCGCCGAGGTCGAAGCGGGCGCGGACCCGGTCGGCGAACGGGCGCACGAAGTGGCGGCCGGGGCCGAGCACCGTGTGGAACTGCCCGCCGCGTTCGATCACCGCGGCGTGGCCCTCGCCGACGACGACGAGTCCGAGGCTCACGGTTCGTCCGCCACGACGGCGGTGGCGCCGGAGATCTCGACGACCGTGACCGAGGTGCCGGGCGCGATGGGCGGGAGGTGCGCCGACATGCTGCGCGCCGACCAGACGTCGCCGGCCAGCTTCACCTGCCCGGCCTCGTGGTCCACTGTGGACACGACGACGGCGCGGGCGCCGATCAGCGCGTCGATGCCGGTGTGGTGCGTCGGCCCGGACAGCAGGCGCCGCTTGAGCGCGGGGCGGACCAGCATGAGCATGCCGACGGAGGCGACGGCGAACACGGCGACGTCGATGACCAGGTTCCCGGTGAGCACGTCGGCACCGGCACCGAACAGCGCGGCGACGCCCAGCATGATCAGCACGAAGTCGCCGGAGACGACTTCGGCGATCATCAGGGCGATGCCGACGATCAACCAGACCAGTGCCCAAGACATGGCTTCATGCTCTCAGATCGCGCCGGTTCGCACCGGCGCCGTGACGGGAAGTAACCTTCGCGTGACCTTGGACAATTCGGACATTCAGCCCTCTTCCGCCGGTTCGGTGACGAAGTCGATGAGCCGTTCCACGGCCCCGATGAGCGGGGTCTCGAGGTCGCGGAAACTGCTCACCCCGCTCAGGACACGTTGCCAGCCTTCGTAAGGTTGCCCCCAGCCGAGCGCGTCGCAGATTCCCTGCTTCCACTCGGTGCCGCGCGGGATCTTCGGCCACGCTTCGATCCCGACGGCTCCGGGCCGCACGGCCTCCCAGACGTCGATGTACGGGTGCCCGGTGACCAGCACGTTCTCGTCGCGGACGGCCCCGACGAGCCGGGACTCCTTGCTGCCGGGGACGAGGTGGTCGACCAGCACGCCGAGGCGGCGCCCGGGGCCGGTGCCGAACTCGGCGATCCGGTCGGCGAGGACGTCGACGCCGTCGAGGGGTTCGACCACGACGCCTTCGACGCGCAGGTCGTGGCCCCAGACGCGTTCGACCAGCTCGGCGTCGTGCTTGCCCTCCACCCAGATGCGCGAGTCGCGGGCGACCCGGGCCCGCAGCCCCTGGACGCGCACGGACCCGGACGCCGAGATCTGCCGGGCCGGCACCTTGGGCGCGGCTTTGACGGGCACGAGCGTGACCGGCTTGCCCTCCAGCAGGAAGCCGGCCGGGAGGAGCGGGAAGACGCGGTGACGGCCCTTGGCGTCCTCGATGACGACGTTGCCGTACTCGATCTTCACCACCGCGCCGCAGTAGCCGCTGGCCGGGTCCTCGACCACGAGACCGGGCTCGGCGGGGACTTCCGGCACCTTCTTGCGGCGCCGGCCGGCGAGCACGTCGTCATACGAATGGGAGCGCACGACCAGGCAACCTAGTGGCCGCGGGCGCCCGGGCGGGTCATGCCACGCCGGTCAACGCGCCAACTCCAGGACCGCGTCGGTGAACGGCGTCCGCTCGCCGCGGCGCAACGGCCCAAGCGCGACCAGGGGCGCCATCGCGACGCACCAGGCGCGGACGCGCTCGGCGTCGAAGTCCGCGACGTGCGGGGCGAGGGCGGCGATGCCGTCGTCGATGGTGCCGCCGGCCGCCATCGGGACGAACACGAAGTCGATGGCGTCGAGGGACGGGTCGCCGAGGCCGGGCCGCGGGTCGATGGCGACCGCGCCGCGCCCGGGTCCGGCGTCGAGGACGTTGCCCGGGTGCAGGTCGCCGTGGATCAGCGTGACCGGCCCGCTGCCGGCCAGCTCCAACGCACGCGCACGCCCCTTGGCCAGGACGTCGGCGCTCAGGTGCTGGGCGGCCGGTGACTCGCGGCGTCGTCGTTCGGAGAGGCCGAAGATGAACTCGATGCCGTCGGCCAGCCGCCGGAACTCCCCGCGTGGTTCGACGGAGTGCAGCTGGCCGAGCAGCTCGCCGATCTCGGCCCACGGGACGTCGCCGTCCAGCTGGGTGCCCGGGACCAGGCCTTCCAGCAGGATGGCGTGGGCGTCGAGGTCGGCGTCGAGCACCTGGACGACGCGGGCGCACCCGGCCCAGGCGCTCAGCCCGGCGAACTCGAGCCGGGCGACTTCGGGATCCGGGGTCAGCTTGAGGACCCGCAGGTCACCGCCGGGGCCGGTGCACAGCAGCGTCCGGCCGGTGTTGCCGGGCCGGGCCTCACGGACTTCCAGTCCCCACTTCGCGGTCAGCCGGGCGACCAGGTCCGGGAGCGCGTCGCACCACGGCTCGGCCAGCTCCGCGCCGAAGCGGTCGGCCAATCGCGCGCGGGCCGGGTCGTCGATCAGAACAGGGGCCACGGGATCGCGCGCCAGTCGTCGCCGGGTGCGGGGAAGATGCCCTCGGAAAGCAGCAGGTCGGTGCGTTCGGCGAGCGCCCTGACCTCGAAGCCGGTGATGTGCTCGGAAAGCGTCTCGCCGAGCTCGCCGTCGAGCTCCGAGCGCAGTTTGCGGAGCTTCTCGACGGTGTCCGGGGGCACGGGCTCGCCGATCCAGCCCCACAGGACGGTCCGCAGCTTCGGGTCGGTGTGCAGGCAGATGCCGTGGTCGACGCCGTAGACGCGGCCGTCGACGCCGGGCAGGAGGTGCCCGCCCTTGCGGTCGGTGTTGTTGACGACGATGTCGAGCACGGCGAGGTCGCGCAGCCCGGGGTGGTTCGCGTGGGCCAGCACCGCGGGTTCGCCGAGCCGGTCGTGGGCGTGCAGCACCGGGCGCCAGCCGTCGGGGACGTCGTCGGGCGGCAGGACTTCCACAAGGTCGTCTTCGGTGGTCTCGATCCACAGCTGGACCATGCCGGGGCCGAACGGGCCGTCGCGCAGCACGGTGGGCGGGATCGCGCCGAGGCCGGTGGCGTCGGCGACGATCGCGGTGGCGACTTCGCGCCCGGCCAGGGTGCCGTCGGGGAAGTCCCACAGCGGCCGCTCCCCCGACACCGGCTTGTACACGACCCGGCCCGTGACGCCGTCGAGCTCGATGGCGCAGAAGAGCGTGACGTTGGAGGCGTCCACCAGCCGCCCTTCGACGTCGATGCGGCCGTGGGTGACCAGCTCGCGGGACGCCGGGTCGGCCGGATCGGGGGTCGCGGCCATGGTCAGTCTTCGCCCGCGTCGGTGTCGCGCCGGTAGCCGTTCTGCCGGGGGCAGATGTGCCCGGCCGGGTCGAGCGGCTCGCCGCACAGCGGGCACGGTTTGCGACCGGCGTTGACGACGCGGTCGGCGCGCTCGGCGAAGGCGCGGGCGGCGGCCGGGCTGAGGAAGACGCGGACGGCGTCCGGGCCTTCCTCGGTGTCGTCGAGCACGACCGTTTCGTCGACCTCGCCCTCGGTGATGGCGAGCAGCTCGATGACGACCGCGCTGCTGTCGGCGTCCCAGCCCAGCCCCATGGTGCCGACGCGGAACTCCTCCTCGACCGGCACGGTGAGGGGGTCGACGTCGACGAGGTCGTCGGGGACGTCGTCGGGCACGTCGGCGCCGAAGCGGCTGGCGACTTCCTCGAGCAGTGAGCTGAGACGCTCCGCGAGGACGACGACCTGCTGTTTTTCGATGGTGACGCTGATCGTGCGCACGTCCTCGGACGCCTGGAGGTAGAAAGTACGATCGCCGGGCTCGCCGACGGTGCCGGCGACGAACCGATCCGGCTGGCGGAAGACGTGGATTACGCGAGACATAGCACTGTCGACCCTAGGCCACCGGCGCATGATCGGCATCCGCCGCCCCATGGTTCGCGGGCCCGCTAGCCTCGGGACGTGTCTCGGATCTCCCCGTACGGAACCTGGTCCTCGCCCATCACCGCCGCCGAGGTGGCCGCCGCCGGCGGCGGCCCGCAGTGGCTCGACGTCGTCGGGGACGAGGTGTGGTGGGCCGAGGCGCGGCCCGGTGAGCAGGGCCGGGTCGAGCTGGTGCGGGCGGTGCCCGGCGGGACCGAGGACGTGCTGGGCGCGCCGTGGAACGTCCGCAACCGGCTGCACGAGTACGGCGGGCGGCCGTGGGCGGTGGCCAGTGGCGTGGTGGTGTTCACGCACTGGGCCGATCAGCGCGTGTACGCGCAGAGCGAAACCGGAGTCGTGCCGCTCACACCGGACCCGCCGGAGCCTCAGGGCGTCCGCTACGGCGATCTGCGGGCGGGACGGCCCGGCGAGGTGTGGGCGGTGCGGGAGCGGAGTGCCGGCCCGCGTCCCTCCGACGTCGAGCGGGAGCTGGTGGCGATCGCGCTTTCCGGCGGGGCGGAGCGGGTGCTGGCCGCGAGCCACCGGTTCCTGACCGTGCCGAAACTGTCGCCGGACGGCCGGCACGCGGCCTGGTTCGGCTGGGACCACCCGGCGATGCCGTGGGACGGCACCGAGCTGTGCGTCGCGCCCGTCGCCGAGGACGGCTCGTTCGGGCCGCACCGGGTGCTGGCCGGCGGCGCGGACGTCGCGGTGTGCCAGGTCGAGTGGGAAACGCCCTCGGCGTTGCTGGCGCTGCTCGACCCGGACGGCTGGTGGAACCTTCACCGGGTCGGGCTGGACGGATCGGTGGTGAACGTCGCGCCGGTGGAGCGGGAGCTGGGCGGGCCGCTGTGGAAGCCCGGGTCGCGGTGGTTCGCGCCGCTCGGCGGCGGGCGGCACGCGGTGCTGGCGTCGGGGCGGCTGGCCGTGCTCGACGAGGCGGACGGCTCGGTGACGCCGCTGGCCGGGGACCTGACGGCCTGGTCGAGCACGGCGTTCGCGGCGCTCGGCGATGCGGTCGTGGGCGTGGCGGGCGGTCCGGCGCGGGAAGCCGCTGTCGTGCGCGTTTCCCCCGGCGGCGCGGTGACGGACCTGACGCCGCAGCCGGAGCTGCCCTCGGCGTTCCTGCCGGTGCCGCAGGAGCGGGTGTTCAGCACGCCGGACGGCGAGATCGTGCCGGTGGTCCTGTACCCGCCGCGGAATCCGGAGTTCGCGGCCCCCGACGGCGAGCGGCCGCCGCTGCTGGTGGACGTCCACGGCGGCCCGACCGGGCAGCACCTCCCGATGCTCGATCTGGAGATCGCGTACTTCACCAGCCGCGGCATCGGGGTGGCGGCGGTGAACTACGGCGGGTCGACGGGGTTCGGGCGTGCCTACCGGGAACGGCTGCGCGAGCAGTGGGGCGTGGTGGACGTCGCCGACTGCGTCGCGGTGGCCGAGGCGCTGGTGGCGGCCGGGCTCGCGGACGGCGCCCGGCTGGGGATCCGCGGCGGCAGTGCGGGCGGGTTCACCGCGGCGGCGTCGCTGACCACGACGAAGACGTACCGGGCGGGCACGGTGATGTACCCGGTGCTGGACCTGGCCGGGTGGACCGGCACCGAGGGCGAAACGCACGACTTCGAGTCGCGCTACCTGGACGGGCTCATCGGCCCGTTGCCGGCGACCCGGCAGCGGTACCTCGAGCGGTCGCCGCTGGCCAACACGGGGTCGCTGGCCGGGCCGGTGCTGTTCCAGCAGGGCCTGGAGGACCGGATCTGCCCGCCGGAGCAGGCGGACCGGTTCGTCGCGGAACTGGCGGGCCGGGGGATTCCGTACGCCTACCAGCGGTTTGCCGGGGAGCAGCACGGGTTCCGGCTGGCGGAGACGATCGTGGCGGCGCTGGAGGCGGAATTGTCGTTCTACGGCCAGGTGTTCGGCTTCGACACGCCGGGTGTGGCGCGGCTGGAGCTGTCGCGGTGAGGCCGCCGCGGTTGCGGGCCGGCGACACGCTGGCGCTGGTGGCGCCGGCCGGGCCGGTGCCGGCGGAGCTGCTGGAGAAGGCGCTGCCGGTGCTGCGCGGCTGGGGCGTCGAGGTTCGGGTCGGGCCGTGCGTGCGGGCGGAACCGGGGACGCCGCGGTACCTGTCGGCCCCGGACGCGGCGCGGGCGGCGGAGTTCACCGAGGCGTGGCTGGACCCCGGCGTGCGGTGCGTCATGGCGGCCCGGGGCGGGTACGGCGTCCAGCGGATGCTGGACCTGGTGGACTGGGCGGCGTTGCGGGAGGCGGGCCCGAAGGTGCTGGCCGGGTCTTCGGACGCCACGGCGTTGCACCGGGCGGTGGATGTCCACTTGGGACTGTCCAGTTTGTTCTCGCCGCTGCCGGCGACCGCGTTGTTCGACGACTTCGCGCAGGCGCACCTGCGGTGTTCCCTGTTCGAGCCGGAGCGGAACCTGGTGGTCCGCGGCGGTTCGGCGCTGGTGCCGGGCCGGGCATCGGGGGTGTTGACGGGCGGCAACCTGTCGCTGCTGGCGGCGGGGCTCGGGACGCCGGAGCAGGGGTCGGCGCGGGACGCGGTGGTGCTGCTGGAGGACGTGACGGAGCACGTGTACCGGCTGGACCGGATGCTGACGCAGCTGCTGCGCGCCGGCTGGTTCACCGGGGTCCGCGGGATCGTGCTGGGTTCGTGGACGGCGTGCGGTGACCCGGCTCAGGTGCGGTCGCTGATGGTGGACCGGCTGGGGCCCCTGGGTGTGCCGATCCTCGAGGAGTTCGGCGTCGGGCACGTGCCGTCGTCGCCGACGTTGCCGCTGGGCGTGCCGGTGACCTTGGACGCGGATCTGGGGACGCTCACGTTCGACTCCCCGGCGCTGACATGACCCCGGAAGAGGCCAGGGCCCGGTTCGCCGCGGCACGGGTCGCGCGGCTGGCGACGGCGTCGGCTTCCGGGGTGCCGCACCTGGTGCCGGTGACGTTCGCGGTGCGGGGCGACACGGTGGTGTTCGCGGTGGACCACAAGCCGAAGTCGTCGCCGGCACTGCGCCGGTTGCGGAACATCGCGGAGAACCCGGCGGTGTGCTTCCTCGCGGACGGCTACGCCGAGGACTGGTCGCGGCTGTGGTGGGCCCGCGCGGACGGCGTCGCGCGGGTACTGCCCGATGCGGAGCGTGCCGAGCCGGTTTCGTGGCTGGTCGCGAAGTACGAGCAGTACGCGGAGCGGCCGCCGGAGCACGCGGTGGTCGCGACGGAGATCCACACCTGGCGCGGCTGGACCGGTTCCGCCTGAACCCTGCTGAAGTCCGTGAATGGCACATTGAGGGACTCTAAGTCCCTCAATGTGCCATTCACGGACTTGGCGCGGGAGCCTCAGTCGCGGAGGAACTTCTCCGGGCGGCGCCAGGCGTCGATGAGGCCGAGGGGGTCCGGGCGCAGCAGGGACGCCGCCGAGTAGAGGCTCGCCACCACGACCAGGGCGATGAACCACCAGTCGTAGAGGGCCTGCTCGCCCGTCGGGTAGTACACCAGCGTCACGAACACCGACACCGCCACCACCAGCGCCAGGTGGCGGGGCTGCCACTTGAACGCCGACAGCAGGACGAAACCCCAGGTCAGATACCACGGCAGGGTCGGCGGCATGAGGATCGCCACCGCGAGCAGGGAGATGCCGGCCCGGTAGACGGCCTCCGTGCCGCCGCCGCGGGCGAGCCACCACTGGCGGGCGCCGAAGCCGATCAGGACCAGCATGCCCGCCGCGCGGGCGACCGTGACGAACGGGGACACCTGGACGTCGACGATCAGGTGGACGAGGTTGTAGAACACCTCGCCGATGCCGGTGGGGATGTTGAGCCAGTTCGCGATGAGCTGCGGGGCCTTGAGCCCGGACCACCAGCCGAGGTTGAGCGAGCCGAGCGAGATCCACGTGCCCGCGACGAACACCGGGAGGAACAGCCCGACCGACGCCGCGCCCGCGCGCAGGAAGTTGCGGACCTTGGACTCGCCCGCCATGTGGTTGGCCCACATCCAGACGATGAACGGCAGGGCGATCGCCGCGGTCGGCTTGATGAGCATGCCGATGGTGACCAGGACGACCGCGGCGACGTGCTTGCGTTCCAGGGCGGCGAGGACGCCGATGGTGAGGAACGCGAGCATCATCAGGTCGTTGTGCGGGCCGCCGAAGAGGTGGATGACCATCATCGGGCTGGCCACCGCGAGCCACAGCGCGACCGGGAGCTTGCCGCCGAGGTGCTTGACCAGCCGCGGCAGCGCCCACAGCGTCCCGGCGAGGCCGGCGAGCAGCACGACGCGCATGAGGATGACGCCGAGGATCATGTTGTCGCCGCTGGTGGCGACGACGCCCTTGGAGATCAGCAGGAACAGCGGCCCGTACGGCGCCGGCGTGGTCTGCCACAGCGGGTGGACGTTCTGCACGACGTTCGGCAGCACGTCGAGCTCGGCGGGGCCGTTGGCGTACGGGTCGAGCCCGTAGAGCAGCTGGGCGCCCTGGCCGAGGTAGGAGAAGACGTCGCGGGTGAACAGCGGCGGCGAGACCAGCAGCGGCGCCATCCAGCAGCCGGCGGCGACGAGGACCGGGCGGCTGCCGACGCGGCCGGCGAGCACGTAGCGGCCGAGCCGGACCCAGGCCCAGACGATCATGCCGAAGCCGGTGTAGAGCACGGCGTTGGCGAGCATGCGGCCGTGGCCGTAGCGGACCCACGACAGCGGGCCGTGGCCGAGCACGGGGTCGGAGATCAGGATGCCGCCCGCACCGAGCGCGGCGATCATGAGCAGGGTGCTTCCGACCGTGCCCATCGCGATCGTGCGGTACGGGAATCGCGAGGGCACGCGGAGCCGCTCGGCCAGTCCGGCCGAGGGGGTCTGCGCGGGGTCGGTGGTGGTCGCCATTTCCGTTCGGAGGTTACACACCGCACCTGAGCGGGTTTCCCGCAGTGCCGGGTTTCGGCCCGGTACGGCGTCAGCTCCCGACGGTGCGGCGCTGGGCGGTGCCGCCGGGCAGGGCGGCCAGCAGTGACTTGGTGTACTCGTGGTGCGGGTCGAGCAGGACCTGTTCCACCGTCCCGGTTTCGACGAGCTCGCCGCGGTACATCACGGCGACGCGGTCGGCGATGTTCCAGGCCAGGCCGAGGTCGTGGGTGATGACGAGCGCGGCGAGGCCGAGCTCGCGGCGCAGCCGCAGCAGCAGGCCGAGGATCTCACCGCGGACGGACGCGTCGAGGGATGCGACCGGCTCGTCGGCCACCACCACCGACGGTTCGAGGGCCAGTGCCCCGGCGATGACGACGCGCTGGCGCTGGCCGCCGGAGAGCTCGTGCGGGAGACGGTCGGCGTACTTCTCGGCGGGCCGCAGTTCCGCGGCCTCCAGGGCGCGGTGGACGACGGTCCGCTCGTCGGCGAGCTGGTGGATCCGCGGGCCTTCGGCGACGGCCTCGTACACGGTGTGGGCGGGGTTCAGCGCGCTGGTCGGGTCCTGCAGGACCAGCTGGACCTGGCGGCGGTAGGCCTTGAGGCCGGCGCCGCCGGACGGCACGGGCTTCCCGGCGTAGCGGACCACGCCGGAGTCGGGTTTCTGCAGGCCGAGCAGGGTGCGGGCGAGGGTGGTCTTGCCGGAGCCGGACTGGCCGACCAGGGCGACGATCTCGTCGCGCGACACCGTGAGGTCGACGCCGGCGACGGCGTCGATGCGCTTGCCGGTGCGGTCGCGGAAGGACACGCGCAGGTTCTCCGCGGCCAGCAGGGGCTCCCCGCCGGCGACGCGGTCCGCGGGTTCGGGGGGCAGCGGGGTGCTGGTGGCCGGGGCGAAGCGCGACACCGGGTCGCCGACGGTCGGGAACGCCGCCGCCAGTGCCCGGGTGTGCTCGTGCCGGGGCGCGCCCATCACCTCGGCGCTGAGGCCTTCTTCGACGATCCGCCCGTCGTACATCACGGCGATGCGTTCGCAGGTGGCGGCGAGCACGGACAGGTCGTGGCTGATCATGATCAGCCCGATGCCCTGCTCGGCGACCAGCCGCGAGAGCAGGTCGAGGACCTGGGCCTGGACGATGACGTCGAGGGCGGTGGTCGGCTCGTCGGCGATGATGAGCCGGGGTGAGCAGGCCAGGGCCATGGCGATCATGACGCGCTGCTTCTGCCCGCCGGACAGCTCGTGGGGGTAGGCGCCGGCGCGGCCCGGGGGCAGGTCGACCTGGGTGAGCAGTTCGGTGACGCGGGCGTCGACCTCGGCGTCGGTGGGGACCTTCCCCTCGGCGTGGTGCAGCCGCAGCGGTTCGGCGATCTGCTCGCCGATCCTGCGGACCGGGTTGAGGGCGTGCATGGCGCCTTGGAACACCACCGAGGCCTCGGCCCAGCGGACCGCGCGCAGGCGGCCCCACTTCATGGCGGCGACGTCTTCGCCGCCGAGGAGGATCTCGCCGTCGATCTTCGCCGAGCGCGGCAGCAGGCGCAGCACGCTCATCGCGACGGTGGACTTGCCCGACCCGGACTCGCCGGCGACGCCGAGGGTGGCGCCGGGGTCGAGCGTGAGGTCGACCCCGCGCACGGCCGGGACGTCCCCGCCCGCCGTGGTGTAGGTGACGGTGAGGTCCTTGAGCTGCAGCAGCGGGGTCACTTCTTCAACCTCGGGTTGAGCACGGTCTCCAGGCCCCGGCCGACCAGGGTGAAGCAGAGCACGACGAGCACGATCGCGATGCCCGGCGGGAGCAGGTTCCACCAGGCGCCGCGGGTGACGGCGCCGTTGTTGAGCGCGGTCTCCAGCATCGTGCCCCAGGACACGGCGTTCGGGTTGCCGACGCCGAGGAAGGCCAGGGTGGCGTCGGCGATGACGGCGTTGCCGACGACGAGGGTGGTGTTGGCCAGCACGAGCGGCAGCACACCGGGCAGGACGTGCTTGCCGACGACGTGCAGGTGTCCCCCGCCCAGTGCCCGGGCGCGTTCGATGTAGGGGCGGCTTTCGATGGTGAGCGTCTGGGCGCGGACCAGCCGGGCGGTGCCGGGCCACGCGGTGAGCCCGATCGCCACGATGACGGTGAAGACGCCGTGCGGCAGCGCCGCCGAGAGCGCGATCGCCAGCACCAGCGACGGCAGCACCAGGAAGAAGTCGGTGAACCGCATCAGGATCGTGGACGTCCAGCCGCCGAAGTGGGCGGCGGTGATCCCGATGAGCGTGCCGATGAGCACCGACAGGAGGGTGGCGGAGAACCCGACGAGCAGGGAGATCCGGGCGGCCCACAGCGTCATGAGCAGCACGGACCGGCCGTCGATGTCGGTGCCGAGCCAGAAGCGGCCGCTGGGCGGGTTGAGCGGGCCGCCGTCGGCCTTGGTGACGTCCAGCCCCTCTTCGTCGCTGATCAACGGCAGCAGGAGGGCCATGACGACGGTGACGGCGAGCAGGAGCACGCCGGCGAGGGCGCCCTTCTGGGTGGCGAACTCGCGCCAGGTCCTGGTCACCGCCCGCCGGCGGCGTCGCCAGGCGATCGCGCGGGGCGATTCGATGGTCTCGGTGGTGGTCATGAGGTGCGCACCCTCGGGTCGAGCACGCGGTAGAGCAGTTCCGCGAGCAGGTTCATCAGCACGACGGCACCGGCGAGGACGACGAAGACCCCTTGCAGCACCGGCAGGTCCGGGCCGTGCAGGGCGTCGTAGGTCAGCTGGCCGAGGCCGGGCCAGCTGAACACGGCTTCGACCGACACGGCGCCGGAGACGACCATGCCGAACTGCATGAACACCAGCGTGGCCGTGGGCAGCAGGGCGTTCGGCACGGCGTGGCGGCGGCGGACGAGGTCGTCGCGCAGGCCCTTGGCGCGGGCGGTGGTGAGGTAGTCGGCGTTCATCTCCCCCAGCAGCGACGAGCGCATGATCAGCATGTACTGCGCGTAGAACACCGCCAGCAGCGTCACGCACGGCAGGGCCAGGTGATGCAGCACGTCGAGGGTCTGGGAGAAGACGTCGGGGGCGGCGTCCGGGGAGTGCATGCCGCGGCTGGGGAACAGGCCGTTGGTGGCGACGAGCAGGATCAGGCCGAGCCAGAACTGCGGGACCGACCAGAGGGTGAGGGCGATGCCGGTCTGGGTGCGGTCGAACGCGCTGTCGCGGCGCCAGGCCGCGCGGGTGCCGAGCCAGAGCCCGAGGACGACGGCGAGCACGGTGGCGCTGCCGACGAGCAGGATGGTCGGCCAGAGCCGTTCGGCGATCATGTCGGCGACCGGGCGGCCGCGCACCAGGTAGGAGGTGCCGAGGTCGCCGTGCAGCAGGCCCCCCAGGTACTGGCCGAACTGCACCAGCACCGGCTTGTCGACGCCCAGCTGTTCGCGCAGCTCGGCGAGCTGTTTCGGGCCGGTGGGCCGCTCGCGGACCATGGTCGCGACGGGATCGCCGGGCAGCAGCCGGAAGAGGAAGAAGAACAGCACGATCACCAGCAGGATGCTGACGGCGGCTTCGACGACTTTCCTGAGCACGAACCGGGCGGTGCCGGTCCCGCCGCGGTGCTCGTCGGGGTCGACGAGCACCGCGGCTTGTTCTGGGGCGGTCATGCTTACTCGCGGTCTTCGGAGGTCTTGCCGCGGCGGCTGATGACGACCCCGCCGACGACGATGATCACCACGACGATCGCGCCGATGACGATCCACAGGACGGTGCCGCCGCTGCCGGAGTCCGCGGCGGCGGCCTGGCTGCCGGCGGGGGTGGCGCCGTAGACGCCCCAGTAGCCGGACTGCTCGAGGATCGCGCCGTTGGGCTGCGGCTGCTTGGTGAAGCCGGAGAACTTGTCCGAGCGGTAGGCCTCGAGCGCGTTCGGGTAGTCCAGCACGATGTTGACGGCCTGGCTCGCCAGGCGGGCCTGGGCCTGCTTGACGATGCCGGCGCGCTTGGCGTCGTCGGTCTCGGCCAGCTGCTGGGCGCGCAGCCTGTCGAACTCGGGGTCGCAGAAGAAGGTGTCGGTGGTCGCACCCTTGCCCTGGGCGTTGGGCCGGGCCGCGCAGACGTGCAGCTGCAGCGCGGAGTCCGGGTCCGGGTTGGTGGCGTAACCGGAGATGGCGAGGTCGTACTTGCCGGCGTTGGTGCGGTCGTTCAGCTCGTCGTCGGAGACGAGCTCCTGCTTGACGGTGATGCCGATGTCCTTGAGCCAGCCCGAAACGTACTGCGCGAGGCGCTGGTCGTAGGGCCGGTTCGCGTGCCCGGTCAGCCGCAGCTCCAGCTTCGCGCCGCCGGGGGCGACGCGGACGCCGTCGGGGCCCTTGGCGTAGCCGGCCTGATCGAGGGCGGTGCCGGCCGCCGCGAGGTCGGTCTTCACCTGCTCGTTCGCGGCGGGCTCCCAGTGGTAGGTCTGGAAGACCGGCGGGACGATGCCGCTGCCGGGCTGCGCGAAGCCGTTGGCGACGCGGTCGACGACCGCCTGCTTGTCGATGGCCTGGAGGATCGCCTTGCGCAGCCGGAGGTCCTTGAGCACCGGGTTGCCGTCCCCGATCGGCTGGTTGTCGCTGTTCTGCACACCGAAGTTGAGGTTGATCTCGTCGTAGCGGCGGCTGGGAGCGGCGTTGGTGGCGATGTTCGGCTGGCCCTTGAGGGCGTTGAACTGGGTGGCGGTGAGCCGGTTGATGACGTCGACCTCGCCCTGGCGCAGGGCGTTGACGGCGGCTTCGGAGTCCTTGAACACCAGCAGCTGCAGCTCGTCGACCTGCGGCGCGACGCGCCAGTAGTTCTTGTTGGCCTTGAACTTGACGTACTCGTTCTGCTTGTACTCGGTCAGCTGGTACGGGCCGTCGTTGACGCCGACGACCGGGATCGTGTCGGTCTCCGGGGCGTTGAGGTCCTTGATCGGCGCCCAGACGTGCTCGGGCACGATCGGGACGTCGAGCAGGTTCATGTCCGACTGCACGGTCTTGGTCTTGATGACCAGCGTGGTGTCGTCGGGCGCGGTGACCGTGTCGAAGTTGGTGACGTAGTTGCCGTTGGCGGTGCGGGCGTTCTCGTCGGTCATCATCCGGTTGAACGTGAACGCGGCGTCCTTGGCGGTGACCGGCTGCCCGTCGCTCCACTTGGCGCCGGAGCGGATCTTGTAGGTCCAGGTGAGCTTGTCGGCCGAGGGGGTCCACGACTCGGCGAGGGCGGGCGAGGCCTGCGCGGTCTCCGCGGAGGGGATGGTCAGGAACTCGTAGATGAACCGGCCGACCTGCGTCGAGGCGGCCAGGCCGGCGGTGAACGGGTTGAGGTGGTCGATGCCGGTGGTCAGCGCGACGCGCAGCACCTTGCCCTGCTGGGCGTGGGCGGGCGCGGCGAGCGGGATCGCGCTCAGCGCCGCTGCGGCGAACACCGCGCCCACGCGGCCGAGCCGCCCGACCCTGCGTTGGAAATGCACCAAAAACCACCCCATCGTCTCGCTGTGAGCCTCCCCAAGGACGAGAAGTAACCACATACCGGGACAACCGCGCAATATGTTGCCGCCTCGGCAGGTGTCCGATCGTTATCGATCGGAATTTGTCACGCACCGTGATCGGCGATTCCGCGCCCGGGGCGGGTGCGGGCTGGCTAGAGTGCCCGGCATGCGCATCCTGATCTCGGCGGACATGGAGGGCGCCACCGGCGTCACGTGGACCGACGACGTCGTGCCCGGTTCGCCGCAGTGGGACCGCTTCCGGCGGTTGTTCACCGGCGACGTCAACGCGGTGCTGGCGGGGCTGTTCGCGGCCGGAGCCGGTGATGTCCTGGTCAACGAGGCGCATTCGTCGCAGCGGAACCTGCTGCTGGAGGACCTCGACCCGCGGGCGCGGATGCTGACCGGGCGGCACAAGCCGCTGTCGATGATGCAGGGCGTCGATTCCGGTGTGGACGGTGTGGTGTTCCTCGGCTACCACGCCGGGGCCGGGTTCGACGGGGTGCTCTCGCACACCTACCTGGAGAACCAGATCACCGGGGTGTGGCTGGACGACGTCCCGGCGAGCGAGGGCCGCCTGAACGCGGCCGTGGCCGCGGAGTACGGCGTGCCTGTCCTGCTCGTTTCGGGTGACGACAAAACGTGTGACGACGCCCGTGACTACGCTCCGGAGTCGGAGCTGGTCCAGGTGAAGGAGTGCGTGAGCCGCTATGCGGCGATCTGCCTGCCACCGTCGCGCACGGCGGAGCTGCTGACCGGCGCGGCGGCCGACGCGATGGCGCGGGCCGGGCGCGAGGAACGCCGGGTCGGGGCCCACCGGATGGAGGTGGAGTTCGACGCGAGCCACCTGGCGCAGGCGACGGCGGTGATCCCGACGGTGGAGCAGATCGGGACGCGCCGCATCGGGTTCGACGCGGTGAACATGACCGAGGCGATGAAGGCGTTCAAGGTCGTCACGGCGGTCGCGGCGGGGGCGGTGCAGGGCATCTATGGCTGACGTCGTCGAGCTGTGCGCGGACCTGATCCGGTTCGACACCACCAACCGCGGCGGCGGGGACGCTTCGGGTGAGAGGCCGGCCGCGGAGTACGTGGCCGCGTTCCTCGACGGCCTGGGCGTCCCGTCGAAGATCCTCGAGGCCGCGCCCGGCCGGGCCAGCGTGATCGCGCGCGTTCCGGGCACTGATCCGTCGCTGCCCGCGCTGCTGGTGCAGGGGCACCTCGACGTCGTCCCGGCGGACGCCGCGGACTGGTCGGTGCCGCCGTTCGCCGGTGAGGTGCGCGACGGGTACCTGTGGGGCCGCGGCGCGACCGACATGAAGGACTTCGTGGCGATGGTGCTGGCCGCCCTGGCGGGCGGGGTGCGGCCGCGGCGTGAGCTGGTGCTGGCGTTCGTCGCCGACGAGGAGGACCGCGGCGACTGGGGCGCGCACTGGCTGGTGGCCAAGCATCCTTCGCTGTTCGAGGGCTGCGAAGCGGCGATCAGCGAGTCAGGCGGCTACACCTACCACGTGCCGGCCGCCGACGGCCGTGACGTGCACCTGTACCCGGTCGGGACGGCCGAGCGCGGGACGGCGCACCTGCGCCTGACCGCCCGCGGCCGCGCCGGGCACGGGTCGCGCCCGAACGACGAGAACGCCGTCACCCGGCTGGTGGGTGCGCTGCACCGGATCGCCGCGCACCGCTGGCCGGTGTCGCTGACGCCGGCGGTGCGGGCGTTCATCGAACGCACCGGCGCGGCGCTGGGCGTCCCGGTGGATCTGTCCTCTTCGGACGGTGTGGACGCGACGGTGGCGGCGCTGGGCCCGGCGGGCTCGCTGGTGGTACCGACGGTCCGCAACAGCACGACGCCGACGATGCTGGAGGCGGGCTACAAGGTGAACGTGATCCCGTCGACGGCTTCGGCGCAGGTGGACGTGCGGGTGCTGCCGGGTACCGAGGACGCGTTGTTCGCGGTTTTGGACGAGCTGCTCGGCGAGGGCGTCACGCGGGAGTTCGTCGCGCACCAGCCGCCGGTGCAGGCGCCGGTGGACTCGCCGTGGTTCTCGGCGATGGCGGCGGCTTTGCGCGCGGAGGACACCGAAGCGGTCGTCGTGCCCTATTGCCTGGGCGGGGGCACCGACGCGAAGGCGTTCGCGAAGCTGGGCATCGACAACTACGGGTTCGCGCCGCTGTGGCTGCCGAAGGGGTTCCCGTACCGGGCGATGGCGCACGGGGTGGACGAGCGGGTGCCGGTGGCGGGCCTGCACTTCGGCACGCGCGTGCTGTCCCGGTTCCTCGCTAGCGTGTGAACGTCGCCCAGTAGCGATCGCCGTCGCGGATCGTCTCCAGGCTCACCAGCCGGACGCCGTCCTGGGCGACGGACTCGATCTCCGCGCGGCTGAACGGCCACGGCGGTCCCGGCTCGGGCTCGTTGTTCTCCTCCGCCACCTCCGAGACCAGCGCCGTGCCGCCGGGCGCCAGGAATCCGGCCAGGGCGGCGACCGCCGCGGCGCGGAAGGCGCGGGGCATCGCCTGGATGTTGATGATCTCCACGACCAGGTCGAACGCGTGGTGCCACTCCCCCGGCGGGTTCAGCAGATCCGCCACCACATAGTCCACTCGTGATTCCGGGAAGCGGGCGCGGGCGCTCTCGACGGCGGTCGGGGCGACGTCGAACGCCGTCACGGCCCAACCGGCCGCGGCCAGCTGTTCGGCGTCGTCGCCGAGAGCGCTGCCGACGAGCAGGGCGCGGCGGCCTTCGCCGGGGTGGCGCCGCGCCCACGCGGCCAGCTCGGGGTTCGGCTTGCCTCGCGTCCACGGCACCTCGGCTTCGCCCCGGGCGGCGGCGGTGTAGAGCCGCTCGAACCACCCGGTCGGGTCGCCTTCGGCGAGGGAGGCGCGGGCGAGCACTCGGTCGGCGGGGTCCGGCGTCGTCATGATCGCGACTTTAGCGGCGACGCCGGACCCGCGGGATGTGTTTACCGCGCGATGGGGCCCGGGATCGCGTACAGCCCGTCGCCCGCCCAGTGGACGACGTCGCGGACCGGTGCCGTGGGCGGCGCCGGGCGGAAGTTGGCCGCGTCGTCGATGCTGCCGGTGCCGTCGTAGACCGCGCGCTGCGGGTAGGTGAACACCGGCCGGGTGCGGGTGACGTGGCCGGTGGCGTCCCGGCCGGTCGCGGTGACCACCGTGGGCGCGGCGCCGCGTTCCACCCAGGCGACCAGTTCCTTCAGCGGGTCGAACTCGGTGAGCGTGGTGCCGCCGCCGCAGTGGTAGAGCGACGGGACCATGAACAGCCGCGCCCAGTCCTGGCCGTGGCCGTGGGTGAGCCGCTGGTAGTAGTCGAGCGTGCCGGCCGGCGGGATGGCCTCGTCGGCCCAGCCGTGCCAGAGCACGAGCTTGCCGCCGCGCCGCTGGAACGCCGACAGGTCGAGGCTCATCGCGTTGTACCGGACGCCTTCGGGGGTGAGCCGGTCGAACTCGCGCTTGGTGAAGGCGAAGGTGCCGACGGTCGAGGCCGGCGCGCCGATCGGGTAGCCGAGGTAGCGCAGGTAGTTGTCGGCGAGGCTGCGAGCGAAGCTGACGCCACCGGTCTCGGGGGTCGGGATGATCCAGCCGGCCCAGGACAGCTCCGAGCCCGGCTGTTCGCCGCCGGGGTAGAGCAGCGTGCCGTGGCCGTCGGTGGGTGGCGAGTAGATCCTGCGGGTCGCCGCGACCTGGGCCGGGGTGAGGCACGACGGCGTGTCCGCGCCGGCGCAGGTGAGTGCCGCCGGGTCGAAGTGGCAGGCGCGCGGGTCGTCGAGCTGGCCGTCGGCGAGCCCGTCGAGGCGGTCGCAGGCGGCGAGCACGGCGTTGTGCAGGGCCGGCAGCTTCGCCGCGGTGAGGATCGGGCTGCCGTCGGCGGCGGTGTCGACCCGCGCGAGCCAGGCCTGGAACTCCAGCAGCGGGCTCCAGTAATTCGCGGGTGCGCCGGCGACGACGCCGTCGAAGTCGGCCGGGTAGCGCTGGGCCAGCTGGAGGCCTTCGCGGCCGCCGTCGGAGCAGCCGGTGAAGTAGGACTTCTTCGGCGGGGCACCGTAGAACGCCTGGATGATCGCCTTCGAGGCGCGTGAGACCACGTGGGGTGCGCGGAACTCGAAGTCGTCGCGGGCGGCTTGGTCGTTCGCGCCCCAGCTGCCGTCGTCGACGACGGCGGGGGTCTTGCCGACGTGCCCGTCGTCGGTGGCGGCGACCGCGACGTCGCCACCGTGGGGCAGGCCGCAGTCGGCGAACTCGGGTGGGTTGACCAGGCCGCAGAAGCCGCCGCAGCCGTACTGGAGGTAGCGGCCGGCGTAGGTCTTGGTGGGCAGGCGCAGCTCGAACTGCACGGCGGGTTCGACGTAGCCCTTCACCCCGCAGTACTCGGGGTCGGTGCCGGTGGCCGCGACGACGGCCGCCGAGGTGACGTGCGTGGCCGCGCCCGAGAGGGCGTACCCGTGGGCCAGGCCGGCGCAGGCGGTCACCGGCCGGACGGCGGACTCCGTCGCGGCGGTGGCTGCCGGGGCGAACGTGATGGTGGCGAGTGTCAGCGTGGCGATGGCGGTGAAGATCCTGAACGGTCTCATCGGGCCCCCGATTTCCGCGTTGTCCAGTTCTGGCCAGGTTTGGCGGGCGGCCTTGACATCGATGTCACCCGCGCGTTTCGCTTCCTGGGCGCCGCCGGTCCCGCCAGCGCGGCGCCCGTGAATCCGTCCTCCAGAGCTTGGAGCAACGATGCCCCGAAGCGCCAGACCGCCGGTCGTTTTCCTGGTGACCGCCGCCGTGGTCGCCGCCGGCCTGGTCGCCCTTCCCGCGGCCTCGGCGGCCGCCGCCGAAGACGCTCTTCCCCCCGACTTCTCGTCCTCCTTCGAGGCGGGTGACGTCCAGCCGACGTGGACCGACGCGGTCGACACCGACGCGGCGGGCAAGCCACGCGCGTCCGGCGTGAACGGCGCCAACGGCACCTCCATCCCGGGCGACATCCGCGGCAAGGTCACCGAGACCAGCGCGAGCAGCGAGAACACCTCGGGCGGCGAGGTGGTGTCGAACCTCGTCGACGGCACCACGGACACGAAGTGGCTGTCGTGGGACCCGACGGCGTGGGCGCAGATCACGCTGTCGGAGGGCACCTCGATCACGCACTACGCGATCTCCTCGGCCAACGACTTCGCCGAGCGCGACCCGAAGGACTGGACGCTCCAGGGCTCGAACGACGCGAGCGCGTGGACCGACCTGGACTCCCAGACCGACCAGGCGTTCACCGCGCGGTTCCAGCAGAAGGACTACAAGCTGGCCGCGCCGGCCGCGCCGTACAAGTACTTCCGGCTCAACGTCACGCGCAACAACGGCGGCCCGATCCTGCAGCTGTCGGAACTGCTGCTGGCCAACGACGAGCCCGCACCACCGCCGCTGCCGAACATGCGCAGCTTCGTCGACTCCGGCCCGACCAGCGGGTACACGAACAAGAACCGCGCCGGCTTCACCGGGCTCAAGGCGTTCCGCTACTCGGGCAGCCAGACCGCGGCCGGGCACGGCTGGTCGTACAACAAGATCTTCGACGTGAACATCCCGGTCGTCGCCTCGACCGAGCTGTCGTACGAGGTGCAGCCGCAGTTCATCACCGGCGACCTGAAGTACCCGAGCACGAACGTCGCGCTCGACCTGGTCTTCACCGACGGCACCCAGCTGCGCGACCTCGGCGCGACCGACCAGTACGGCTTCCCGCTGACGCCGGAGGGCCAGGGCGCGTCGAAGGTGCTCTACGCCAACCAGTGGAACCTGGTGCGTTCGGCGATCGGGCAGGTCGCCAAGGGCAAGACGATCGACCGGATCCTCGTCGGCTACGACAACCCGAACGGCCCCGGCTCACTGCAGGGGTGGCTCGACGACGTCAAGGTCTCGGCCACTCCGACGCCACCGGCGAGCCTCCGCCCGAGTGACAACGTGATCACCACGCGGGGCACGATGGCCAACGGCACGTTCTCCCGGGGCAACAACTTCCCGGCCACGGCGGTACCGCACGGGTTCAACTTCTGGACCCCGGTCACCGACGCGGGCTCGAGCAGCTGGCTCTACAACTACAGCACCCAGAACAACGCCCAGAACCTGCCGCAGCTGCAGGCGTTCAGCGTGAGCCATGAGCCGAGCCCGTGGATGGGCGACCGGGAAGCGTTCCAGGTGATGCCGTCCGCGGCCGCCGGGGTGCCGGACGCCAACCGCGACGCGCGGGCGCTGCCGTTCAAGCACAGCGACGAGACCGCGCGGGCGCACTACTACGGGGTGCAGTTCCAGAACGGGATCAAGACCGAGATCGCGCCGACCGACCACGCGGCGATGATGAAGTTCTCCTTCCCGGGTGCGGATTCGAGCCTGATCTTCGACAGCGTCAACAACTCGGCCGGGCTCACGCTCGACACCGCCGCCGGGACGCTGTCGGGCTACACCGACACCGGCGTCTACGCGGGGGCGGGCCGGATGTTCGTCTACGCGACGTTCGACAAGCCGGTCACCGCCGGCGGCAAGCTCACCGGGCAGGGCCGCGACGCCGTCACCGGCTACCTGCGCTTCGACGCGGGCGCGGACAAGACGGTGAACATGCGGATCGCGACGTCGCTGATCAGCGTGGACCAGGCGAAGCAGAACCTCGCGCAGGAGATCGCCCCCGCGGCGACATTCGACTCGGTGCGCGACGCCGCGCAGCGGGCGTGGGACGACCAGCTGAAGGTGATCGAGGTCGAGGGCGCGTCGAAGGACCAGCTCACGACGCTCTACTCGAACCTGTACCGGCTGTTCCTCTACCCGAACTCGCAGTTCGAGAACACCGGCACAGCGCAGAAGCCGGCGTACAAGTACGCGAGCCCGGTGTCGCCGAAGACCGGCGCGGACACCGCGACCCGGACCGGGTCGAAGATCGCCGACGGCCAGATGTACGTCAACAACGGCTTCTGGGACACCTACCGGACGACGTGGCCGGCGTACTCGCTGCTCACGCCGGACATGGCCGGGAAGATGGTCGACGGGTTCGTGCAGCAGTACCGCGACGGCGGCTGGATCTCGCGGTGGTCGTCGCCGGGCTACGCGGACCTGATGACGGGCACCAGCGCCGACGTCGCGTTCGCCGACGCTTACCTCAAGGGCGTGCGTAACTTCGACGTCAAGTCGTTCTACGACGCGGCACTGAAGGACGCGACGGTGACACCGCCGAACAACGCGGTCGGCCGCAAGGGCATCGACGAGGGCATCTTCCTCGGCTACTCCCCGAACACCGCCGAGCACGGGTTCTCCTGGTCGATCGAGGGTTACGTCAATGACTTCGGTATCGCGAACCTGTCGAAGAAGCTGTACGACGAGGCTCCCGCGAGCGACCCGCGCAAGCAGGAGTACCTGACGAACTACGAATACTTCACCAACCGGGCCCAGCAGTACGTGAACGTGTTCGACCCGGGCGTCGGGTTCTTCCAGGGCCGCGACGCGGC
Organism: Amycolatopsis balhimycina FH 1894; assembly: GCF_000384295.1. NCBI lineage: Bacteria > Bacillati > Actinomycetota > Actinomycetes > Pseudonocardiales > Pseudonocardiaceae > Amycolatopsis > Amycolatopsis balhimycina. Next base: position 302,397 of record NZ_KB913037.1, on the reverse strand, counting down.
GGGCAAGTTCAGCCGGTCGCCGCAGGACTACGACCCGCGGGTGTGGGGCATCGACTACACCGAGACCGACGGCTGGGGCATGGCGTTCTCCGTGCCGCAGGACGGTCAGGGCCTGGCGAACCTCTACGGCGGCAAGGCGGGGCTGGCGAAGAAGCTGGACGCGTTCTTCGCCGACCAGGAGACCGCGAACTTCCCGGGTTCCTACGGTGGCGTGATCCATGAGATGCGGGAGGCGCGGGACGTGCGGATGGGCCAGCTGGGCCACTCCAACCAGGCCTCGCACCACACGCTCTACATGTACGACTACGCGGGTCAGCCGTCGAAGACGCAGGCGAAGGTCCGTGAAGCACTCTCGCGGCTCTACACCGGCAGCGAGATCGGGCAGGGCTACGCGGGCGACGAGGACAACGGCGAGCAGTCGGCGTGGTGGACGTTCAGCGCGCTGGGCTTCTACCCGCTGCAGATGGGCAGCCCGAACTACGCGATCGGGTCGCCGCTGTTCAAGAAGGCCACCATCCACCTGGCCGGCGGGAAGAACCTGGTGATCAACGCGCCGGCGAACAGCGCGAAGAACGTCTACGTCCAGGGCGTGAAGGTCAACGGCAAGGCGTACTCCTCGACGTCGCTGCCGCAGGACCTGATCGCGCGCGGCGGGACGATCGACTTCGCCATGGGCCCGAACCCGTCGTCGTGGGGCACCGGCCCGAACGACGCGCCGAAGTCGATCACCACGGGTGACGCGGTGCCGGCGCCGCTGCACGACGAGACCGGTCCCGGCCGGGGCACGCTGTCCACTTCGGACGGTTCCGACGCCGCGGCGCTGGTCGACAACACCTCGCGCACCCAGGCCGCCGTCACCGGCGCCGTCCAGTACCAGCTCAACTCGACCGACGAGGCCGTCACGCACTACACGCTGACGTCCCAGACCGGTGCGGGCGACCCGAAGAGCTGGACGCTGAAGGGCTCCTACGACGGCAAGACGTGGGCGGTGGCCGACCAGCAGGCGAACCAGGGGTTCAGCTGGCGGCAGCAGACCCGCGCGTTCAAGGTGGCCAACCCGGCGCACTACGCCTACTACAAGCTCGAGGTCACCGCGACCAGCACCGGCGCCCCGGCTTCGCTGGCGGAGTTCGAGTTGCTGGGCAAGCCGGACGCGGCCTGCACTCGCACGATCACGGGCGCGTCCAACGGGCCGCTGTCGGTGACGTCGGGGACGGTGTGCCTGCAGGACGCGACGGTTTCGGGCCCGGTGACGGTGTCCGGCGGCGCGTCACTGGTGGTCCGCGGCGGTGAGATCAAGGGCCCGCTGGCGGCCACGGGCGCCGGGCAGGTCGTGCTCAACCGCACCAAGGTGGACGGCCCGGTGGCTCTGACGGGGACGACCGGTCAGGTGGCGATCGAGCTGACCCAGGTGGGCGGCCCGGTCGCGCTGACCGGCAACCACGGGCCGGTGCTGACGTCGAGCACCGTGGGCGGCCCGCTGGCGTGCGCACTCAATTCGCCGGCACCGACGGACTACGACCTGCCGAACACCGTCCGCGGCCCCGCCGCCGGGCAATGCGCGAAGATCTAGTCCTGCGGTAGGTCCGTGAATGGCACATTGAGGGACTTCAAGTCTCTCAATGTGCCATTGGCGACCCATCTTCTGTTGACCTACTGTCATTGGTATGGGTGACGACGACAAGGTTAGCGCTGGTCAGGGCGCCGCGGTGCCGTTGGTGCTGGACTCATACGGGCGGTTGTCGAAGGTGCCGGAGACGGGTGAGCTGGAGAAGGTGGAGGACCAGCATGCCGACAACCGGAGCGTGATCGACCGGGCTGGCGGTGTGCTCGGTCTGGAGTTGTCGGACGGGTTGTCGGCGTGGAAGAAGGGCGTCCGCCGTCCAGGGTGGGAACGGCTGCTGGAGCGGGTGCAGGCGGGCGTATCGGACGGGTGTGTGGTCTGGCACACCGACCGGCTGTTCCGGCAGCCGCCGGATCTGGAGAAGCTGATCGAGCTTGCCGAGAACGGCTACAAGGTCTATTCGGCGCGAGGCGAGCGGGACTTGGCTGATCCGGATGATCGGTTCATCCTGCGGATCGAGGTCGCGCACGCGGCCCGATCGTCGGATGACACGTCGCGGCGGATCAAGCGGCGGTTCGAGACCTTCCGCAAGCAGGGCCGGACGACCGGCGGGCCGCGCCGGTTCGGCTTCCCCGGCAAGGACGCGACCTGGACACCGGGCAAGAAGCAGACGGAGGCCGACCGCCCGGAGGTGTCGGCGGAACTGGTGGCGACCGAGCGGCAGGCACTGCGCGACGCCGCGAAACTACTGCTGTCCGAAGACGGGTCGATGGGCAAGGTGGTTGACCTGTGGAACGCGGCGGGTGTCCGCACGGCGGCGGGCCGGGAGTGGGTGCACGCGTCGGCGACCGCGACCATGCAACGCCCTGCCCTGGGCGGCTACGTCGCGCACAACGGCATCGTGGCGGGCCGGATGGAGGGGGAACCGATCCTGGACCAGCGCACCTACGACCGGCTACAGGCGATGTTCGCCGGGCGCAAACGCGGCCGGGTGGCGGGTCAGTCGCATGTGGGGACGGGGATTCTGCGGTGCGGGGTGTGCGGCCGGAAGCTGACCGCCCGCACGGTCACCGGCAAGACCTATCCGGACGAGACCGTGCGGGCGACGTACTTTTGTGCCAAGCAGCGGCGCGGGTGCGGCCGGGTGTTCATCGACCGGCGCGCGGTCGATGCGGAGTTGTTGACGTTCACGGTGGAACGGCTCTCGGATGAGCGGCACACCTCCGAGCTCGCTGAGCTGAAAACCCGAGCGCATGAACGGTTGGCGGCGGTCCGCGCGGAGATCGAGGATGTCGAGAAGCTGCAAGCGGGCCTGTCGGCGCGGGTGGGGGCGCGGAAGATGACCCTCGATGCGTTCGATGTCGCGAACGAACCGTTGGTGGCCGATCTGGCCCGGCTGATCGCCGAGCGGGACACTCTCTCCGCCGGGGTGCCGGAAGGGCCGACCGAAGCCGCGTCGGCGGCGACGCTGGTGGCAGAGTGGAACGGTGGGGATGTCGCGGAGAAGCGGGGGATGCTGACCCGCGCGATCGGCGCGGATAGGCTGACCGTGCTCCCGGGGTCGCGTACCGGCAAACGGGTGTTCGACCGGACCCGGCTCAAGCTACTCACCCCGGAGGCGTTCGCGAAGCTCGTGGCGGGTTGGAACGCCACCCAACTCGCCGGCGGCCCGTAAGAACGGGCCCCACCCCAGGGACACCGCACCTGACCTGAGGCAGCGGCAACCACCAAACCCAGTCGAGATACGCCACAACCCCGGCAACCACGGTCGCCGGGGTTGTGGCGTGTGGTCTGATCGGCGACAAACGTACGCAACGCAGCGTCCTCCCCTTGGCCAGATCGACGAGGGACGTCGATCCAGCCAGCATCCCGATATCGAGTGAACGACGTCGTGGCAGCCGGACCAGGGCCGAGGTAGTGTGCTCCACATGGCACGCAAGTTGACACCGGGGGCCTGCGCGGCCGTCGCTGTGACTGCGCTCGCCACCGGGGCCAACCTCGCCTCCAACTTCGCCGGGCCACCCACCCCCCTGCAGTTGGCATGCGCTTGCCTCGCCATCGTGTTATTGACTGGTCTTGCGGTCAGGGCCGAAAGGATTGCTCCGAGCCTCCGAATCGACGCGAACGGCGGGTCAGTTAAAAAAATACCCAGATGAGGTTGGGTGGGTTATGACGCATGCCATTTTCGAGGGATAAAACTAGGTCATCTGGTCAGGCGTGACAGACGCCTGCGGAAACACCCGAACCAACCAGGGGGGCGGGTGTTTCCGCAGGTGACAGACGTGATCGGCGACAGTCGACGCCCTTAGGTGTCTCCGCTTAGCGTCCCGGTCGTCTATCGGAATCGCTTTTTTGACCATTCCAAGTTGCAAGAAATAACGTTGTAAATGGCCACTTGTAACCGGCCTGCTGTCGATGGCATGACCTTTGCTCTGAGCAGACTAATACGGCAAGGCCTCGATTTCATGGCGGCTGTCATGTCGGGTGCTTGCAGCTGTGGGTCCAGAAGGACTTGAGCCTCCTACCTCCGGCGGTACGGGGCCGGGTTGTGCACACCGGCCGCGCGCGGCGCGGACCCAGGTTGCTGGGCCTGCGCCGCGCGAAGGTTTCAAGGTAGGCCGTCGTGTTCGGTCGCAAGGCGGTGATCAATGCGGCGCAGGATGGCGGCGACGTCGGCGAGTTCTTCGCTCGTCATCGGTGCCATCGCTGCGACGATCGGCCGCCAGTACGCGCGGGACTCCTCGGAGATCTCGGATGTGCCGTTCTGCGCTGAGGCGGCGCTCTGCCGGTCGCGTCGGGGCCGGTCGGTGTCCTCCGATCGCGTCCCGCTGTCGTCCGGGCTGCCGCTGTTGGTGTCGTCCGGGTTGCTGTCTGGGGGACCGTCGCCCTGGTTGGTGTGTCCGGTCCTGCGATGGGGGTTGCGGTCAAGGTTGCTGCCTTTCCGGGTGTGTCGCGGGCTGGTCGGTTGGTGATCATGTGTGGGGTGGTTGGCCAAGGGTTAATCACCTCCCCTCGGCCGTCGGCGGGAGCCGGGGAGGGACCCGGGCGCGTCCCCGGCAACACCCGGTTTCTGGTCCGATCCGGCGTTGTCCGGGTGGTGGGTCCCTGAGGTCCCTTCGCTGTGTTTCCCCTGGTCAGCCCAGGGACTTTGGTTCAGGGAGGCAGTAGGGAGAACTCCCTGACTTCCTGCCGGGTCCCCGTCCGGCTCCCTGCCATCCCGGTCCCGGTCGGCGAGCGCGGCAGCCACGTCTTCAGCGCGAACCACCTTGTTTCCGTCGGACTTGACGGGCGCGATCCCGTACGCGGCGAGCGCGGCCGTGAGGTCCCTGAATGTCCACCTCTCGTACTCGCCGGGATCGTGCCGGGCGAGTCGCGTGAGGATCGCTTGTGTCCGGACGCGACGTTCCCCGTCCATCGCCGCGTCGACGTCGGCCAGGTGGTCGGCGACCGGTGCCGCTTCGATCTCCGGCTGCGCACTGGACTCGACCGCCCAGCCCATCTGTTCGATCAACGCCACGGCTCGCGCGATGACCGGGGTGACGTCGTCGGCCCCGTCTTCGAACGGGACGTAGAACGTGCGGACCAGCTCGAACGTCTCATCTGTGATGCCGACCGCGACGCAGGTTCCCCGGTCGGTGTTGATCCGTAGTTCTGTCGCGCGGATGCCGGCCGCGTATTTGCCCGAGCCGAGTAGGCCGTCGTTGGCGACCTGATCGGCGACGGAGAACGCGACTCCGCAGGAGACGTTGCGGGTGACCTCCCTCGGGATGCTGTCCTTGGTGGGTGACTGGGTGGCCAGTAGCAGCACAATGCCGTACTTGCGTCCTCGCTTGATTAACCTGACGGCCAGTTCGGCGGCTTTCTTGCCGAACTTGGGGTGCTGGAACAGTTCGTGGCACTCATCGATCCCGCACACCAGCGGGTGTAGCCCGAGCCCGTGCTTGTCGGCGAGCTTGCGCGACACCTTCGGCGGACGCCCGGGCTGTTCCCCGAGCGCCTTGCCGCGTCGCTCCATTTCGGACAGCAGGTCAACCAACGCTTGCGTTGCCGCTTCGGCCACGCTGTCGTCCATCCCCATCCGGTAGCGGGACAGGCGCGGCGTGAACGGGTCGAAGTCGGATGACTCGCCCATCACGAACACCCACAGTTCGGCCGTTGGGTCGAGTGCCGCGCCGAGCAGCAGCGTCCGCAACGCGGCCGACTTTCCTTGCCCTGGTCGGCCGCCGATCAGCCAGTTGACCCCGATCAGCGGCGCGTTGATGACCAGGCCACGCTGGGACAGTCCGAACGGGACACCCTCGAACAGATCGACCTGTCCCTCGTGGACCAGCGGCCACTCGCCGGCACCGCCCCGCAAGACGCCCTTGTCGGCGACCCACAGGTCAAGAATCCCGTCCTCATCACCCTTGGTCGGCCAGGTCTCCAACGCGGCACGCCCGAGGTTCGCCGCGAGCTTGGGCCGTTGCGCGGCAACCATGTCGGCCGTCACGCCGAGCGGGAGCCGAACCTGCGCGTACGTCCCATCTCCGTCCGTCCGGGCAGCGACGGTGTAGACGAGTGTGCCGCCGTCCTTGAAGAACCGATTGAGCGGGCTGATTCCTAGGTGTGCCAAAGCTTTCGAAATCATCCGCTCGTCAATCCACGAATCAGCGTCGTCCCGGTCCGGCCGGACCAGCCAACCCGCGCCCGGAGTGCGGTCACGGCCTTCGAACGCCGATGCCACGGCCCACACTGCCGGTGCCACGATCAGCAGCAGCGGGACCACGAGGGTAAGCGCCGACCACACGGCTTCCACTCCCGTGTAGACGTTCGCCAGCCATGGCCACATGTCCGCTCGGTCCATCACCGAGTTGACCAGCCACAGGACCGCAGCGACCGGGGCGGCTACCCGTAGCGTGATCACCATCCGGCGGAGCACGATCCCGAGCTTGGCCCACCGCGCCGTGGCATCGGAGCGGATCAGCTCCTGCGCGGCCCGCCGCGCTTCGGCATCCCCTGCCAGCCGCGCCCGGCGGGCGTCCGCCCGCAGATCGGCGTAGGTGGCCCACATCCAGAACTTGACCAGCCACCGCCAGTTCCCGCGCAGCACGAACCACACCAGCCGCGCAACGTCGAGCGGGGCCTTCCGTGCCCGGTAGGCGGCCACCGACCGTGCCCGTACCACCGGCCCGGACCGCCACACCCGCGCGACCGCGTCGCGGTAGCGTTGCCGCCACGACGACACCCGACGCACGGCCGCTCGGGCGCGTGGCTGGGGCAACGTGTCGTCGATCAACTCACCGTCGAACACCGGGCCGACGTGCTCGACGTCCCGACCGCCGCTGCGGGCCAGCGCGGCGCGCTCGTAGTCCTCCGGATTCTGGTCAGTCATCCTCGCGCGCCTCCTTCTCCGCGTCGGCGGACAAGGCAGCAGCGACCCGGAAGGACACGCCACGGGAACACCCAGTCACGTCGCGAACCCACGCCGGGGTTACCTCCACCCCCGGGGTCCACGCTGCGCGCGCGTCGGTGATGAAGTCGGCGAACAGTTTCCGCCGGGCCGGACGCTTCCGACGCGGTGCCGCCGGTTCCGGTGCCGCTGGTTCACGGCCCGGCACGCTCAGTTCACGGACCGATGCGGCCGGTTCGCGAACTAGTGTGATCGGTTCGTGGACCGGTGTGGTCGGTTCCTGGACCGGGGCCACCGGTGCACGAACGCTCGCCTGGTCGGTGGCGTTCGTGAACGCCACCGTCACCGCGTCGGTGAGCTTGTCCCGCAGATCGGTCACGGCTTCGGCGGCGACGAAGACCACCAGCGGCGGTACCGAGTGCAGCACCACCCCGGCCGGCGACCTGGCCGCCCACGATGACCAGGTGTTCATCACGTAGGTAGCGGCCAGCGTGAGCCACTTCGCCGTCCGCACCCACGCTCCCGTGTGGACCTGGTATCGCGCGGTGACTTGCTCGGCCCGCAGGATCGCCAGCAGGATCAGGCACACGGTCGGGTCCAGCAGCCACGCTGTCAGCCACGGCAGTGACCCGAACGCGGACCCGGCGGCGGCGAACCACTGCACGTTGGCCGTGGTGAACGCCAACCCGAGCACGATCCCGGACCAGCACAACCGATCCACCTGCGCCCGAACCCGCTCGACACGCAACGCCACCACGTCGGGGTGGGTCTGCCAGCGGCGCACCTCTGCAGCCTCACTCGCGTCGTCGGCCAGCCGCCGCGCCCGATCCGGCACGGTCTGGTTGTGGTTGGTGGTGGTCATCGGCGACCACCACCCCGGCGACGGTGCGTGGTGGTATCCATCGACGTGACCGTCAGGGCACGCGTCAGGACGTAGGCCGCGATCAGGTCCGGCAGTCCGAGGACCACCAGGACCAAGGTCGGGTTGTGCACGTGCGTGATCACTAGCCACTGAACGCCCGTGAACGCCGCACCCGTGAACAGCACCCGCCCGGCCAGCGACACCACCCGCGAACTCGCCCGCGCCGCGTCGGCCGCCCGCCGCGCCTTGCGGGCGCTGTAGCGCCGCACCATGAACAGCGCGAGCAGCACTCCGACTCCGGCGAGGATCTGTGTCGGCGTGAGGTTGACCGTCATCGCGCCTCACCACCCCGGCGGCGGCGCAGCCACTTCGGATACAGGGCACGCCGGTCGGTGTCCGGCAGCGCACCCCACACCCCGACCGTGTCCGGCCCGGACGTCCGCAAGTCCAGCTCCCGGCATTCGTCGATCACCGGGCACCCGGCACACATGCGCGCGGCCAACTCCCGGTCCGGCGAGTCCTCGCCGGACAGTTCCGGCATGTCGGCCCGGTCGAACGCCCAGAAACACAGACCGTCCCCGGTCACCAGTTCGTTGAGCACGGCGTCCGGCACGTCGGCGTACCGGTCGAGCCGAGCAGCCATCTCCTCGTAGTCGTTTTCGGTCATCGCGCACCCCCGTCGAGCACGCGCCGCAGCTCGGCGGCCGGGATGACGAGCCGGGTGCGGCGCCGCTCTGCGCGGAGTGAGCCGACCCGGATAGCGCGATGGATCTCGTTGCGGTCGATGCCGAGAATCCACGCGGCGTCGGCTAGTGAGTAGAACGCCGGACCACCGGCGTCAGGAATGTTCTTCTTCTGCATTGGAGTGAGCCCTTAGAGTCGTTCAGCTGATTTGAGCTGAAAAAGAAAGCTGATTTAGTCGCATGAAGGCTTGAGAATGGTCCGAATGCGCGACGCGATGTCGATCTCGGCGCCGCGGAATCCGTTAGGCGCTAATGTCGGCGCTGAGGCGGACCACGGAGGAATGGGTGTCGGAAGACTGGGCGGCGGTCGCGAAGACCATCAACGAGCGCGTGAACGAGCTCGGATGGAAGCAACGCGAGCTCGCCGAGCGCTCGCAGGTCTCCCAGGCCATCGTCCGCGAAATCCAGAACCACACCGTGGAGCGCAAGCGCAGCGACCGCACCCTTGAAGCCCTGGCCGTCGCGCTTGGCCTGCACCCGCAACACCTGCTCGCCGTGCTGCACGGCCGCATCCCGCCGGCGCTGGGCCAGCCCCGTGAGGACATGGAAGACGCCGTGTCGGCGCGGCTGGCCGTCATCGAGCAGCGGCTGACGCAGATCACCGATCAACTGGCCGATCTCACCAAGCTGATTCGTCGTGATGGTGATCCGCGCGGTTAGCGCGAATCCCTTTTCGCGGTCGGCCTCTGGGGCCGTCCGGCGGGTGGTCCTGTCGTGTGTCATGCCTCTAAGAAACGGCATTTTCGCGGCTGGCGGGAGCTGGCAGCGGATGACACACCCCGTGTTAACTTGTGTTATTTCCGCAGGTCGCGGCCGTTATCGCGGGGCAGCGTCATGACGTCGATAAGCCCCTTGCAGGCCGCTCGGAACGCGGTCGGCTGGAGTCAGGAAAAGCTCGCGCGAGCCATCAACGCGCGCGCTGCGGCTCACGGATTGTCGGAGCGTTCGGTCCCGAGTCGGAAGACGGACATATCCCGGTGGGAGAACGGGCATGTCACGCCGGAACCGCCGATGCGCGCCGTCCTGCGCGAGATTTACGGCCGCACCGACGCGGAACTCGGTCTCCCATCTGGTGACGCCGCGATCGGCGAGGAGCTGGCCGAACGGCTCGTCGTCGCCAAGCGTGTCGACGCCGCGATCATCGCGGGGTTTCGCCAGGAGGTTGACGGCGTCCGCCATGCTGACCGCCGGTTCGGCTCGGCCGCCCGGCTGGAGCGGCTGCGTGGCCAGATCATCGAGGTTGAGGATCGGCTTCAGCACACGCTGTTGCGGCGCGACCGGGCGCCGCTGGCCGGGGTGCTGGTCGAGGCGTCCACGCTGGCCGGCTGGAACTCGCTCGACATCGGCTCACTCACGCAAGCGTGGACCCACTACGAACGCGCGAAGTCCGCCGCGCTCGAAGCTGGCTCGGCCGCGCTGCTCGCGCACGCCACCGCCGAGCAGGCATACGTGCTGATCGACGCGGGCAACATCGACGACGCGCTCGCCCTGTTCGCGGAGGCACGCTCGATCGGCAAACAGGCGCCGCGCCTGCTGCGCGCGTGGCTGGCCGCCGCCGAAGGGGAAGGCCACGCCATCGCCGGACACGGGGACGACTCCCTGCGCGCGTTCGACGAGTCCGACGCGCTTCGGCCGTCCGAAGTCGTACACCCCGAGCTGCCGTTCCTGTTCCTGGGCGGCACCCACCTGGACCGCTGGCGCGGCAACGCGCTCGTCCACCTCGGCGCACCGGAGGCCATCGATCAACTGGAACGGCTGGTGGACGACGCCCGGTCGTCGTCGTTCGTCCGGGCGGGCGCTGCCGTGTACGTGGACCTTGCGCTTGCCTACAGCGCGGCCGGGGACCGGGAGGCCGCACGGACCTACGCGCAGCAGGCCCGGCGGATCATTTCCCAGGTCAGGTCCGTCCGGCTACGTCGCCGACTGGAACGGCTCGTGCTGCCCGGCGACTCACGCCCGGCGTGAGTTGAGGTAGTAGAGCAAGGACACCAGCGTGCCAGACCCGAGCAGCTCCTGACGCTGCGCAAGCTCGTTCACCCGCGACAACGGCACCCACTCGACCCGGCCCACCTCTTCAGTGTCGGTCGGGTCGCCGACGTGCTCGGCTTCCCGCCACAGGTACACGTCAACCGGTGCCGTGACCTGCCCGGGCAGCGGCTCGAAGCTGACAAGGTGCTCCGGTTCGCCGACCGGCCGCCAGCCGCTCTCCTCGGCAGCCTCCCGCGCGGCTGTGCCCGCCGAGTCGTCGCCGTCGTCGACCATGCCGCCCAGCAGCTCATAGCCCCACTGCTTAGTGGCGAAGCGGTAGCGCCAGAGCATCAGCGCCTCTTCCTGGTCGTTCACGATCAGCGCGATAGCGATTCGTGCCAGGTGCACCACGTGGTACTCCCAGCGCTCGCCGTTCGGCGCCTCGACATCCGTCAACCCGACCTTCACCCACCGGTTGTCGTAGACCAGCCGCTCACCGAACGTCTTCCACGACCCATGCTCATCAGCCACACTGCGCAGCCTACGGCCTTCTGCTTCGCACTCAGAGCCAGACTTCGCGACTCCCAGGACGCGCGTCGGAGACTGGCAACCAGTTCGACATCTCCGCGAATAGCCACCAATAGAATTCGACACCTCGCCTGACATTGGTTGACTACGTCAAGAAAATTTTAGTGATTCGCGGCGGATGGTAATTCATGAATTCGAGCATCTTTACAGTCGGATAGTTTTCCCTATCTTCATCAAGCCAGCGCTTTACCGTACTTCTTTGTTCATTCGCTCCTAGTGCCGCCAATGAAAGCACTCGCCGAGCATGCGGTGTCGATGCTCTACCATGGGCATCACGACAGGCGCTCCTGCCTTCTTCTGCATCCCAAGCGCAGAGGCGCTGCGCCGCCACGGCTAATAATGGCAGTTCAGTGTTAGCGTCACGCACAACTGTCGAGAAATACTGAATCAAATCCGCTTCAGGCCGCTCAAGGCTTGTAAACATTCTGCCGTAGTGTGCAAGCGACCATTGATGCGTGGCCCAGTTGCTCGAAGCATAATCCAAGTACCATTCCTGCAGTTCTGGACTGGTGAAGTTCTCCTTGAAGACTCTCGACCAGGCGTCTGCTGCGTGCGGCATCCGAACGGCCGCATGCAACAAGTCGTTCGACCTATAGGAATGTGAGTTATCCCGCATCCGTGTTGCCGCGAAATTAATGCTCGTTCTGCCGGCCTTTTCCGGCTCCGTTAATATTCTGTCGACTAACTCCTCTAATGGTTCCATGTTCTCGTCATTTACGATCGCGCCATCAATTGCACTATGCTCGATATCCAACACTCTGGAAACCACATCTTCGCCCTCGAACACCTCAGTTTTTGCGTAATTCAAGTGCAAGCCGAGACTTTGAGCCACCGATTGAATTTCCATCTGCGCCCGCCTGGCCGAAGCAGGATCTGGGCAGAACAGCCAAATGTCGTCCATCCACCTTGCGCAGCCACGATAGGTAATATCAGATAGTGGCACATGGAGTATGGGAGCATGATGCACAAGTACATCATCTAATGGTCGAAGGTACATGTTCGCAATAATGGCCGAGGCCGTCGACCGCTGAGGTATACCAGATCTATTTCGGGTTCTTTGAAAGTCGCCAAGAAGGTCGCACAGGCGCTCCGTAGGTGCACCTTTTGCGGTTCGCCGTTCTATTTCATCTAGCACACTATTGGCAGGAATGCTGCTGAAAAAAGATACTATGTCGGTACATAAAGCCGCCTGCTGGTCAGACAAGAGATTTAAATGTCCAACATACCACTCCCACTGTCGATTATTGTGGGAGTACGATCCCCGCTCAGGAGATACAGGCGGAAGTCGCCAACCGTATGTTGTCGATGACAGATCTCCAATGAGATCCAGACTTAACCGGTCAACGATTGCCTGATAAATTAGGCGATCAGATGTGTCGAGTACGACAGCGGGTCGAGTTCCCCAATTTTCCTTGGGAACATCGATCAGATCTACATGTTGCATGCCAGTCGCATTGCAGTGGCCAAATGCAATCTCTCGCTCCCGCTGGCAGATATAGCTAAGCTCTGGCCATCCCCACGGATCATGATGCCAGTCCTGAAACATTTCTTGATTGAGATTATGCAGAGCCCGCTTAAGATCGAGAATCTCGGACCAGTCTACCCTCGGCACCCCTCTATGATCGCATGGGATCGGATTACTGTCCAGGCCTGAAGTCGAATCCTCCAGTGCACCGTTGGGGCCAGCCCCTGGCCACCGTAACAACACCGTGCCGGCATACGATCACCTATGGCGAGGTTCGACCTAAAGCACCGAGGACGTCCCGCGAGTACTAAACTGTTACAAACAAGCAAGTCAACGGCTCCAGTGCGAAAGAGGTGGACTTTGCAAGAGGAAATTCAGGAAGATTCGCTCAAGAGTATTGAATCGAAGGCTGTCACCGAGGGGGCTAGTCGACTCGAAGAGCGAGCATATAAGACCTATCTTGCCCGAGTAAGGGCACATCAGCGCTTGGGGCGACGAAACAACGCGTGGAACACCTCAATGATCGCTCTCTCTACGTCAACAACAATAGCCTCGGTTGGGCTATTAGTGAATCGGCCGATGTATGGCACCGGCGGCGACACGCTCATGGCGGCACTGGCGATTCTTTCCCTTGTTTCCTCGCTCGTCGTGTCGTCCGTTAACTATGGAGGCAGAGCAAGGGCAATGGAAGCAAGCTACAAGCGCATCCAACAAATATCGCTCGCTGCCGAGGATGTTGCCAACGATCCAAGTCAAGCCACGCGACAGCGTCTCAATGAACTTCAAAGAGAGTATGCGATCGCTATCGATGCATCGGAAAATCATTCAGATGCCGATTATCATAGATCTCAGAAGGTCAATTGGCGAAAACTCTGGCGCGACAGCCTGGTGAGTTATTTTCCCTACGCAACCTTGGCTGTACCAATCGGCCTAATGGTGCCATTCGCGAAATGGTTCATCGATGGCCTCTAATCCCAAAGTGAATGATTGTTCTTTGTCAAGTGGCCTGTATTATTCACTCAGCTAAGTGATCGCCGGCAACAACAGAACCCCGACGACCACGTAATTATTATGACCTCTATGACGGACTGAAGTTTGCATCCGACAGGGCGAGCAATGTAGTTCATTCAGGGGCTCCCAGAGACCGAATTCTCTCCCTGTGTTCTTCCATTACTCTTTTCAGTTCTCGAATGTGAGCGTGGATGGCTCGAATCTTCCATGGTGAAGTCCTCAGCAACCCTTGCGCGAAGATCATGATCTGGAACAGTTCTGAGTGTTGATCACGGAAAAACTGCTTCGCAACTTCGGTCACGGCGTCTCGATCTGCTGCCACATTCGTCACTCGCTCGGCTATTTCAAAGGCCTCTAGAGTAGCTGTCAAGCTTGAGCGAACAGTGCTTATTGCCTCGTCGCAAACCCTACGCGTTTTGGGGGAGCACCGAATGCTGGCAGTCAAAGCCAAAAGCCTTGTGCATGTATCGATACCTTTACGAAGGTGACTCTCGCTTGCCTCGGTGCTCGTAGTCAGACTAATTATTGTCGACGCACTTACTCTGATACTGACAATGAGATCGCGTTTGTCTCGTGCCGCCGAGACAATTCGATCTTTTCGAACCTCAAGATAAGGTCTCAGTAAGACATCCAGTATCATGGTTACTGCGGCGGCAGTTATGGCGCTCGTGATTGCTGCCTGAAAGGTCACTGAGTTTAACACTCTGAATTCTTACCATACTCCCATTCGAGACTCGCGGACAACCCGCAAATGTCCGAGCGACTGTCGTTTACTCACGGAAAACAGCGACAGGGCTACGAACACTGTAAGAGACTAACTAACGCAGCGAAGCTCTGAGCTGGGCGACCCTTCGTTGCTGTCGAGATGATCCAATCTCGACAGCCAAGCCGCGCGCACGCTTGGCATGTATTCGTCCTTGCTCACGCTCGCCCATCGTCAGAAAGGCGATCGCCAAGTCGACGCGCAGTGCCGTTTCCGCTCGAATGAACGTCGGATCGAGGCGCGTCAGCGCCGACGAAAGCACGTCGACCGCTTCAGGTTCTCCGATCCTTGCGAGCGCGTGACCGCGCCAGCGCGCAAGATGCACCGGATCGAGGACTACATAAGGGCCGTCCACAGCGGACTCGCCAACGGGCAATAGTGCTGCTGCGCGGTCGAAAGCCCGCAAACTTGCCGAGCGCTGCCCATTTGCCGCGAGCGCTTCGCCGAGCGCGGCGGCAAGCCAGGAACGGAGCAGGCGGCCAGCGGCACGGTCGGCGCGCTTCTCCGTGACTTGCAGTAGTTCCACGGCGGCCGACGTCTCGTCCACCTCTATCAGCACAAAGGCTTGCTCAGCGGCACTGTGTATCTCGAACGCCGCGTCCCCGGACTCGCTGGCTGCTGCCTTGGCTCGTTCGTAGTACTGCCATGAGTCAGCAACAGACCCCATGTCGAGCGTCTGCCACCCGGCGAGCGTGCCGAATTCGGCAAGCAGCGTTGCAAGTCGACTGCGGGTGCTCGGAGTCAAGCTGTGCGACCGGAGACGCATGACTTGTCGGATCTTGGTCGCTACCTCCTCGTGCGCTGTGATTGCGCCCAACTGCCGGTCAAGTCGGCGAACGGCGGTGAGCTGCTCGTGGAGCAGAGCCAGAACCTCTGCGCTCACGCGGCGGGAAGCGCTGAGCATCTGCCGTAGCTCAAGTTCTCCTGTGTCGGCCGGACGGAACGCGTCGGGCGGAGACAGTAGCTCATCGACGGTCAGCCCTAGCATCCGTTCCAGCAGTCGCGCTGTGGCCGGTCGTAGGCGGCCGAGCGGTGATCCGTCCGGATTGCGCCCGGCGACCAGCCGTTTTAGATGCCGCTCGCTGAGCGTGCCGGGCTCCCCGAAGGTCCGAGCGAAGTCTTCGGCAGCCTCGGCGAACTCGGCGTGCGTCTGATTCCGCTCCCTGAGCTTCTGCTCAAGCACCGTGCGCGGCGGGTCCTCTCGCCTGTCACCGGCCGCCATGCCGACCCCTTTTCGCTGTCCGGTCCCTCGTCATGTCCCCGCTATGGCCTCCCCGTGGCCTGTCGCCTAAATGAGCGCATGAGAGAGGCTGATTTCAGATCATACAGCTCGTTCCAGCTGGTCAGCTGGGTAGGTAGCGGAGGAATCGTGAGCGACGTGTCACGGCTGGGCCGGCGCGCCGGACTGTATGTCTGTTGGCACCGAAGTGAACGCGACGGCATAGACCATGCAGTCACCGACGAGGAGTTCGCTCGCGGCAGGCGCGACAACACCCAAGGGCGGTACGAGGCACTCTGCGGGCATGTCGTGCTGACTGGCTCGATGCTCCTGCCGCCCGGTCGCCTCTGTCCAAAGTGTCATGCATTTCTGATCGCCCGCTCAACCCTCCCGACCGTGGAGCAACGCATCCGACGAACGCGGCATCGGAAGCTGTCAGCTTGGCGTCGCTTGCTTCGCGGCTCCCAGTTCCCCGCCCTTCCGCCAACTATCCCGCGTCAACAGCCACGACCGGCACCGGAGCGAAACGGCCGGACCCCAACCCCGGCGGGAGCGGATAGCGTCCCGATCGCATCCGTTCCCGCCGGTCGCCACGCCCTGCGGGGTGCGCGGTGACGGTCCGGCTGGTGTTCGGGCGCCCGTTGCCAGGTGTCGTGGGTGAGACGCGCCGGGTGGTGCACGTGTTCGAAGTGCCGACCGGGGACACCGTGCCGGAGCGGCTGACCGCGTTCTGTGGGACCTCGTTCGGTCACGGCGAGCTTGAGCACCTCGACCGGATACAGGGGATGCCGTGCGTGTCGTGCTTGCGCCGGACACCGACGCCCGATCCGGAGTTGCCCACTGGTCGTCAGGAGCCGGACGAGCGGCCCTGAACCCTCCGAGCGAGACGCCCGGAGTTTGTTGGTACACAACGGAAAGAGGAGTGTTGAGAACAATCGGAATCGCGTGCACCGTGGCCGCGTTGGTACTGCCGGGCCTGCTCGGCGCCAGCACCGCGTCCGCTGCGCAACCGGAGATTGTCGGCGGCAGCGCTGCGACCGGGGACACGAGCTGGGTGGCGTCGATGGTGTATGACGCGCCCGCCTACGGCCGGTTCGCTGCTCCCTGGTGTGGTGGCGCGTTGGTGTTCCGGAGCTGGGTGGTGACCAACGCGCACTGTGTTACCGACATGCCCGGCGACACTACGCACATCCCCGTGTCGGCCCGGACCTTCACGGTGCGCGTGGGCTCGAAGGACCGCACCCGGGGTGGCGAGACCGCCCGGGTGGTCGAGATCAAGGTGCACCCGGGCTGGCAGTGGGCGGCGGGGGCGCCGGAGCAGCCGGTGGACGATATCGCGCTGCTCAAGCTGGATCACCCGGTGACAGTGCAGCCGATCCAGCTCGCCGGACACACCGCCCGACCGGGTGATCGGGCGACGCTGTACGGCTGGGGCGCGGACCAGCCGGACGGGGACACCAGCAACCTGCCGGTGCGGCTCCAGCAGTTGCGCACGACGGTGCTGGCGCCGGAGCGGTGCGCCGATGCGGGCCAGTCTGCGGGCGAGATCTGCACCAACAACCCGCACGGCACGGACGGCCCCGGCGGCGGAGACTCCGGCGGCCCCGCCGTCGCACTGGTGGACGGTGTGCCGCAACTGGTCGGCACGTGCAGCCGCGCCGCCGCCCAGTACCCGGGCGTCTCGCCGACCGTGTATACCAGCGCACCGGACTTCCGGACCTGGCTGTACGACACGGCCCGAGGAACCTCGGCCGCTGCCGCGTAGCTCCACGACTGGCCGTCAGGTCCCCGGCTGCGCGCCGGGGACCTGACCGTCGTTTCACGACACGACAACCATGTGACGAAGGAACACGAGTGATCGCCAGAGCGCGCCGTGAGGGACGACCGGTCGCTGTCCGCAGCTTCAGCCGTGATCTTGACCCGGTGCTGCTCGCGCCCGCGGGGCTGTTCGTCGTGACCCTGCTCGCCGAGATGCGTTGGTGCGAATTCGGCTTCATCTGCGCAGCGCTCGGCGTCACCCCAGCCGCGCTGTCCACCCAGCTCGGCAAGCTCCGCCGGGAGGGCATCGTCCAGACCCAGCGAAGCAAGGCGCAGCGAACCTGGGTCCGACTCACACCCGAGGGCCGCGAACGGCTCGTGAACCATCTCGAAGCGCTGCAAGCCATGGTGTCCCGCGCCGTCGGTCTGGTCGCGGCGGGCACCGCGATCCACGACCGTCCCCCACCGGAGGATGACTTGTGACGGATTTCTGGCGCGTCTCGATAGTGGCGGCAGACGGCCGTTTTGGGACGGTTCAGGCAACCTAACCTCGACCGTGGACGGGTCCGCGCCCATCCGCACAGGTCACAAGTACGTAAACAATTCATGGTTCGCCTTCACGGCGTTGGAGGGGATGTGATGGAGTTCTTCTGCTATCACCGGGACCGTCCGGGGTCGGCGGCGCTGCGGGAGCAGCTGGTGGAGGAGCACTGGGCCTACATGGACCGGTTCGCCGCGACGATGATCGCCCGCGGGCCGACGTTCGACGGCGACGTTCCCACCGGCAGCGTGCACGTGCTCGACCTGCCGGACCCGGCCGCGGCCCGCGCGTTCGCCTTCGACGAGCCCGGCTACCAGGCCGGGGCGTACCGGGACGTGCTGCTGCGGCGCTGGCGCAACACCCTCGGGCGCACGATCTGGGACTTCTCCGGTGGCCCGGCCGGCGGGAACCGGTACCTGGTCATCGGGCTCGGCTCGGGCGCGCCCGTGGACCTCGAACCGCCGGCCCGCGCGGACCTGATCGCGTACGGGCCCCTGCTGTCCGACGACGGCGCCGCCTGGCTCGGGACCGCGGTGCTGCTGCAGGCCGTGGACGCCGACGCGGCCGGGACGGTGCTGACCCCGGGCGCGTACGCGGCGATCGAGGTGCACGCTTGGCGGTTCGGCGGCCGCCCGTCGTAACCGGCGGGCTACGCCGATCGGCGGATACGGTGGGGGCATGTCCGACGCCGCGTTCTTCTCGTCCTTCGAAACCGGTGACCCGCGCCCCGCGGACCCCGGCCTGCGCGTCGACAGCGGCCCGGACCAATCCCCCACGGCCAAGACCGGCGTCGGCTTCACCGGCACCAAGGCCCTGCGCTACGACGCGCGCCCCGAAGCCGTCCTGTTCGAACTCGACGTGCCCGTCACCGACGGCACCGAGCTGTCCTATGTGGTCTTCCCGCAGTCGGACGGGGAGATCCCGGCCTACCACGCCACCCGGGTCAGCCTCGACGTCGAGTTCTCCGACGGCACCTCCGCCGGATTCGCCCCGGTCGACGACAAGACGCTCTACCTCGACCAGTGGAACCTCGTCCGCCGCCCGCTGGGGGCGTTCGCCGGGCGCCGGATCAGCCGGATCGTGCTGCGCACCGCCGCCCCCGGCGGGGAGATCACCGGGTGGCTCGACGACGTCCGCGTCGCCGGGCGGGCCGAGCCGCCGCGGGATCCCGTCGACTGCGTCCGGACCACCCGGGGCACGCACTCCAGCGGCGAGTTCTCCCGCGGCAACAACTTCCCGGCCACGGCGGTGCCGCACGGGTTCAACTTCTGGACCCCGGTCACCGACGCCGGCGTCACCAACTGGATCTACTCCTACCACCGCCACAACGACGACGGGAACCGCCCGGCGCTGCAGGCACTGGCGCTGAGCCACCAGCCGAGCCCGTGGATGGGCGACCGGCACACCTTCCACGTCATGCCCGGCACCGGCCCGGTCGAGCCCGACCGCCGCAAGCGCGCCCTGGCCTTCTCCCACGACGACGAGACCGACTCGCCGCACCACTACGGCGTCCGCTTCGCCAACGGGATGACCGCCGACCTCGCGCCCACCTCTCATGCGGCGATCCTGCGGTTCACCTTCCCGGACAAGCACGGCTGGCTGCTGTTCGACAACGTCGGCAACCGAGGCCGCCTCCGCCTGAACCCGGACACCGGCGTGATCACCGGGTACACCCGGGTCCGCAGCCGGCTCTCGGCCGGGGCGCGCCGGATGTTCGTCTATGCCGTGACCGATGCCCCGGCGACCCGCGGCGCCAAGGTCCGCTTCCCGCCGTGGCGGCGGGTCACGGGGTACTTCGAGTTCGACGGTCCCGACGTCACGCTGCGGATCGCGACGTCGCTGATCAGCCTCGCCCAGGCCAAGCGCAACCTCGAGCTGGAGATTCCCGCCGACACGACGTTCGAGCAGGTCCGCGACCAGGGACGGGAACTCTGGCAGGAGCAGCTCGGCCGCGTCGAAGTCGAAGGCGCCACCGAAGACCAGCGGACCACGCTGTACTCCAACCTCTACCGGCTGTTCCTCTACCCGAACGCCGCCCACGAGAACACGCCGAAGGGCATCCGGCACGCCAGCCCGGTCGTGCGCCGGCTGCGGCCGAGCACCCGCAGGCGCACCGGCGCGAAGGTCGTCGACGGCGAGCTGTACGTCAACAACGGTTTCTGGGACACCTACCGCACCACCTGGCCCGCGTACGCGCTGCTGGCCCCGGCGCAGTGCGGCCGGATGATCGACGGCTTCGTCCAGCAGTACCGCGAAGGCGGCTGGATCTCCCGGTGGTCCTCACCCGGCTACGCCGACCTGATGACCGGCACCAGCTCCGACGTCGCGTTCGCCGACGCCTACCTCAAAGGCGTCAAGAACTTCGACGTCGAGGCCGCCTACGACGCCGCCCTCAAGAACGCCACCGTCACCCCGCCACACCGCTCGGTCGGCCGCAAGGGCCTCGACCGGTCGATCTTCCTCGGCTTCACCCCGGTGTCGGTCCACGAAGGACTCTCCTGGGCGCTGGAAGGCTGCATCAACGACTTCGGCCTCGCCAACCTGTCGGAGGCACTTTCACGTGAAAGCGACGGGCCGCGAGCCCGGATGTACGCCGGCTACGCCGCCTACTTCCGCGAGCGCGCGAAGAACTACGTCCACCACTTCGACCCGGAGATCGGCTTCTTCCAAGGCCGCCACCGCGACGGCCGCCGCAGGTTCGCCCCCGAGGGCTACGACCCGGCCGCGTGGGGCGGCGACTTCGTCGAGACCAACGCCTGGAACACCGCCTTCACCGCACCCCACGACGGCCCCGGCCTCGCGGCCCTGCACGGCGGCACCGCCGGTCTCGAAGCCAAGCTCGACACCTTCTTCGCCACCCCGGAGACCGGACGGCGGCCCGGCGCGTACGGCGGCCTGATCCACGAGATGACCGAAGCCCGCGACGTCCGCATGGGCCAGTACGGCCACTCCAACCAGCCCTCGCACCACATCCCGTACGTCTACAACCTCGCCGGCGCGCCCGCGAAGACGCAAGCTGTCGTCCGGGAGGTGCTCCGGCGGCTCTACCTCGGCAGCGAGATCGGCCAAGGCTACCCCGGCGACGAGGACAACGGCGAGATGTCCGCCTGGTACGTCTTCAGCGCCCTCGGCTTCTACCCCCTGGCCGTCGGCAGCCCGCGCTACGCCATCGGCTCGCCGCTGTTCGAAAAGGCGACCGTGCACCTCGGCGGCGACAAGAAGCTCGTCGTCCACGCTCCCGGGAACACCGGCGACACCGTCTACGTCCGCGGGCTCACCGTCGACGGCGAGCCCCACGAAGCCACGACCATCGCCCACGCCACCCTCGCCGGAGGCGCTTCACTCGTCTTCGACCTGACCACCGAACCAGCCGGCTGGGGCAGCCCGCCACCGCCCGCCGAGCACCCGGACCCGGTCACCGACCTCGCGGGCACCGCGACCAGCTCCGACGGCACCGACACCGGTGCGCTCTTCGACGACACCACCCGCACCCAGGTCACCTTCCGCACCGCCACGCCGTCGATCGAGTTCACGGTCACCGGCGAGCCCCGCGAAGTCACGATGTACACGCTCACCTCCGGCGCCCGCCGCGGCGACCCGGCCGCGTGGGTCCTGGAAGGCTCGGCCGACGGCCTCGGCTGGACCACACTGGACGAACGCCGGGACGAACTGTTCCGCTGGCGCCGCCAGACCCGCCCGTTCGTGCTCGCCACCCCGGCCGCGCACGCCCGCTACCGGCTGCGGATCACCGCCACCCGCGGCCGCCGCGCCACCCTCGCCCAGTGGGAGCTGCTCGCCCGATGAACGACTTCCGCACCGCCACGCTCGACCGGCTCACGGCGGCCGACCCCGGCCTGGTCCGGCTGCGCCTGGCCGGCTCCGCCGTGCTCGGCATCGTCCTCGCCGTCGCCGCCCTGCTGCCCGCGCACCTGCCGCTGACCGTGATCCTCGTCGGCGCCATCGCCGCGATGATGACGGCCTTCACCGTCAACGACCCCACCCCGGGCGCCCAGGCCGCCACCCTCGGCCTGGCCTTCCTCACCGGCGCCGCGTCGATCACCGTCGCCAGCCTCGGCTCCGGCCTGCCGCCGCTCGACAGCGTCGTGTTCGTCCTGCTGATCTTCGTCGCCGTCTACGCCCAGCGCTTCGGCGCCCGCGGCACCGCGCTCGGCTCGATCGCCTTCTTCCTGTTCTTCTTCCCGATGTTCCTGCAGGCCGACGTCAAGCAGGTCCCGCAGCTGCTGCTGGCCCTCGCGGTCGGCGTCCTCGCCAACACCGTCGTCCGGTTCCTCCTGCTGCGGCGCAACGCCGAAGCGGAGTTCCTCCGGGTCCGCCGCGCTTTCCGTGCCCGCCTCGCCGCGGTCGTCCGCGCCGCCGAGGCCCACCTCGCGGTCAACGGCAGCGAACGCACCCGCAAGCAGCTGCGCAGCGCGATCAACCGGCTCCACGAGTGCGTCCTGCTCATCGAGGACGCCGCCCCCGACGTCGTCGGCGCCCGCGCCGCCGACCGGCTGCGGCGCCGCGCGATCGAGGTCGAGCTGGCCGTGCAGTGGCTCGCCATCACCGTCCAGCGCACCTGCTCCGACGAGCTGACCACCGAGGTCCGCGACGACCTCGTCGCCCGGCTCGCCCGCTTCCGCGCCCTGATGGAGCGTGACCCGCGGGAGCTTCCGCTGATCAGCCAGACCGGCGAATACAGCCGGATGCTCGTCGAAGGCAGCCGCATCGACTCCCACGCCGCCCCCGGCGACGGCGTCCGCAAGGCACTGGCCGAGCTGGCGCTGGCCGACGACCGCGCCCAGCGCGCCGCCGTCCCCGAGTCCACAGCGGACCCGCTCGACTCCGGCGATGACCCCGGTGGTGACTCCGGCGGTGACGAGGAGGCGACACCCAAGTTCGCCTACGACAACCGGACCCGCAGCGCCATCCAGGCCGTCGTCGGCGGCGGGCTCGCCGTGGTCGGCGGGGAACTCGTCTCCCACCAGCGCTGGTACTGGGCCGTTTTGACGGTGTTCGTCGTGTTCATCGGCGCCTCCAGCGCCGGCGCCACCTTCGTCAAGGGCGTCCGCCGCCTCGGCGGCACCCTGATCGGCATCGTCGGCGGCGTCCTGCTCGCGCTCCTGGTCGGCGGCAACACCGCGGCCACGCTGGCGCTCATCCTGGTGTGCGTGTTCGGCATGGTCTACACCGCGCGGGTCTCCCAGGTGGCGATGGCCTTCTTCGTCACCAGCATGCTCGGCCTGCTCTACAGCCTGCTCGGCACGTTCAGCCTCGCCGTCCTCGGGATCCGCGTCGCCGAAACCGCGGTCGGCGCCGCCGCGGGCATCCTCGCCGCCGTCGTCATCGTCCCGGTCCGCACCCGCTCGGTGATGCTCGACGACATCGGCGAAGTGCTCGACGACCTGGAGGAGTTCCTCGAACGCGCCTGCAGCCTGCTCGCCGGCGAAGAGAACGTCAACATCATCGAGCTCTCCCGCGACCTCGACCGCGCCGTCGAACAGGTCCGGACCACCGTCGAACCGCTGATCCACCCGGTCAACCTCCGCAGCGCCCGCCGCGACTACGGCTGGCACGTGCTCACCACATTGGAGACCATCGCCTTCCGGGCCCGCCACGTCGCCGCCCGCGCCCAGCCCGGCCAGCTCGCCGGGGCCGACGCCGACCGCCTGCGGCAGTTCACCGGACGGCTGCTGCGCAACATCGACGTCCTCCGCAAAGCTCTCGACGCCCCCGGTGGCGCGGGCGCCGGCACGCTCGTGCGCGACGACGGCACCCCGGTCTCCGACCGCGTCGAGGCGGCCGAAACCCGTGCCGTCCTCTCCAGCCTCAGCCACCTCGACGAGGCTCTCGTCTCCCTCGGCCGTGTCTTCGGCGTCCAGGCCACCGATCCCCGGGCCCCGGCCGAACGGTGACCGCCGGGGTCGGCGCGGCCATCGACCGCGCCGACCCCGGCGGTCTCACCCGATCACGGGCAGGTCAGCCACGCGAAGTGGTACGTGGTGGTGATACTGCCGTCGGTCGAGTCCATCGTGACGTAGCTCGTCGTCTTCTTCGGATCCGACGTCCCGGCCGCCGCACGCAATTCGGTGTTGATGTTCAGGTTGCGTTCCTCACCGCACGGCTTGAACGCAATCGCACCGACCTCCGTTGAATCGGTGAAATGCCAGTCATCCTCGAACGGACCGGTCAGCGGGTGCTGGACGAAAGCCGTCGGGGAATTACCCTGGAAATAGTAGTTCGCTCTTTCCAGGCCGGTCGAGCCGCGTTCCAGGTGTGCGAATCCGCGGTAGTCGGCCTGCGCGATTCCGTAGGTGAAGCCCTGTGGCACGTGCACCCGCAGGCCGATCTGGCAGTTCTTCCTGGCGTCCAGCGGCCCGGCCCCGACCCCGACCAGTGCCGTGTACACGCTGTAAGTTACCGTGAATGCGGTGTTGTCCTGCGAAACGGCCACCGCTGCCGTGTTGGCCGGACAGCCGGTGCCGTTGGCGTTCACGACGTCGATGACGATTTTGTCGGGCGGCGGAGGAGTGTTCCACGAATGCGGGGTGACCACAGAGGACAGCGCCATTACGGCAGCAACGACCGCAGACAGCATCGGAATCCTTCCCAATACATCCGAATTGGGGACCGGGGCCGGACCATGGTAGCGGAAGGATCATGGAAGCAAACCCCGCTGAACGGAGCAACGCCGCGCAGCCGTACCGCAACGCAACATTGCTCACGTTTCGACAAATTCTTCGCAACTCATTCCCGATGAACGTGAATGAATACTCGGGGAAAACGATTTCGCGCCTCCGGTCCACCCGGTGATCGGCACGATCACCCGCGCGACGTCCGGCTCGGCCGATCACCGGCCGGAGAGGCCGAAGTGGAATCCCGGTGCGGGTTACGGGTCCCGGCCTCCGGGGCTGTCCCCCTAGGCCCGGGTGAGCAGTTCCATGTTGTGACCGTCGGGGTCCGCGAAGTAGATCCCCCGGCTGCCGTTCACAGTGCCGACCTCGCCGGGCCGATCGTGGAACGGGTCCGCCCAGAACGTGATCCCCGCCGCCCGGATCCGCGCCAGCGCGGCATCGAAGTCCTCGTCGCCGACCAGGAACGCGTAGTGCTGGCTCGTCACGTGATCCACCCGCAGGTAGTCCAGCGTCACGCCGTTCGCCAGCGCGATCGGCACGAACGGCCCGGTGACGGGACCGGTCCGCAGGCCGAGGATCGCGGCCAGGAACTCCGCCGACTTCTCTCGATCGGTGACACACACGATCGTGTGGTTCAGCTCGACGCTCACCGCTCGTCCCCTTCCGGCGCGCGGGCGAACGACGGCGGGCCGCCGATCGGGCTGAGGTGGATGCTCGCCAGCCGCCACCGGCCGTCGTCGCGGACCAGCACGTGCGTGGCACGGAACCGGCCGTTCACCGGATTCCCCCGGTGCGTCGCGACCTGCTCGTGCACGCCGATCGCGATCGCGGCGCCGCCGAAGTCGCGGACCTCGACGCCGGCCCAGTCCAGCTTTTCGGTGACCAGCCCGCCGTCGCCGTAGCGCGCCAGCCACTGTTCGCGGTCCAAGACGAAGCCGAGCGGCCCGACCAGGCGGAAGCCGTCGGCGGCCAGGCCAGCCAGGACCTCGGTGTCGCCGCGTTCCTCGGCGGCGGCCCAGACCCGGCCGAACTCGCGAACCTGCTCTTCGGTGCTCATCGCGTTCCCCTTCCTTCGATGCCGATAACGTTAGAAGTCTAATCGTTAGATGTCAAACGCTTAGACTTCTCGGCATCTGCGGTACGGTCATCCCGTGCCAGCACCCGTCACCGCCCCCATCGGCGTCGTCCTCGCCCGCACCGCCAAAACCGCCGGCCGCGCCTTCGACCAGGCACTCGCCGCCGCCGGCGGCTCCCAGCCGGTCTGGCAGATCCTCATCTCCCTCAAAACCAGACCCGTCGCCAACCAGCGCGAACTCGCCGACGCCGTCGGCATCCAAGGCGCCACCCTCACCCACCACCTCAACGGCATGGAAACCACCGGCCTCGTCACCCGCCGCCGCGACCCGCAAAACCGCCGCGTCCACCTGGTCACCCTCACCGACGACGGCGAGAAGCTCTTCCACCGCCTCGCCGAAGCCGCCATCGCCCACGACCAGCGCATGCGAAAAGGCCTCACCGAAGCCGAAATCGCCCAGCTCGCCGACCTCCTCCACCGCATCGCCGCCAACGTCACCGACGCCCCGGCCGCTCGATAGAACCCGGCTGCCCCGAAGAACCCGGCTGCCCCAAAGAACCTCAGCACCGCACCAAAAGACCAGCCTTCGGGCAACCGCTTGACGATCACTTCCCCCGGCCACGATGGTCGGGACCATGACCGCACAAACCGCACTCCCGGCCACCGCGACCACCGGCTGGGCCCCCACGGGCGACCTTCCGTGGCCCCGCGTCTGGGACCACCAGTACGAAGGCCCGGTCCTCCTCCAGGACGGCCGCGTGCTCGCGGCGGGCGGAGGCGACAGCCGAGGCGCCCAGACCTTCGCCGACGCCGCCCTCCACGACCCCGTCACCGGGCAGTGGACCATCACCGGCTCACTGATCACCAGCCGCCGCGGCCACACCCTCACCGTGCTGAACGACGGCCGGGTCCTGGCCGCCGGCGGCGCACACGGGCATCCGTCGAGCAGGCCGTGGGCCCAGGCGTCGGCGGAGATCTACGACCCCGCCACCGGCACGTGGACCGCCACCGGATCGCTGCACCAGAGCCGGCTCGTCCACTCCGCCACCCTCCTGCCCGACGGCCGGGTCCTCGTCGCCGGCGGATCCACCGACCAGCCACCGCACTTCGCCGACGTCGAAACCACCACAGCCGAGATCTACGACCCCGCCACCGGCACCTGGGCACAGGCCGCGCCGATGATCCACGCCCGCGCCTCGTTCCCCGCGGTCCGCACCCCGGACGGCCACGTCATGGCGATCGGCGGCAGCATCGACACCGGCAGCGACGTCGCCGGGATCACCTTCTGCGAGACCTACGACCCCACCGCCGGCACCTGGACACCCGCCGACCCCATCGGCACCCCGGCGCAAGGCAGCAACAGCGGTCTCGCGCGCGTCCACGCCCAAGCCGTCACCCTCGACGACGGCTCGATCCTGCTCACCGGCGGCCACCAGGGCGGACCGCTCCTCTGGACCTTCTCCCCCTTCAGCCTCAGCGAAGCCGAACGGTTCGACCCGGCCACGAAACGCTGGGCGCCCGTCACCCCGATGGGTATCGGCCGTGACCAGCACCGCCTGATCACACTCGACTCCGGCAAGGTCATCGCCATCGGCGGCCTCGAATACGGCGGCTACGACACCGGCTACCAGCACGCCGAGGTCTACGACCCCACCACCGGCCAATGGGGCCCGAGGACCGGCCTGTCCGCGCCCCGCGTGCGGTTCGGCGCCGTCAAGCTCGCCGACGGCCGGGTCCTCATCGCCGGCGGCGCCGCCCAGCTCGGCGGGGCCAGCCCCACCGGAAACGACGTCCTCGTCACCAGCACCGACGTGTTCACCCCCTGACCGTTTCGAGGCGTCACCGCGAGAGTGACTGGACGCACCCGAACAGCGACGCCCAGGAGGGATAGGCTCCAAGTCACTAGCCAAAGTCGTCTCAAGCTGGAGTACCGCAATGACCCAAGCCCCTGTCAACGTGACCGTCACCGGCGCCGCCGGCCAGATCGGCTACGCGCTGCTCTTCCGCATCGCGTCCGGTCAGCTCCTCGGCCAGGACGTCCCGGTGAAGCTGCGGCTCCTCGAGATCCCGCAGGCGGTCAAGGCGGCCGAGGGCACCGCCATGGAACTCGAGGACGGCGCGTTCCCGCTCCTGGCGGGCAC
Source organism: Amycolatopsis balhimycina FH 1894 (assembly GCF_000384295.1). Lineage (NCBI taxonomy): Bacteria > Bacillati > Actinomycetota > Actinomycetes > Pseudonocardiales > Pseudonocardiaceae > Amycolatopsis > Amycolatopsis balhimycina. The sequence continues at coordinate 274,678 of NZ_KB913037.1, read as the reverse complement.
CGACATCTTCGACGACCCCAAGCAGGCCTTCGAAGGCACCAACATCGCCCTCCTCGTCGGCGCCCGCCCCCGCAGCAAGGGCATGGAGCGTGGCGACCTCCTCGAAGCCAACGGCGGCATCTTCAAGCCCCAGGGCGAAGCCATCAACGCCGGCGCCGCCGACGACATCAAGGTCCTCGTGGTCGGCAACCCGGCCAACACCAACGCCCTCATCGCCCGCTCGCACGCCCCCGACGTGCCCGCCGACCGCTTCACCGCGATGACCCGCCTCGACCACAACCGCGCCCTCGCCCAGCTCTCCAAGAAGCTCGGCGTACCGGTGACCGAGCTCAAGAAGCTCGCCATCTGGGGCAACCACTCCGCCACCCAGTACCCCTCGGTCCAGCACGCCGAAGTCTCCGGCAAGAGCGTCGACGTCGACCAGGCCTGGTTGGAGAACGACTTCATCCCGACCGTCGCCAAGCGCGGCGCGGCCATCATCGAAGCCCGCGGCCTCTCCTCGGCCGCCTCGGCCGCCTCGGCCGCCATCGACCACGTCTTCACCTGGGTCAACGGCACCCCGGCCGGCGACTGGACCTCCGCGGCGGTCGCCTCCGACGGCTCCTACGGCGTCCCCGAAGGCCTCATCTCGTCCTTCCCGGTCACCGCCGAGAACGGCCAGTACAAGATCGTCCAGGGCCTGGAGATCGACGACTTCTCCCGCGCCCGCATCGACGCCTCGGTCGCCGAGCTCGTCGAAGAGCGCGACACCGTGCAGAAGCTCGGCCTCATCTGAGCCACACCCCCGCGAAAAGGGGCCGCCATCACCTCGTGATGGCGGCCCCTTTTCGCATACCGGACGCGCCCGCGGCAAAGCCTCGGCGCTCAGACCGCCCGGCAGCCCCCAGGGCCCCGGCGAAGTCACGCCCGGTTCGTAGGTCGGCGGCTCACTGGAGGTCTTGAATGAGTCATTCAGGACCTCCGAAGACCTGAATGGGTCATTCAAGACACCGCAGCAGCTGCCGCACGGCCGGCTTTCGCACCGTCCGCATCGCCCGCAGCGAACACCGCACGCTCACAGCGAAACTCCCGCCCGCCGCCGATCACCGGCCCTACCGTCGGGCCCATGACCCTTCTCGCCGTACCCGAAATGCAGGCACCCGGCCAGTCATCCGAAGACTCGGTCTACCAACAGCTCCTGCGCGACCGCATCGTCTTCCTCGGCACGGAGGTCAACGACGAAGTGGCGAACCGGCTCATCGCCCAGCTGCTCCTGCTCGCCGCCGACGACCCGGCGAAGGACATCACCTTCTACATCAACTCCCCCGGCGGCTCGGTGACCGCCGGACTGGCGATCTACGACACCATGCAGCTGATCAAGCCGGACGTCTCCACGTGGGGCCTCGGGTTCGTCGCGTCCATGGGCCAGTTCCTGCTCTCCTCGGGCACCCCCGGAAAGCGCTACCTGCTGCCGAACACGCGGATCGTCATGCACCAGCCGTCCGCCGGGATCAGCGGCGCCGCCACCGACATCGCCATCCAGGCCGAGGTGTTCGGGAAGATGAAGCGCCGGATCGCCGAGATCACCGCGAGCCAGACCGGCCAGAGCGTCGACCGCATCACCACCGACGCCGACCGGGACCGCTGGTTCGACGCCGATGAAGCACTTTCCTACGGCTTCATCGACCACATCGTCACCGGCGAGCGAGCCGCAACGGCCTGACTCCCCGTGTCTGTGCGGTTTTTGAGAGCGGTGCCGACTACTGCGGGGCAATTTTCCCGAAAATTGCCCCGCAGTATAGGTCGTTATACAGCTGAGAGTCAGACTCCGGTGAGGCCGCGGCGGTCGAGAAGGGGTTCGATCTCGGGGTCGCGGCCGCGGAAGGCGCGGAAGGCGTCCATGGGGTCGATGCTGCCTCCCCGGCCGAGGAGGGTGCGGCGGAAGTGGTCGCCGTTCTCGCGGGTCAGGCCGCCGCTCTCCCGGAACCATTGGACGGTGTCGGCGTCGAGGACTTCGCTCCAGATGTAGGAATAGTAGCCGGCGCTGTAGCCGCCGCTGAAGATGTGGGCGAAGTACGTCGTGCGGTAGCGCGGTGGGATCGCCTCGACGGCTACGCCGGCTTTCACGAGCGCTTCCGCCTCGAACCGTTGTACCTCCCCCACCTGGTCGTCGACGCCGAGGCCGTGCCAGGCCTGGTCGAGCAGGGAGGCCGCGAGGTACTCGGTGGTGGCGAAGCCTTGCCCGTACTGCTGGGCGGCGAGGAGCTTCTCGACCTGTTCCGCGGGCAGTGCCTCACCGGTCTCGTGGTGTTTGGCGTAATGGGCCAGTACTTCGGGCCACAGCATCCACATCTCGTTGACCTGCGAGGGGTATTCGACGAAGTCGCGGGGCACGTTGGTGCCGGAGAAGGTCGGGTAGCGGACCGAGGAGACGAGCGCGTGGAGGGCGTGGCCGAACTCGTGGAACGCGGTGACGACCTCGTCGAAGGTGAGCAGGGTCGGCTCCCCCGCCGGCGGCTTGTTCACGTTGAGGACGTTGACCACGACCGTCTTGCGACCGAGCAGATCGGACTGGTCGACGAAGGTGTTCATCCAGGCGCCGCCGCGCTTGGAGTCGCGGGTGTAGAGGTCGAGCAGGTAGAGGCCGAGTGGGCTGCCGTCGGCGTCGAAGACCTCGAAGGTCCGGACCTCCGGGTGGTACTTCGGCAGGTCGTCCCGTTCGGTGAAGGTCAGGCCGTACAGCTTCGTCGCAGCGAAGAAGACGCCGTCGGCGTACACGCGATCGGCTTCGAAGTACGGGCGCAGCGCCTCGGTGTCGACGTCGAAGCGTTCGCGGCGGACCTGCGCGGCGTAGTACGCCCAGTCGGAGGGCCGCAGCGTCGCGCCCGGCTCGTCGGCTTCCAGCAGCTGCTGGAGTTCGGCGGCTTCGGCGCGAGCGTTCGCGACGGCGGCCGGCGCCAAGCGCTCCAGCAGCCCGGCGGCGGCTTCGGCGGTGTTCGCCGTCTCGTCCGCGATGACGTACGCCGCGTGGTTCGGGTAGCCGAGCAACGCGGCCCGTTCCGCGCGCAGGCGCACGATCTCGGCGACGAGAGCGTTGTTGTCGGCGGCGTTGCCGCGGTTGCCGCGGGCCATCGACGCGGTGTGGATCCGCGCGCGGACCTCGCGGTTCCGCAGTGTTTCCAGCGGCGACGCCTGGCTGGTCGGCAGGGTCAGGGTGAGCACGTACTTGCCGTCTTCGCCCCGGGCGGACGCGGTTTCGGCCGCGGTGGCGATCGCCCCGTCGCCGAAGCCGTCCAGCTCGGCGCGGTCGGCGATCACGACGGCCAGCTCGTTGGTGTCCTTGAGCAGGTTCTGCTGGAACTTCGTCTGCAGCGTGGAGAGCTGTTCGTTCAGCTCGCGCAGGCGGGCCTGCTCGGCCTCGCCGAGCGCGGCGCCGGCGCGGCTGAAGTCGGTGTGCCGCCGTTCCAGCAGCCGCAGCGACTCCTCGTCGAGCCCGAGCTCGCCGCGGCGCGCGTGGAGGGCGTCGATCCGGGCGAACAGCTTGGGGTCGAGGTGGATGGCGTCGTGGTGGGCGGCCAGCTTCGGCGCGAACTCCGCCTGGATGTCCTGGATCTCGTCGGTGCTGTTCGAACCGGACAGGTTGTAGAACACGCTCGCCACCCGGCCCAGCAGCTCGCCGGCGCGCTCGAGGGCCACGATGGTGTTCTCGAACGTCGGCTCGGCGTCCTGCGTCGCGATCCGCGCGATCTCCGCGGCGTGCTCGGCCAGTCCCGCTTCGAACGCGGGCCGGTAGTGCTCGTCGGAAATCCGGTCGAAGGGCGGCAGGGCGTAAGGCAGCTCGCTGGGTGCGGCGAACGGGTTGTCCGGCGAAATCATCGGGCAGGCTCCTGGTCGGGGGAACAACTCGGTCCCGCCACCCTACGGGTTCCCCCGGTACCGGTGTCAGCGCTTAAGGGAGGTGGCGCACCTCACCGGCCGGTGGTACCGCCGACGATCGCGTCGCTGCTTCCGGCGGTCTTCTTGCCGCGTTTCGGCTTGGGCTCCGGCGGGACGATGCCGCCGAGGTCACCGCCGTGGTCGTTGACCCGCATGACGAACGGCCGCGTCTCGGTGTAGCGCACGACCGAGATGGACGCCGGGTCGACGACGATCCGCTGGAAGGCGTCGAGGTGCTGGCCGAGCGCGTCGGCCAGGATGGACTTGATCACGTCGCCGTGGCTGCACAGCAGCCAGACTGCGTGGTCGCCGTGTTCGGCGGCGATCCGCCGGTCGTGGGCGCGGACGGCGGCCACCGAGCGCGCCTGCATCTGGGCGAGACCCTCGCCACCCGGGAACACCGCGGCCGACGCGTGCGCCTGCACGACGCGCCAGAGCGGTTCCTTCGCCAGGTGCTTGAGCTCCTTGCCCGTCCAGTCCCCGTAGTCCACTTCGGACAACCCGGGCTCGACGACCTTGCCGAGGCCGCGGGCCTCGGCCAGCGGGCCGACCGTCTGCTTGCACCGCAGCATGGGCGACACGACGAGACTCGCCAGCGGCACGCCGTCGAGCCGCGCGACGAGCTTCTCCGCCTGGGCGCGGCCGGTGTCGTCGAGGCTGACCTTCGGGGACCGCCCGGCCAGGACGCCGGTGCCGTTGGCCGTCGACTTGCCGTGCCTCAGCAGAATGACCGTACTCACGGTCCCCACCCTACGTGGGGACCGATCACGCGGTCCCCACGCGGGGCGGCGTCAGTGCCCGACCGGGCCCGCGTTCGGGTCCAGGGCGCCGGCGAAGATCAGCACGTACAGCAGCACGCCGAGGGCGAGCCGGTAGACCACGAACGGCACGAAGCTGCGCTTCTTGATGTAGGCCATCAGCCAGGCGATGACGGCGTAGCCGACGCCGAAGGCGACCAGGGTGGCCAGGATCGTCGGGCCCCACTGGGCCGTCTGGCCGTCCTTGCCGATGTCGGTGAGCTTGTACACACCCGATCCGAACACCGCCGGCAGCGCCAGCAGGAACGAGTACTCCGCCGCTTCGGCACGCGTGTAGCCGAGCAGCAGGCCCGCGCTCGTGGTGCCGCCGGAGCGGGACACGCCCGGGATCAGCGCCAGCGCCTGCGCGAAGCCGAACCCGAGCCCGTGCGGCACGGTCAGGTCGTCCAGCGTCCGCTCCTGCTTCCCGATCCGGTCGGCGAGCAGCAGGATCAGGCCGAACACGATGAGCACGCCCGCGGTGATCCGCAGGTCGCGGAACGCGCTGTCGATCTGGTCCTGCAGCAGCAGCCCGAGCACCACGATCGGCAGCGACCCGATGACGATCAGCCAGCCCAGCCGCGCGTCCGGGTCGCGGCGCCACTCCGGCTTGTACACCGAGAAGAACCAGGCCCGCAGGATCTTCCCGATCTTCGGCCCGAAGTAGATGATCACCGCCAGCTCGGTGCCGATCTGGGTGACCGCGGTGAACGCCGCGCCCGGGTCGTCCCAGCCGGCCAGCGCCGCGACGATCCGCAGGTGCGCGCTCGACGAGATCGGCAGGAACTCGGTCAGGCCCTGGACCAGGCCGAGCACCAGTGCTTCGAACCACCCCACGTCAGGCCACCCCCGCCAGCTCGAGCGCCTCGACGGCGATGCGCAGCGCCCCGGCGGGCTCCGGCGTGTACGGCGACACCGACAGGGTCGTCACGCCGGATTCGGCGTATTCCTTCATCTTCTCCGCGATCCGTTCCTTCGGACCCAGCAGCGACGTCGCGTCGAGGAACTCCGGCGGCACCGCCGCCATCGCTCCGGCCCGGTCGCCGGCCAGGTATTTCTCTTGCACTTCGGCGGCTTCGGCCGCGAATCCCATCCGGCACGCCAGCCGGTTGTAGAAGTTCTTCTCCTTGCTCCCCATCCCGCCGAGGTACAGCGCCGCGTAGCCGCGCACGGCGTCCGCGCAGGTCCGCCAGTCGTCCCCGGGCACCAGCGGCACGGACGGCACGACGTCGAAGCCCTCCAGCGTGCGGCCCGCCCGCTCGGCGCCGGCCCGGACGTGGGCCAGCTGCTCCCCCGCGTGGGCCGGCGAGAAGAACACCGGCAGCCAGCCGTCGGCGATCTCCCCGGCCAGCTCCAGGTTCTTCGGGCCGATCGCGGCCAGGTAGAGCGGGATGTGCTTGCGGGCCGGGCGGACGGTCAGCCGCAGCGCCTTGCCCGGGCCGTCCGGCAGCGGCAGCGTGAAGTGCTCGCCCTCGAACTTCAGCCGCTCCCGCCGTAGCGCCGTCCGCACGATCGCGGCGTACTCGCGGGTGCGGCCCACCGGCGAGGTGAACCGCACGCCGTGCCAGCCCTCCGACACCTGCGGGCCGGACACGCCGAGGCCGAGCCGGAACCGGCCGCCCGACAGCGTGTCGAGGGTCGCGGCCGTCATCGCGGTCATCGCCGGCGTGCGGGCCGGGATCTGCAGCACGGCGGCACCGACATCGATCCGGGACGTCTGCGCCGCGATCCACGTGAGCACGGTGACCGCGTCCGAGCCGTAGGCCTCCGCCGCCCACACGACCGCGTACCCCAGGTCCTCCGCTTGTTTCGCCAGGGCCAGGTTCGCGGGGTCGTTCCCCGCTCCCCAGTAGCCGACATTCAGTCCGAGTCGCACGGGGCCAGACCCTAACGGGGGCCTTGATCGCGACACGACTCACCTTGGTCTCCTCCGGACGGGCCAGCCCACTAGGCTCGGCGGTCGTGGAAAAGCGACTGCTCGGCCGCTCGGGGCTCCGCGTTTCGCGGATGGCGCTCGGCACCATGACCTGGGGTGGCGACACCGACGCGGAGGAAGCGGCCAGCCAGCTGGTCGCCTTCGTCGACGCCGGCGGCACCCTGGTGGACACGGCCGACATCTACGGCGACGGCGAGAGCGAGCGGGTGCTCGGCTCGCTGCTCGGTGACCTGGTGCCCCGCGACGACGTCGTCCTCGCGACGAAGGCGGTCGCCCGCCGCGACGACGGCCCCTTCGGCGGCGGCGCCTCGCGCGGCGCGCTGCTCACCGCGCTCGACGGCTCGCTCAAGCGGCTCGGCACCGACCACATCGACCTGTGGCAGCTGCACGCCTGGGACGACTGCGTGCCGCTCGCCGAGACGCTGTCCGCCCTCGAGTACGCCGTGACCAGCGGCAAGGTCCGCTATGTCGGCGTCTCCAACTACGCGGGCTGGCAGCTGGCGACGGCCGCCGCCGACGCTTCCGCGCTCGCGCCGATCGTCTCCACCCAGGTCGAGTACTCACTGCTCGAGCGGGGCGTGGACCGCGAGGTCGTGCCCGCCGCCGAGCACCACGGCATCGGGCTGCTGCCCTGGGCCCCGCTCGGCCGCGGCGTGCTGACCGGCAAGTACCGCACCGGCACCCCCGCCGACTCGCGCGGGGCGAACAGCGCCTACGCCGGCTACGTCGAGCACCACCGCACCGACCGGGCCGCCCGGATCGTGCAGGCGGTCGCGACCGCGGCCGACGGGCTGGGCACGTCGCCGCTCGCGGTCGCCCTGGCCTGGGTCCGCGACCGGCCCGGTGTCGTCGCCCCGGTCGTCGGCGCGCGGGACACCGGCCAGCTCACCGGCTCGCTGACCGCGGAAGAGATCACCCTCCCGCCCGCGATCCGGTCGGCGCTCGACGACGTCAGCGCGATCGAGGTCGGCTACCCCGAGCGCTGGCCGCGATGAGCGCGAGGTGTCTGTTCGGTGACACGCACGTGACGGCGCGGGGATCAAGGAGCATGCTGGTGAACACCGCCCGCCGAGGGACACCTGGAGGCCGCAACGTGCGTCGGTTCGCCGCCGTGTCGTGGATCGCGATCCCGCTCGCCGGTGTCCTGGCGCTCTCGGGCTGCTCGTCGGTGAAGACGGGCGGCGACGAACTGCAGATCGTCGCGAACCCGGCCGCCGCACGCCCGGCCGTCTCCCCCGCCGTGACCGTGAAACCCGCGGGTCAGGTGCTCGCCACCGGCTCGGTGTCGGCCGTCGCCGTCGACGAGAAGACCTCGACCCTCGTCGTGGCGGTTTCTCAGCCGCCGTCGTTGCGGCTGTACGACCTCAACGCGCTCGCGTCAGCCCCGGTGAATATGCCGTTATACGGCAAGGTCTCCCGGTTGACCGTGACGCCGGGGCGGGTGGAGATCGCGGAGCCGGATCAGGGTGTGGTGCAGCAGCTGACGTTGCCGGACCGGAAGCTCACCGAAACGAAGACGGGCGGGGAGCCGGCGGCGAGCCTGGCCTTCGGCGCCGATCGCCTGGTCGCGATGGGGGCGGGGAAGGACATCCAGGTGCTGCCGCCCGGCGGGGCGGCACGGACGATCGCCGGGCAGCTCTACAGCGCGGACGACGTGCTCGACACCGGGGACGGCGTGGTGGTGCTGGACCGGCTGCGGACGGCGGTGTTCTCGGTCGACGTCGCGGCCGGAAAGGTCAACGAGGGCCTGCGGGCCGGCGATGGCGCGGCGAACGCCGTGACGGACTCCTACGGGCGGGTGCTGGTGACGGACGTGCGGGCGGGTGCGCTGATCGCGTTCTCGGCTTCGCCGCTCATCATGCGCCAGCGTTATCCGGTGCCCGGTGGGGCATACGGGATCGCTTACGACGCGAAGCGGAGCCTGGCCTGGGTGACGCTGACGGAACGCAACGAAGTGGCCGGGTTCGACGTCCGCGGTGGCGAGCCCGTCGAGAAGTACCGGTTCCCCACCGTGCGCCAGCCGGACTCGGTCGGGGTGGACGAGAAGAGCGGCCGGGTGATCGTCGGCTCGGCCGCCGGAGAAGGGACCCAGGTGATCCAGCCATGACGACGGTCAGCGAGGCGGTGGTCGAAGGGGATTGGGAGTATCGCCGCCTGCACCTCCCTCCGGGCGTGTCCCGGCGTGCGGCGGCGATCCAGCTCTCCATCCACGCGGAGTTCGCGGGCTGGGAACTGCGCACCGTGCGGCTTTACGCCGACGGCACGCGCCGGATCTGGCTGCGGCGCAAGAAGACGGCCGAAAGTCTGCCCGGCGCGCTACCGACCTAGCCACGCGGACGGGCCGAGCGTGTGCCGTCCGATGCGCCGCGTGCCGTCTACACGACGCCGTCGAGCTCGGTGCGCAGGCCGATCGCCTTGACCAGCAGGTGCTGTCAACCGAACACGTGGTTCAGCCAGTCGCTCCAGGTCTTCTCTTCGGTCTCGGCGTCCGCGCCGGGCGCGAAGATGGTGTGGCACACGACCATCGCGCCGTGGAAGCCGCGCAGGAACCGGAACATCGCGTCCGCGGTCCGCACGCCGACCGTTTGGTCGTTCACCGCGTAGACGACGCCCGCCTGCCCACCGGGCTCGATCCGCACCCGGTCGCCCTCGGCGGGACGCGCGGACAGGCCGAGCGCCGCAGCGAGCCGCGTCCAGGCCTCGTCCCAGTCCGCCACCGGCGGCCCGAACGCCGTGACCGGCACCGCCGTGCGCCCCGCGAAGTGCGTCAGGTACTCGACGAGGGTGCGGAAGAACAGCTGACCACCCGCGACCATCGCCTCGAACTCGTCCTCCCAGTCGTCACCGGGCAGGAAGCCACTGGTGACACACCGGAGCACCGAACTGCCGCCGCCGCGGCCTTCGATGAGGAACTCGTAGGCGATCTTCCGCCCGTCCGGCTCCGGCTCACCGCCGTAGCCGAGCTTCTCGAGCGGTTCCCAGTCCCGGATCCGGTGCTCCGGCCGGTACCCGCCGAAGGCGCCGCGGACCACGCCGCCGGTGCCGCCGTCGACCTCGTTGCGGCCCATGAACCACGAGTCGATGCCGGGCCCGGTGGCGATGGCCGCCCACACCTGTTCCGGCGTCGCGTCGACCTCGGCGGTGTCGGTCAGCTCGAACTCATACCCCACGGTCGGACTCCTCCGGGACACTCGGGTGGACGGCGACGATCACCCGGTGCGGGCGGCCCTTCTCGGCGCTTTCGTCGTGGTACTTGGCGACCAGCGTGGTGACGGCGGTCGCGAGCTCCTCGGCGAACGCCGCACGGTCGGCGGCGGAGGCGAACCGGACCTCGCCGTCGAGCGCGAAGGTCGCGACGCGCTGCTTGGCCTTCGCGGCGCCGGTGATGAGCACGCCGACGTCACGCACGAGCCGCCCGGCCACGGCGAGCAGCCAGCGGGCCGAGAGCCGGTCGGGCGCCTCGGCCGGATCCGGCTGCACCGCGGCCAGCGCCGCCGGCGAGATGACGTACGACGCCGCCGTCGCTCGCATCATCCGCTCGGTGACGTTGCCCTTGCGCCGCTCTTCGACCAGCTCCACCAGGCCGTGGTGCTCCAGCGTCCGCAGGTGGTAGTTGACCTTCTGCCGCGGCAGCCCCACCCGCGCGGCGAGCATGGTCGCCGACGCCGGTTCGGCCAGTTCGGCCAGCAGCCGGGCACGCACGGGGTCCAGCGACACTTCGGCCGCCGCCGCGTCTTCGATCACCGCCACGGAGAACATGCGCCCAGCTTGGTACCGAAAAGAGAAATTGTCAAGAAGTCTCGTCTTGTCGGTAACTCGCGTTGACCAGGGCGACCACCCGCGGCAGCACCTGCCCCGCGGCTTCCAGCGGCACGACGTGCCCGACCCCGGGCAGCACCACGGCGGTCCCGCCGGCCAGCCCGCCCGCCCACTGTTCGACGTCGGACGCCCGCACGATCCGGTCCCGCTCCCCCACGATCGCCGTCACCGGCAGGCCGCTGACCTGCGCCAGCGCCGCGTCGCGCGCGTACGCGTCCAGGGCCGGGCGGAACATCGAGACGGTGTGCGGCCAGTTGCCGCGGATCATCTTCACCGTCAGCTCGACCAGTTCCGGGTCCGGGTCGTCGCCGAAGAGCCACCAGCGCAGGCCCGCGCTGACCGCCCGGCTGGTGCGCTCGCGCACGACCCCGAAGAGCTTCGAGCCGAGCACAGCTTCGAGGTCGGCGGCCAGTTTCCCCAGCGCGTTCGGCCAGGCGGCCGACACCTCGGTGGCCAGCGTCCCCGACGACGTCGCCAGCAGCACCAGGCCCGACACCCGCGCGGCGAACAGCTCCGGATGCTGCTGGGATAGCGACATGATCGCCAGGCCGCCCATGTCGTGCCCGACCAGCACCACCCGGCCTTCCGGGACTTCGCGCGAAAGCAGCTCGGCGAGGTCGTCGCCGAGCCGGGCCACCGTCGCCGTCCCGCGCCGCGCCCGCCCGGATCCGCCGTGGCCGCGCTGGTCGTAGGTCAGCACGGCCACCGGCCCGTCGGCCGCGTCCGGCACCAGCGGCGCGATCCGGCCCCAGCTGCGCTGGTCGAGCGCGTAGCCGTGGACGAACACCACCGTCACCGGCGCTGCCGGGTCGCCCCTGCGCACCACCTGCAGGGACGTACCGTCGGCGAGCGCGAAAGCGGACATCAGGACGTGCGCAGGAACCGGTCCAGCACGCGGGTGCCGAACTTCAGCGCCTCGACCGGGACCCGCTCGTCGACGCCGTGGAACAGCGCCGAGAAGTCGAGGTCCGCGGGCAGCTTGAGCGGCGCGAAGCCGAAGTTGCGGATGCCGAGCTCCTGGAACGACTTGGCGTCGGTTCCGCCGGAGAGCATGTACGGCAGCGTCTTCGCGCCCGGGTCCTCGGCCAGCACCGCGGCGGTCATCGCGTCCACGAGCGCGCCGTCGAACGTCGTCTCGACGGGCGGGAGCTCCATCCACTCCTTCTCGATGTCCGGGCCGAGCAGTTCGTCGAGCTCGCGGTCGAAGGCCTCGAGCCGGCCCGGCAGGATGCGGCAGTCGACGGCGGCCTCGGCGACCGACGGGATGACGTTCGACTTGTACCCGGCGGTGAGCATGGTCGGGTTGGCCGTGTCGCGCAGGGTCGCGCCGATCATCCGGGAGATGTTGCCCAGCTTGGCGACCGAGCCCTCCAGGTCGTCCTCGGGGAAGTCCCACCCGGTGATCTCGGTGACGCCGGCGAGGAACTCCTTCACGGAGTCGGTGAGCACCAGCGGGAAGCGGTGGTTGCCGAGCTTCGCGACGGCCTCGGCCAGCTTGGTGACCGCGTTGTCGCGGTGGATCATCGAACCGTGCCCGGCGGTGCCGCGCACGCGCAGCTTCATCCAGCGGATGCCCTTCTCCGCCGTCTCGATGAGGTAGGCGCGGACGTCGTCCTTGAGCGTGATGGAGAAGCCGCCGACCTCGCTGATCGCCTCGGTGACGCCCTCGAACAGCTCGGGGCGGTTCTCGACCAGCCACTGGGCGCCGTACTTGCCGCCGGCTTCTTCGTCGGCGAGGAAGGCGAAGACCAGGTCGCGCGGCGGGACGACGTTGTTCAGCTTGTAGTGCCGGGCCAGCGCGAGCGCCATCCCGCACATGTCCTTCATGTCGACCGCGCCGCGGCCCCAGACGTAGTCGTCCTGGATCGCGCCGGAGAAGGGGTGGACCGACCACTCGGAGGCGTCGGCGGGCACGGCGTCGAGGTGCCCGTGGATGAGCAGCGCGCCCCGTGACCGGTCGGCGCCTTCGAGCCGCACGATGACGTTGTGCCGGTTCTTCCCACCCGACTCGACGTAGGTGATCTCGTAGCCGGCGTCGGTCAGCTTCTCCGCCACGTACTCCGCCGCCACCCGCTCGCCGACCAGCGTGTCGGGATCGCCGGTGTTGGTCGTGTCGATGCGGATGAGCTCGCTGGTCAGCGTCACGGCCTCGGCCGCGGCGGCTTCGATCAGGTTCGGTTCGGTCACCGGCCATTCCTATCACCCGGATGGCCGGGTCCGCTGGCTGCGCGCCTGCTGAGACGGTCGCGGGCCCCGGTGGAGACGTCGACCCACGACGGCGCGCATCCGGAAGTTCGACCGCCGCCGGGGATGCCCCTCCGGGGTGCACGGCACGAACGGCTCCCGGTGACTGTCCATCAGCTCCTCGTACAAGACGGCGATCCCGGGCGGCAGCGCCACGAACCGAGTCCCGGCAGGGGTTTTGGTCCGCCCCTTCTTCGGCCGGGAGTTCCCGGTCGATGAGCATCGTACGGCCGTCACGGGGACAAACGGCAGGTCAGCGAACCAAGGTCGAGTTGTGGCACGGTACAGGGCGAATCGTCACCGCGAAAGCCAGCGGCACACCACCTCCGCGGTCTCCGCGGCGAAGCGCGAGCTCATCGTGAAATGGTCTCCACCCACCTCCGCCACTTCGTGCGGCAGCGGCCAGGTAGTCGCCCACTCGGCCCGGGTCAGGTCCGCCTCGCCGGGTTGTGGAGCGACCGCCTTCGCCGGGCGGAGCACCAGCGTACGCGTCGCCACCTCGGCCGGCCGCCACTCACGCAGCAGTTCCGTGTACGCCGACGCCGCCGTGATCGACGGGTCGTCGTAGCGGGCCGCAGGCGTCCGGGCAGCTCCGGAAACCAGAGCTCGTGCCAGCCGCCGGGACAGCGAATCCGGCAGGTAGCTGTCCAGCAGGACGACACCCAGCGGCGCCGTCCCACGCTGTTCCAGGCGTGCCGTGATCGTGTGGGCGAGGAGCCCTCCCGCCGAAATACCGAGCAGGGCGAACGGCTTCCCGGCCGCTTCCTCGACGACGGCGGCCGCCAGCACGTCGGCCAGCGCCGTCAGGGAGGGGGCGAGCCGCTCGCCCGGCTGGTAGCCCGGCGGCACGACCACCGACACCGGGCCGGGCAGGTGCCGGCCCAGCTCGGCGAAGTTCAGCACGTGGTCGAACGCCGTCACCGGCGGCACGCCGATCACGTGCACGCCGTCCCCGTCGCGCAGCCGGACCACCCGCGCGGTCTCGCCGCCTTCGAACCGCTCGCGCAGGGCGGCCGCGCCGAGACCGAAGTGGTGCAGTTCGTCGTTCAGGCCGCGTTCGGCCAGGGCTCGGTAGACCGAACCCAAGGTGCCCTCCGGTGCAGTCTCGGCTTCGAGCCGCGGAGCGAGGTGGCGTGCGACCGCCACCGGGGTGGCGTGGTCGTAGACGAGGGCGGCAGTGAGACTCAGCCCGGTGCCGGCCGCGAGCCGGTCGCGCAGGCCCACCGCGGTCAGCGAGTCCAGACCCAGCTCCCGGAACGGCCGGTCGGCGGGTACCGCGGTCGCGTCCGGGTGGCCCAGTTCCGCCGCCGTCTCGGCCCGGACGAGCCCGGTCAGCGCCTCGATGCGCTCCGGGAACGCAAGCTTCCCCAGCCTCGCCGACCAAGAGCCCGCCACGTCGGGCGATGTCCGGGCACCGGCCGCGGGAACTCGGTCCAGCAACGCGCTCGGCCGGGCCGCGGTGAAGATCGACGCGAACCGCGGCCAGTCGATGTCGGCCACCACCGCCGTGGTCCGCTGTTCGCGAAGCGCCGCACGCAGCGCGTGCAACGCCGCGCCGGGCTCCATCATCCGGACCGCGCGCTGCCGGAGGTGCTCGCGCGCGTCCTGCTCGGTGGTCATGCCGTCCGCCGCCCAGGCGCCCCACGCGATCGACAGCGCCGCCCGGCCCCGGGCCCGCCGGATCTCGGCGAGCGCGTCGAGGTGGCTGTTCGCCGCCGCGTACGCGCCTTGGCTGGCCGCACCCCACGTCGCGGCGACCGACGAGAACAGCACGAACGCGTCCAGCGGCCGGTCACCGAGCAGCTCGTCCAGGTGACGCGCGCCGTCGACCTTGCCCGCCAGCACCTCCGCCAGCGCATCGGGCGTGCAGCCGTCGATCGTCGTGGCTCCGCCCGAGACACCCGCGGCGTGCACGACGGCGTCCGGTGGGTACTCCGAAATCAGTTCGGCCACGGTCGGGCGATCGGCCAGGTCGCCGGCGACGAGGGTCACCCGCACCCCGGACGCCTCGATCTGCGCAGCCAGTTCGGTCGCGCCGGGTGCGTCCTCGCCGCGGCGGCTGACCAGCACCAGGTGTTCGGCGCCGGCACCGGCCAGCCACCGCGCGACGTGCCCGCCGACCCCACCGGTACCCCCGGTCACCAAGACCGTGCCCCGGGGTGTCCACTCCGGACCGATGGGCACGCGGTCGGCCGGGACGAGCCGGCGGCCGTACGCCCCGGACGTGCGGACGGCGACCTGGTCCTCGGGACCGGCCAGCACCGCGAGCAGCAGGCGGACCCCTGCGTCGTCGAGGTCGGCCGGCACGTCGACCAGGCCACCCCAGCGGTCCGGGTGCTCCAGCGCCGCCGTCCGGCCGAGGCCCCACACCTGCGCGGCGGCCGCGTCGGACGGCACGTCGGCGCCGCCGGTGCCGACCGCACCCGAGGTCATCACCCACACGCGGGGGCCGTCCTGCGCCAGCAGCGGCTGCAGCACCGGCAGGGCACTCGCGGCGTCGGTGGCGCGCACGAGGACGACGTCGGGGCTTTCGGCCTCGCCGAGGACGGCCGCGAGGTCGTCGTCGCCGATGACCCGGACCTTCGGCCGGCGCGAGGGAAGGTCCGGCAGCGGCACCCACTCGACCTGGTAGCGCCAGTCGTGGAGGCCGCTGTCGCCGGACTCGGGCAGCAGCCAGTAGTGCTCACGCGCGAAGACCGTCGGCGGCAGTGGCACGAGCGGGGCGTCCGGCACGACCGGCGCCCAGTCGACGTCCACGCCCCGGACGAACAGCTCGGCGAGAGCGGTGAGCACGGTTTCGCGCTCCGGGTGGTCGCGGCGGGTGAGCGCGAAGGCGGGCACCGCCGCCTCGCGCCGGATCGCCGCGGCGAGCGCGCCGTCCGGGCCGGCTTCGACGATCACCGTGCCCCGGCCGAGCAGCGTGCGGGCGACGTCGGCGAACCGGACGGGGCTGCGCACCTGGCGAACCCAGTGCTCTGAAGAGTCCACTTCGGACACTTCACCGGTGACGCCGGACACCAGCGGGATGGCCGGTGGCGCGTAGGTGACGGTCGCGGCGACTTCGGCGAACTCCATGAGCACCGGTTCGACGAGCCCGGAGTGGAACGCGCGGTCGACGTTCAGCGTACTCGTCCGGACTCCGAGGGCCGTCGCGGCCGCGTGTACGGCTTGTGCTTCACCCGAAAGGACAACGGCTTCCGGGCCGTTCACCGCCGCCAGCCAGACCCCGTCGCCGAGCACCGGCTGGACGTCCGCTTCGGACGCCGCGACGGCGACCATCGCCCCGCCCTCCGGCAGAGCCCGCAGGAGCCGCCCCCGCGCGGCGACGAGCTTCGCGGCGTCCGCCAAGGAGAACACGCCGGCGACGTGCGCCGCGGTCAGCTCGCCGAGTGAGTGCCCGGCCACCACCCCCGGCCGGACGCCGAACGACGCCAGCAGCCGGACGAGCGCGACTTCGAGCGCGAACAACGCCGCCTGGGTGTAATCGGTGCGGTGAATCAGCTCGGTACCCAGCACCTCGGCGAGCGGGCGGTCGAGGTGGCGGTCCAGCTCCGCGCGGACCTCGTCGAACGCCGCCGCGTAGGCCGGGAACGCCTCGTACAGCTGCTGTCCCATACCGGGCCGTTGCGCACCCTGGCCGGTGAAGACGAACGCGACCTCCGGTGCGCGGGCGGCCGCGATCCCCCGCGGGCCGGCCGAAGCGGCCATGCGTTCGGCCGCCTCCTCCGGGGTGGCGGCGAACACGACCGCGCGGTGCTCCCGGCGTGCCCGCGTCCGCAGCAGCGACGTGGCCGCGGACGCGACCGGCAGGGCGGCGCGGGCGAGCCGCTGCGCCTGCTCGTCCAGTGCCTGCGCGGTACGGGCGGTCACCACCAGGGGCACTGGTTCCGTCATCGGGGGCTCGGGTCGCTCGAGCACGGCCCCCTGCTCGAGCACGACGTGGGCGTTCGTGCCGCTGACCCCGAAGGCGGAGACCCCGGCCCGGCGTGGCCGGTCTGCGTCCGGCCAGGGACGGGCTTCGGTGAGCAGGCGCACCGCGCCGGTTTCCCACTCGACGCGGGTCGAGGGCCGGTCCGCGTGCAGGGTCTTCGGCAGCACGCCGTGCCGCATCGCCAGCACCATCTTGACGACGCCGGCGACGCCGGCCGCGGACTGCGTGTGCCCGACGTTCGACTTCAGCGAGCCCAGCCACAGCGGCGCGTCGCGCTCGGCGCCGTAGGTCGCGAGCAGCGCGTGCGCCTCGATCGGGTCGCCGAGCGTCGTCCCGGTGCCGTGCGCTTCCACGGCGTCCACTTCGGACGGTCTGAGGCCGGCGTCGGCCAGTGCCCGGCGGATGACCGCCTGCTGGGCCGGCCCGTTCGGGGCGGTGAGGCCGTTGGACGCGCCGTCGGAGTTGACCGCCGTGCCGCGCACCACGGCGAGGATCTCCCGGCCGTCGCGCAGCGCGGCCGAGCGGCGCTGCAGCACGAGCACCCCGACCCCCTCGCCCCAGCCCGTGCCGTCGGCGTCGTCGGAAAAGGACTTGCACCGGCCGTCGGCCGCGAGCCCCCGCTGCCGCGAGAACTCGACGAACGCGGCGGGAGTCGCCATCACCGTGGCGCCACCGGCCAGTGCCATCGAGCATTCTCCCGACCGCAGCGCGCGGGTCGCCAGGTGCAGCGCCACCAGCGACGACGAGCACGCCGTGTCGAGCGTGACGGACGGGCCGCGAAGCCCGAGCGTGTAGGACACCCGACCGGACAGCACGCTCGACGACGAGCCGGTCAGCGCGTAGCCGGCGAGGTCGTCGGACGCCTGCGCGGCACCGTAGCCGAGCACAGCGCCACCGAAGTAGACACCGACGTCTTCCCCACGCAGCGAAGCCGGGTCGACGCCGGAGCTTTCCAGCGCTTCCCAGGACGTCTGCAACAGGAGCCGCTGCTGCGGATCCATGGCCAGGGCTTCGCGGGGCGAGATCCCGAAGAAGCCGGGGTCGAAGAACGCGGCGTCGCGCAGGAACGCGCCGGCGCGGCTGTAGGTCTTGCCGGGCGTACCGGGCACCGGGTCGTACAGCGCCTCGACGTCCCAGCCGCGGTCGGCGGGGAACTCGCCGACCGCGTCGGTGCCCGCGGAAAGCAGCTCCCACAGCGCTTCCGGGCCGTCGACCCCGCCGGGCAGGCGCACGCCCATGCCGACGATGACGATCGGGTCGGCCGCGGCCGCGGCCACCGTGGTCGTGACCGGCCCGGTGGCGGCGCCGAAGAGCTCGTCGTGCAGGTGGCCCGCGAGCGCCGCGGGGTCCGGGTGGTCGAACACGACAGTCACCGGCAAGGCGAGCCCGGTCGTGGTGGACAGCCGGGTGCGCAGCTCCATCGCGGTGAGCGAGTCGAAGCCGGCGTCGCGGAACGCGCGGGCGGCCGGGAGCTCGTCCGGCTCACCGAGCACGGCCGCGGCCCGGGCCTGGACGAGCCGGGTCAGCTCGCCGATCCGGGCGGGCCGGTCGAGCTCCCGCAGCTTCGAGCGCAGGGCGTCGGCGGCCGGCTCGTCGGCCTGGGGCGCGTCCTGAACGGCTTCGGGGATGCCGTCCAGCAGGGGACTCGGCCGGGCCGCGGTGAACAGCGGCGCGAACCGGGTCCAGTCGACCGCCGCGACGACCGCGGTGGGCCGGCCGTCGCGCAGGGCGTCTTCCAGGGCCGAGAGCGCGAGGTCCGGTGCCATGGTGAGCACCGCGCGGCGGGCGAACCCGGCGCCGTCGGCCATGCCCCCGGCCCAGGCCCCCCAGGCGACCGACAGGGCGGCCTGCCCGCGGGCGTGCCGTGCCTCGGCGAGCGCGTCGAGGTGGCTGTTGGCCGCCGCGTACGCGGCCTGCCCCGCCGCGCCCCAGGTCGCGGCGGCCGAGGAGAAGAGCACGAAGGCGTCGAGCGGCCGGTCGCCCAGCAACTCGTCGAGGTGGCGGGCGCCGGTGACCTTGGCGGCCAGGACTTCTTCGAGGGCTTCGGCCGTGCAGCCGGCGATGGCCGTGACCGCACCCGGGACACCGGCGGCGTGGAACACCGCGTCCGGCGGGTGCTCCTCGAGCACGCGGGCCACGGTCGCGCGGTCGGCGACGTCCCCCGCGACGAAGGTCACGCGAGCGCCGGCCGCCTCGATCGCCGCGGCCAGCTCGTCCGTGCCGGGCGCGGCCGCCCCGCGGCGGCTGAGCAGCACCAGGTGCCCGGCCCCCGACTCGGCGAGCCGGCGCGCGACGCGCGCGCCGACTCCCCCGGTGCCGCCGGTGACGAGGACGGTGCCCGCCGGGCGCCAAGCCGGCCCGGACGGTTGCCCGGCCCGGACGAGCCGCCGCGCGTAGACGCCGTCGGCGCGCACGCTGACCTGGTCTTCACGCCCGTGGAGCGCGCTGAGGAGACGGCGGGCGGCGGTGTCGTCGAGGCCGTCGGGGAGATCCACGAAACCGCCCCAGCGGTCCGGGTGCTCCAGGGCCGCGGTGCGGGCGAGGCCGTGCACCTGGGCGGCACCGGTCCCCCCGCGCGTCAGTACCCAGACGCGGCCGCCGCCGGTGGCCAGGGCGGCCTGGATGCGGGGCAGTGCGGTGCGGGCGTCGGCCGCGCTCACGAGCACGCCGTCAGCGGCGGTCTCGGTGATCTCGGCTCCCTGGGCGCGCAGCGCTTCGGCGAGGCCGGGATCGCCGTCCACGTGCCACCGGCCGGTCCCGGCGGGCTCGGGTACCCGGATCCAATCGACGCGGTAACGCCACGACGCGGTGGTCGTCGAAGCGCGGCGGGTGTCGCGCCAGCGGGTCAGGCCGGGCACGATGGCGCGCAGGCGCTCCCGGTCTTCCTCGGCCAAGCCGGTGAACGCGGCGAGGTCTTCCTGCGCGACGGCGTCCCAGAAGCCGTCGTCGGCGACGGGCGGTACGGGCCGCAGCCAGAAGCGTTCTTCCTGGAACGCGGTGGTCGGCAGCGGGACGAGCGCGGGCCGGTCGCCGGGGAACGCGCCGGTCCAGTCGACGGCGACGCCGTGCACGAACAGCTCGGCCGCGGACCGGAGGAACCGCGGCCAGTCGGGCTGGTCGCGGCGCAGGGTCCCGGCGACCAGCGCGTCCGGTGCGCCGGCATCGTCCAGGGTCTCCCGCAGGGCCGGGCCGAGCACGGGGTGGGTGCCGGTCTCGAGGAACACGCGGTGCCCGTCGGCCGCCAGCGCCCGGACGGCGTCGGCGAACCGGACCGTGCCACGCAGGTTGCGGTACCAGTACCCCGGCACCGGCGGCTCGGTCACCCACGCTCCGTCCACTGTGGAATACCACGGGACCTCCGGCGTGGTCGTGGTGACGCCGTCGAGCGCGGCGGCCAGCTCGGCTTCGATCCCGGCGACCTGCGCGGTGTGCGAGGCGTAGTCGACGGGTATCCGCCGCACCCGGACTTCCCGTCCTCGATAGACCTTCTCCAACCGGTCGAGGGCATCGCCGGCACCGGCGAGCACCACGGCCGACGGCGCGTTCACGGCCGCGATCTCGACGTCGTCGGGCAGGTCGACGTCGTGCTCGCCCAGTGCCACCGACAGCATTCCGCCGGGACCGGCCAGCCGCTGCCCGATGATCCGGCTGCGCACCGCCACGATCCGGGCGGCGTCCTCGAGGGACAGTGCGCCCGCGACGCACGCGGCCGCGATCTCGCCCTGCGAGTGGCCGACCACCGCGTCGGGCCGCACCCCGAAGGACTCCCAGACCGCGGCGAGCGACACCATCACGGCGAACGAGACCGGCTGCACCACGTCCACGGCCTCGAGCGAGCCACCGCCACGGACCACTTCGGACAGTGACCACGCCACGTGCGGCGACAAAGCCGCTTCACACTCGGCCATCCGCGCGGCGAACACCGGGTTCGCCGCCCACAGTTCCTGGCCCATGCCGGCCCACTGCGCGCCCTGCCCCGGGAACACCCACGTCATCGGCGCGTCCGGGCCGGCGACACCGGTGACGACATCGGCGTGCTCTCCGAGGTCACGCAGGGCTTCGGCGGCGTTCTCCCCGAGGACGACGGCGCGATGTTCCCAGGTGGCGCGGGTGCGGATCAGCGACCAGGCGGTGCCGACGTGGTCGTCGACGACCTCCGCCAACCGCGCGGCCTGCTCGACGAGCCCGGCCGCGGACCGGGCGGTGACGACCAGCGGCGCGGTGCCCGCCGCCCGCTCGGGCCGGACTGCCGCCGGGCCTTCTTCGAGGACGAGGTGGGCGTTGGTGCCGGAGACCCCGAACGACGACACCCCGGCACGCCGCGGCCGGTCGCCCGCGGGCCACGGCCGGGCCCGATCGAGCAGGCACACCGCTCCGCCCGTCCAGTCCACCCGGGACGTCGGCTCGGCCGCGTGGAGGGTGCGCGGCAGGACGCCGTGCCGCATCGCGAGGATCATCTTCATGACCCCCGCGACGCCGGCCGCGGCCTGGGTGTGCCCGATGTTCGACTTGAGCGACCCGAGCCACAACGGCGTCTCGCGGCCGGTGCCGTAGGTCGCCAGCACCGCTTGGGCTTCGATGGGGTCACCGAGGGTGGTTCCGGTGCCGTGCGCTTCGACCGCGTCCACTTCGGACGGTTCAACACCCGCGTTGGCGAGGGCGCGGCGGATCACGGCCTGCTGCGCGGGCCCGTTCGGCGCGGTGAGGCCGTTGGAGGCCCCGTCCTGGTTGACCGCGGACCCCCGCACGACGGCGAGGACGTCACGTCCTTCGCGCAGCGCGTCGGAAAGCCGTTGCAGCACCACGACTCCGACCCCCTCGGCCCAGCCGGTGCCGTCCGCGTCGTCCGAAAAGGACTTGCAGCGGCCGTCCGCGGCGAGACCGCGCTGCCGGGAGAACTCGACGAACACGCCGGGCGTCGCCAGCACCGTCGCCCCGCCGGCGAGCGCCATCGAGCACTCCCCGGACCGCAGCGACTGCGCGGCCAGGTGGATCGTGACCAGCGAAGACGAGCACGCCGTGTCGACGGTGACGGCGGGCCCGCGCAGCCCGAGCACGTACGACACCCGCCCGGCCGCGACGCTCCCGGCCGCGCCGGTGCCGAGCATCCCTTCCAGTGCCGGGTCCTGCGCGCCGGTGCCGTAGTCGTGGTACATCAGGCCGGTGAAGACGCCGATCTCGCGGCCGCGCACGGAATCGGGGGCGATCCCGGCACGCTCCAGGGCCTCCCACGACGTCTGGAGCAGCAGCCGCTGCTGCGGGTCCATCGCCAGGGCTTCGCGGCGGGAGATCCCGAAGAAGCCCGGGTCGAACATCCCGGCGTCGTGCAGGAAGCCACCGGAACGGGTGTAGGACTTGCCCGGCGCGTCCGGATCGGGGTCGTAGAGCGCGTCGATGTCCCAGCCGCGGTCGGTGGGGAACCCGGAGATGGCGTCGGTTTCGCCGGTGAGCAGGTCCCAGAGGTCGTCAGGGGTGCGCACGCCGCCGGGCAGCCGCAGGCCCATGCCGACGATCGCGATCGGTTCGTCGGCCGGGGCGGCCGGTTCCGGGGTGGCGGGCGCGGTCTCGCCGGCGAGGTGCGCGGCCAGCTCGGCCGGGCTGGGGAAGTCGAAGACGGCGGTCGCGGGCAGGGTGACGCCGGTGGCGGCGGCGAGCCGGTTGCGCAGCTCGACGGCGGTGAGCGAGTCGAACCCGGCTTCCCGGAACGGCCGCGTCGCGCTGATCGTGGTCCCCGCGCCGAGCACGGCGGCCGCCTCCCGGCGCACCAGCGCGAGGAGCCCGGCGGGATCGGTGGTGGTCACCCGCTTCGCCGCCGTTCGGCGCACCGGCCCGGCGAGGTCGGAGAGCAGGGCGGGAAGGTGCCCGGTCTTGGCGTGTTCCCGCAGCGCCACGACGTCGAAGGCGGCGGGCACGACCACCGGCCGGTCCGCGGCGAGCGCGGCGTCGAACAGCCGGACCCCGTGCTCGGGGTCGAGGGCACGGATGCCCGCACGGGCCAGGCGAGCGGAATCCGACGACGAGCCGAGCCCGTCCCCGGCCCAGAGCCCCCAGGCGAGGGACTGCGCGGGCAGTCCGGCGGCCCGCCGGCGGACGGCGAGGGCGTCGAGGGCGGCGTTGGCCGCGGCGTAGTTGCCTTGCCCGGCACCGCCGAGCACGCCGGAGAGGGAGGAGAAGAGCACGAAGGCGGCGAGATCGTGCCCGCGGGTCAGCTCGTCGAGGTGCCCGGCGGCGTCGGCCTTCGGGCGGAAGACGGTGGCCAGCCGCCCGGCGTCCAGCGCGGTGACGACGCCGTCGTCGAGCACCCCGGCGGCGTGGATCACGGCCGTCAGCGGGGCGTCGGCGGGAACCCGCGCGAGGAGTTCGGCGACGTGCGCGCGGTCCCCGACGTCCCCGGCGACGACGTCGACCCGGGCGCCGAGCGCCCGCAGGTCGGCGCGGAGTTCGGCCGCGCCCGGCGCGGCTTCGCCCCGGCGCGAGGCAAGGAGGAGGTGACGGACGCCGTGCCGGGCGACGAGGTGCCGCGCGACGAGCGCGCCCAGGCCGCCGGTGCCGCCGGTGATCAAGACGGTGCCGTCCCGGTCGAGCGGCCGCGGGCCGGTCTCCGCCGGTCCGGTGCGGACGAGCCTCGGGACCCACGGCTGCCCATCGCGGAGCAGGCACTGGTCCTCGACCGGCTCCCGCCACCGGTCACCCGGCGCCGGCTCGTCGCCGAGGTCCACCAACGTCAACCGGCCCGGGTGCTCCGCCTGGGCCGAGCGCACCAAGCCCCACACCGCGGCCGCGGCCGGGTCGAGGTCGCCGTCGCCGACCGCGTGGCGGGTCAGCACCACCAGACGGGTGCGGCGCGGGTCGGCGAGGAACGCCTGCAGGACTTCGAGCGCGCCGGCCACCGACCGCGCCGGCGAGAACAGCACTGGCGTGCCGGGGTCGACCTCGGCCAGGTCCGCCGGGCCGGTCACCACAACCGCCGGTACCGGGTCCGCTGTGGACGGTGGTGCGGGCTGCCAGTCCACTGTGTACAAAACGTCCGACGGCACCGGGACCGCCAAGGGCCGGGTGATCAGCGAACCCACCGAAAGCAGTGGTGCCCCGGCCGGGTCGGTGAGGTCGAGCGCCGTTCCGCCGGTGCCGTCCGGGCGGAGGCGGACCCGCGCGGCCGTCGCGCCCTCGGCGTGGACCACGACGTCCCGCCACGCGAACGGCACCTCCGCCGCGTCGGCGGTGAGGGCGGCGACGTGCAGGGCCGCGTCGAACAGCGCCGGGTGGATCGGGTAGCCGGCGCTGTCCGCGTCTTCGGGCAGCGCGATCTCGGCGTACAGCTCGTCACCGTGCCGCCAAGCCGCGGTCAGGCCCCGGAAGAGCGGGCCGTAGCCGTACCCGCGCTCGGCCAGTGCGGGGTAGCAGTCCGTCACGTCCAGGGCTTCGGCACCGGCCGGGGGCCACGCGGGGAAGGCGGGCGCGGGCGGGCCGGTCTCGGCCAGGGCGCCGCTCGCGTGCCGGGTCCACGGCCCGTCGCCGGTGCGGGAGTGGATCGACACCGCGCCGCCGGGCCGGGCGGAAACGCGCAGCTGCGGCTCGGCTCCGGTGACCGCCAGGGGTGCCTCGATGACCAGTTCCCGCACGACCGGGAGGCCGAGCCGGTCGCCGGCCTGGACGGCGAGGTCGACCAGGGCCGTGCCGGGCAGGAGCGGGACGCCGCCGACGGTGTGCTCGGTCAGCCACGGCAGCGACAGCCGGCCGGTCAGGACGACACCGCCGGTCTCCGGGTCCTCGACGGCCGCGCGCAGCACCGGGTGCCGCACGCCGTCCAGGCCGAGGCCGGCCGGGTCGGCCGCACGGCGGGTGAGCCAGAAGCGCTCCCGGCGGAACGCCGTCACCGGCAGCGGCACGACGACCCGCTGCTCCGGCGGGAAGAGCGGCGTCCAGTCGACGTCGGCGCCGTGGACGAAGGCTTCCGCGAGCCCCGAGAGGAAGGTCGTGACTTCGTCGCGGCCGCGACGGGCGAGCGCGACCACCGCCGGGCCGTCGGAGACCGCGGCTACCGCAGGGGCCAGGACGGCGTCCGGTCCCACTTCGAGCACGCCCGCGACCGAGCGGTCGAGCAGGGCCGTCACGGCGTCGCCGAACCGCACGGTCCGGCGGACCTGGCCGACCCAGTACTCCGGTGTCCCGACGGCGGTCCCGGGCACCAGCGGCAGCGCCGGTTCGCGGTACTCGACGCGGGCGGCCACCTCGGCGAACTCCGCGAGCATCGGCTCGACCAGTCCCGAGTGGAACGCCTGCCGGGCCGGCAGCTCCCGCGTCCGCACCCCGAGCGAGCCCGCCAGCTCGCGGACGGCCGGGGCTTCGCCGGACAGGACGACCGACGACGGGCCGTTCACCGCCGCCAGCCAGACGCCGTCGGGGAGCTCGATGTCCGCTTCGGCCGCCTCGACCGCGATCATCAGCCCGGGCGGCAGGTCTCGCATCAAGCGCCCGCGGTGCACGACCAGCAGCACCGCGTCCGGGAGCGAGAACACCCCGGCCACGAACGCGGCCGTGAGCTCCCCGAGCGAATGCCCGGCCACCGCGCGCGGCCGCAGCCCGAACGACTCCAGCAGCCGGACCACCGCGACCTCGAAGGCGAACAGGCCGGCCTGCGTGTACTGCGTGTCGTGCACCAGCTCCGAGGCGATCGCCTCCCGCAGCGGCACGTCGAGGTGGCGGTCGAACTCGGCACAGACCTCGTCGAACGCCGCCGCGAACACCGGGAACCGCGCCGCCAGCTCCCGGCCCATCCCCGGCCGCTGCGCGCCTTGCCCGCTGAAGACCAGCGCGACGCCGTGCCGCGCCGGGTCCGCCTCCCCGCGGATCGCGGTTCCGGCCCGCAGTGCTTCGGCCGCGTCCGTTCCGCGGCCGGCGAGCACCACCGCGCGGTGCTCCCACAGTGCCCGCGACCGCAGCGACGACCAGGCGAACGCACCCAGCCCAGGCGCCCGATCGAGCGCCGCGGCCAGGCGCACGGTCTGCTCGGTGAGGCCGTCGGCCGAGCGGGCCGACACCACGACCGGCACCACCGTGTCGCTCTCGGCGATGACGACGTCGACCGGGACGCCCTCTTCGAGCACGAGGTGCGCGTTGGTCCCGCTGACGCCGAACGACGAGACCCCCGCGCGCCGCGGCCGGTCCCCCGCCGGCCACTCGCGGGCTTCGGTGAGCAGCCGGACGGATCCGGCCGTCCAGTCGACCCGGGTCGAGGGCCGGTCCGCGTGCAGGGTCGGCGGCAGCACGCCGTGCCGCATCGCGAGCACCATCTTCATCACGCCCGCGACCCCGGACGCCGCCTGGGCGTGCCCGATGTTGGACTTGAGCGACCCGAGCCACAACGGCGTCTCGCGGCCGGCGCCGTAGGTCGCCAGCAGGGCTTGCGCCTCGATCGGGTCGCCGAGGCGGGTTCCGGTGCCGTGCGCTTCGACGGCGTCCACTTCGGATGGTGCGACGCCCGCGTTGGCCAGCGCCTGCCGGATCACCGCCTGCTGGGCCGGGCCGCTCGGGGCGGTGAGGCCGTTCGAGGCGCCGTCCTGGTTGACCGCCGTGCCTCGCACGACGGCGAGGACTTCACGGCCGTCGCGCAATGCGTCGGAGAGGCGCTGCAGCACCACCACTCCGGCGCCTTCGCCCCAGCCCGTGCCGTCCGCTTCATCCGAAAAGGACTTGCAGCGGCCGTCGGCCGAAAGCCCGCGCTGCCGCGAGAACTCGACGAACACCCCCGGGGTCGCCATCACCGTCACGCCGCCGGCCAGCGCCATCGAGCACTCGCCCGACCGCAGCGACTGCGCGGCCAGGTGGATCGCGACCAGCGACGACGAACAGGCGGTGTCCACGGTGACGGCCGGTCCGTGCACGCCGAGCACGTACGACACCCGGCCGGCCGCGACGCTGCCCGCCGAACCCGCGCCCAGCATGCCTTCCAGGCCCTCGTCGGCGGTCGCGTAGTCGTGGTACATCAGGCCGGTGAAGACGCCGAGCCGGTGCCCGCGCAGCGAGTCCGGTGCGATGCCCGCGCGTTCGAGCGCCTCCCAAGACGTCTGCAGCAGCAGTCGCTGTTGCGGGTCCATGGCCAGCGCTTCGCGGCGGGAGATCCCGAAGAAGCCGGGGTCGAACAGACCCGCGTCGTGCAGGAAGCCACCGGAGCGGGTGTAGGACTTGCCGGGCGCGTCCGGGTCGGGATCGTAGAGCGCGTCGACGTCCCACCCGCGGTCCACCGGGAACGGCGTCACCGCATCGACTCCCCCGGCCACCAGGTCCCACAGCGCTTCCGGGCTGTCCACCCCGCCGGGCAGCCGCAGGCCCATGCCGACGATCGCGATCGGGTCGTCCACCGGCGCCGCGGCCACGGGCTCTTCGGGCGTGTCCGCCGCGCCGCGCAGGAACCCGGCCAGCAGCAGCGGGGTCGGGTGGTCGAAGACGACGGCCGGCGGCAGTTCGAGGCCGGTCGCGGCGGCCAGCCGGTTGCGCAGCTCCACCGCGGCCAGGGAATCCATGCCCAGGTCCCGGAACGCCCGGCCGGGGGCGACCGACCCGCCCCCGAGCACCACCGACGCCTCCGCGCACACCAGCTCGACCAGGTCTTCGCGCGCGCTTTCCGGCGCGGCGGCCTTGGCCGCGCCCGCGAGCGACCGCAGCACCGGCGGTACCGTTCCGGCTTCCCGGACGGCGGCCACGTCGAACACCATCGGCACCAGCACCGGCCGCGCCGCACCGAGTGCCGCATCGAACAACGCCATCCCGGTCCCGGCGTCGAGGGTGCCGAAGCCGAGCCGAGCCAGCCGCGCGGTGTCGGCGCCCGCGTTCAGCCCGCGCTCTCCGCGCCACAGACCCCATGCCAGCGACACCGCCGGGTGTCCGGCGGCGCGCCGCCGGACGGCGACACCGTCGAGGAACCCGTTGGCCGCCGCGTAGTTGCCCTGCCCCGCCCCACCGAGGACGCCGGCGACCGAGGAGAACAGCACGAAGAAAGCCAGGTCCGCGTCGCGGGTCAGCTCGTCGAGGTGCGCGGCGGCCTCGGCCTTGGGCCGGAAGACGGTGTCCACCCGGGCCTCGTCGAGCGCGGTGACCACGCCGTCGTCGAGGACCCCGGCGGCGTGGACGACCCCGGTCAGGGGCGCGTCGGCGGGCACCCGGGCCAGCAGCGCGGCGACCTGCGCGCGGTCGGCGGTGTCGCAGGCGACGACGTCCACCCGTGCGCCGAGACCACCCAGTTCGGCCGCCAGTGCACCGGCGCCCTCGGCCGCCGGTCCGCGCCGGGAGGCGAGCAGGAACCCGCGCACGCCGTGGACCCGCGCCAGGTGACGGGCGACGACGGCGCCGAGCATGCCGGTGCCGCCGGTGATGAGGACCGTGCCGGGTTCGGAGACCACCGCCGCTTCGGCGGGCTCCCGCACCAGCCGCGGCACCTCGATCCGGCCGTCGCGGACCGCCAGTTCGGTCTCCCCGCGGGCGACGGCCGCGTCGAGGTGCCCGCCGTGGACGTCACCGGCGGCGAGCACGATCCGGCCGGGGTGCTCGGCCTGGGCACTGCGCACGAGTCCGCCGACCGCGGCGGCCACCGGGTCGTCGAGGCCGGTGACGACGGCGAGCCGCTTCCCGGTGCCGAGGAAGGCCTGGAGGACGGCCAACGTGGTCGTCACGGCGGAGCGGGCCTGCGCGGCGGACTCGCCGGGCGCGACCCGCAGCACCACCCACGGCGTCCCCGCGGGTACCCCGTCGAGACCGGCGGCATCGGTGATCGTCCACATCGGACTCTCCGGCGCCACGTCGAGGTCCGGTGTGGTCCAGTCGACCGCGAACATCCGGTTGGCCGCGGTGGGGATCGAGCGGCTGAGCAGCGTGCCCACGGACAGCACCGGTGCCCCCGCGGCGTCGGCCAGGTCCACCGCGACCCCGTCCGCCGCCGGCCGGATCCGCACCCGCGCCGCCGGGGCGGCCGAGTGGACGGCGACGTCCTGCCACGCGAACGGCAGGGCGACGGTGTCACCGGCGTCGAGGGCCAGGACGTGCAGGGCGGCGTCGAACAGCGCCGGGTGCACCACGAAGCCGTCGGCAGGATCGGCCGTGACCTCGGCGAACAGCTCGTCGCCGCGCCGCCACGCCGCGGTCACGCCGCGGAACGCCGGGCCGTAGGCGTACCCGCGGGCGGCGAGGAGGTCGTAGAAGCCGTCCAGGTCGAGGCGTTCGGCGCCGGCGGGCGGCCACTCCGGCAGCTCGGCCGCCGTCGGTTCGCCCGCGGTGAGGAAGCCGGTCGCGTGCTGGGTCCACTCGCTCTCCCCTTCGCGGCGGGAGTGCACGGTCACCGGACGGCGTCCGTCCTGCTCCGGCCCCGCGACGACGTGCAGCTGCCGGACGGCGTCCAGCGGCAGCGGGGCGGCCAGGACCAGCTCCCGAAGCAGGGGGGTACCGGCCTGGGCGCCGGCCCGCAGGGCCAGCTCGACCAGTGCCGTGCCCGGCACGACGGCCTTGCCCGCGACGACGTGATCGGCCAGCCACGGGACGGCGGCGCGGGACAGCCGCCCGGTCAGTACCACGGCGCCGGACACCGGGTCCTCGACCACCGCGCCCAGCAGCGGGTGCCCCACCGGCCGCAGCCCGGCGGCCGCGACGTCCGCGGGCGCGGTCTGCGCGAGCCAGTAGTGCCGGTCCTGGAACGCCGTCGTCGGGACGGGCACGACCCGCCTCGCGCCGTCCGGGAACAGCGGCGTCCAGTCGACGTCGACGCCCCGCACGAACAGTTCCGCGAGCGCGGCCAGGGCTGTGGCGGGCTCCGGTCGCTCGCGGCGGCTCAGCGCGACCGCGGCCAGCGGCGGCTCGACCAAGGCGGTCAGCGCCGCGTCCGGGCCGACCTCGAGGACGGCGGCCACGGACTGCGCGGCCACGGTGCGGAGGGCGTCGCCGAAGCGCACGGGCCGCCGGATCTGCTCGACCCAGTACCCGGGTGTGCACAGCTCCGCCCCGGCCAGGCCACCGGAGACAGTGGACACCACGGGCACGGCCGGCTCGTGGTACGCCACCGCGGCCGCGATCTCCGCGAACTCGGCGAGGACCGGTTCGACCAGTCCGGAGTGGAACGCGTGCTCGACGGCCAGCTCGGTCGTCCGGAAACCGCGCCTCGCCAACGTTTTCGCGGCCGCGCGAACCGCACCGGACTCCCCCGAGAGCACCACGGACCGCGGGCCGTTGACCGCCGCGAGCCAGACCCCGTCGCCCAGCAGCGGAGTGACGTCGGCTTCGGCGGCCGTGACGGCCACCATCCGCCCGCCCGGCGGCAGGGACCGCATCAGGCGGCCCCGGGCGGCGACCAGCAGCGCCGCATCCGCCACCGAGAACACCCCGGCCACGTGGGCGGCCGTCAGTTCGCCGAGGGAATGCCCGGCGACCACGCGCGGCCGCACGCCGAACGACGCCAGCAGCCGCACCATCGCCACCTCGGCCGCGAACAGGCCGGCCTGCGTGTAGTCGGTCCGGTGGATCAGCTCGGTGCCGAGCACCTCGGCCAGCGGCCGCTCGAGGTGGCGGTCGAGTTCGGCGCGGACCTCGTCGAACGCCCCGGCGTACGCGGGGAACGTCTCGTACAGCTCCTGTCCCATGCCCGGCCGCTGCGCGCCTTGGCCGGTGAACAGGAAACCCACGCCGCTGGTGGCGGGGTCCACCGCACCACGCGTGACGCTCGCGAAGTCACGCAGCCGGGTGAGTGCGTCGTCGCGGTCGCCGGCGAGCACCACCGCGCGGTGCTCCCAGAGCGCGCGGGTGGTCAGCAGCGACCAGGCGGCCGCGCCGAGGTCGTCGTCGAGGCCGGTGGCGAGGCGGGTGACCTGCGCGGCCAGTGCGTCGGCCGAGCGGGCCGAGACCACGAGGGGCACGACCGGCCCGGCGTCGCCGGGCGGGGTGCCCGGCCGGTCGGGGGCCTGTTCGAGGACGGCGTGGGCGTTGGTGCCGGAGATGCCGAACGCCGACACCCCGGCCCGGCGCGGGTGGCCGTGCTCGGGCCACGGGCGGGCGTCGGTGAGCAGCCGGACCGCGCCGGACGACCAGTCCACGCGCGACGACGGCGTGGTCGCGTGCAGGGTCCGGGGCAGCCGGGCGTGCCGCAGGGCCAGCGCCACCTTGATCACCCCGGTGACGCCGGCCGCGGCCTGGGTGTGGCCGAAGTTCGACTTCACCGAGCCGAGCCACAGCGGCCGTTCGGGTGCGCGGTCGCGGCCGTACGTGGCGAGCAGCGCCTGGGCCTCGATCGGGTCGCCGAGCACCGTGCCGGTGCCGTGCGCCTCGACGGCGTCCACTTCGGACGCTTCGACCCCGGCCGCGGCGAGCGCCCGCCGGATCACCGCCTGCTGGGCCGGCCCGTTCGGCGCGGTGAGCCCGTTGGACGCGCCGTCGGAGTTGACGGCGGTGCCGCGCACGACCGCGAGCACTTCCCGGCCGTCGCGGACGGCGTCGGAAAGACGCTGCAAAACCAGCATTCCGGCGCCTTCACCCCAGCCCGTGCCGTCGGCATCGTCCGAAAAGGACTTGCAGCGGCCGTCCGCGGCGAGGCCGCGCTGGCGGGCGAATTCGGCGAACGCGGCCGGGGTGGCCATCACCGTGGCGCCACCCGCGAGCGCCGTCGAGCACTCGCCCGCGCGCAGGGCCTGCACCGCGAGGTGCAGCGCGACCAGCGACGACGAGCACGCGGTGTCCACGGTCACCGACGGTCCCTGCACGCCGAGCACGTAGGACACCCGGCCGGACACGACGCTCGCCGACGACCCGGTCAGCCCGTACCCCGCGACAGCGGCGGCCGCGTCGGGCCGGGTGCCGTACTCCTGGGCCATGGCACCGACGAACACGCCGACTTCCCGGCCGCGCACCGAGGTCGGCGCGATGCCCGCGCGTTCCAGGGCTTCCCAGGACGTCTGGAGCACGAGCCGCTGCTGCGGGTCCATGGCCAGGGCTTCGCGGCGGGAGATCCCGAAGAAGCCGGCATCGAACCGGGCCGCGTCGTGCAGGAAGCCGCCGACGCGGGCGGTGTCGCCGAGGTCGCCGGTCACCCAGCCGCGATCGTCCGGGAACGCGGACATCGCGTCGACGCCGTCGGACAGGGCCGTCCACAGCTCGTCCGGGCCGGTGATGCCGCCGGGCAGCCGGAGCCCGATGCCGACGATCGCGATGGGTTCGCCGGACGCCGTGGTCGTGGTGGCCGGCCGGGCTTCGGCGGTGGCGCCGAGCAGTTCGGTGTGCAGGTGGGCGGCCAGCGCGGCCGGGCTGGGGTGGTCGAACACGGCCGTGGCGGGCAGGGCGACGCCGGTCGCGGTGACCAGGCGGTTGCGCAGCTCGACGGCGGTCAGCGAGTCGAAACCGACGTCGCGGAACGCCCGGGTGGCGTCGAGCCCGGCTCCGCCGATCACGGCGGCGGCTTCGGCGCGGACCAGGTCGGTGAGGGTGCTCAGCCGCGCGGCCGGGTCGAGGCGGGCGAGCCGGTTCTGGAGCGGACCGGTGTCGTGGCCGGTGCGGGCGGCCCGCCGGACCGGGGTGGCCGGGGCCCGCAGGAGCGGCGGGACGTCGTCGCGCACCGCCGTGAAGTCGGCGGCCATCGGGACGAGCGCCGGCCGGCCGGTGGCGAGCGCGCGGTCGAACAACGCGAGCCCGTGGTCCGGTTCGAGGGCGCCGAAGCCGGAGCGGGCGAGCCGCGCGGTGCCGGCTCGCATCCCGGTGTCGCCGGACCACGGTCCCCACGCCAGCGCGACCGCTCCCGGGCGACGGGCGGCGAGCGCGTCGAGGCAGGCGTTCGCGGCCGCGTAGTTCGCCTGTCCCGCGGCCCCGAAGACGCCCGCGATGGAGGAGAAGACCACGAACAGCGCGGGATCGGCGTCGCGGGTCAGCTCGTCGAGGTGGATCGCACCGTCGACCTTCGCGGTGAAGACCCGGTCGAGGCGTTCCTCGTCCAAAGAGGACAGCACGCCGTCGTCGAGGACGCCGGCGGCGTGCACCACCCCGGTGAGGGAGGCGACGGAGTCCACAACGGACTTCACCGCCGCGCGATCGCCGGTGTCGCAGGCGACCACGCGGACTTCCGCGCCGAGGTCCCGCAGTTCGCCGGCGGTCTCGGTGTCCTCGCCCCGCCGGGAAGCCAGCACCAGGCTCCGCACGCCGTGCTCGGTGACCAGGTGCCGGGCGACCAGCGAGCCCAGCATCCCGGTGCCGCCGGTGATCAGCACCGTGCCGCCGGGATCGAGGGCGCGCGGCAGGGTCAGGACGTTCTTGCCCACGTGCTTGCCCTGGGCCATGAACCGGAAGACTTCGGGGGCGCGGCGGATGTCCCACGGCGTCGTCGGAATCGGCTGCAGGGTACCGGTTTCGACCAGGTCGAGGATCTCGCGCAGCATCGCGCCGAGCCGTTCGGGACCGGCTTCGGGCAGGTCGAACGCCCGGTAGTGCTCGACGCCGGTCCGGAGGTCGGTCTTGCCCATCTCCAGGAACCGGCCGCCCTCGGCCAGCAACCCCAGCGAGGCGTCCACGAACTCACCCGCGAGGGAGTTGAGCACCACGTCCACCTCGCCGAACGCGTCCGCGAAACCGAGGGTCCGGGAATTCGCGATGTGATCCTCGGCGACACCCATCTCCCGCAAGAGGTGCTGCTTGCCCGGGCTCGCGGTCGCGTACACCTCGGCGCCGAGGTGGTGGGCGATCCGGACCGCCGCCATCCCGACGCCACCCGCGGCGGCGTGGATCAGCACGCGCTCGCCGGGCCGCACCCGGGCCAGGTCGACCAGGCCGTACCAGGCGGTCAGGAACACGACCGGCAGCGACGCCGCCCGCTCGAACGACCAGCCGGCGGGGATGGGCGCGAGGGTGCGCGCGTCCGCGACCACGAGGGGGCCGAAGCCCTGCGGCACCATGCCGAAGACCCGGTCGCCGACGGCGAAGCCGGTCACCTCGGCTCCGGTTTCCAGGACCACGCCGGCGGCTTCCCCGCCCATCCCGGCCGCGCCGACGTCGACGCCGAGCCCGGCCAGGACGTCGCGGAAGTTGAGCCCGGCGGCACGGACGCCGATCCGGACCCGGCCCGGTTCGAGCGGCGCCTCGGCGTGGGGCGCGGGCACGAACGCGAGGTCGTCGAAGGTGCCGCCGCCGGTCGAGGTGAGGACCCACGGCCCGGCGGGCGGGACGAGCGGCGGCTCGGGACGGGTGAGCCGCGGCACCCGCAGCCGGCCGTCGCTGACGCGGGCCTCGGTTTCGCCGGCCCCGACCAGCGCCGAGACGACCTCG
The DNA here is from genome assembly GCF_000384295.1 of Amycolatopsis balhimycina FH 1894. Taxonomy (NCBI): domain Bacteria; kingdom Bacillati; phylum Actinomycetota; class Actinomycetes; order Pseudonocardiales; family Pseudonocardiaceae; genus Amycolatopsis; species Amycolatopsis balhimycina. The sequence continues at coordinate 240,756 of NZ_KB913037.1, read as the reverse complement.
TCGGTCACTTCGCCGTCGACCAGCAGGAACCGGCCGGGATGCTCGATCTGCGCGGACCGGACGAGGCCCCGGACGGCGGCGGCGACCGGGTCGTCCGCCGCGCCGGACGGCACGACCACCAGGCGCCCGGCCGGGTCGGCCAGGGCGTCTTGCAGGGCGCGCAGCACCCGGCCGGTGGCGGCCCGCACCCGCGCCGGTTCGTCCCCCGGCCCGGCGGGATCGGCGGGCAGCTCCGTCCAGCCGACGGACGGTCCGGCTACCGGGTCGAGTTCAGTCCAGGTGACGGTGAACAGCGCGTCGTCGATCGGTGCCGGCCGCGGTCCCGGCACGGGCCGGGTGCGCAACGATCCGACGGTCGCGACCGGGGCGCCGGTGGCGTCGGCGAGGTCGAGGGCCAGTCCGTCGCCGGACGAGCGGAGGCGCACGCGCAGCGCGGACGCACCGGTGGCGTGCACGGTGACGCCGGTCCACGAGAAGGGCAGGGCGAGGGTGTCCGCGTCGACCGCGGCCGGGTGGAGCGCGGCGTCGAACAGGGCCGGGTGAAGGGCGAACGCCGACGCGTCCAGCCCGGACGGCAGCTCGACCTCCGCGAACAGTTCGGCCTCACCGCGCCACATCGCGGTGACGCCGCGGAAGGCCGGGCCGTAGGCGTAGCCGCGTTCGGCGAGGACGTCGTAGAAGTCCTCGACCGGAACGGGGTCCGCGGCCGGGGGCCAGGCGTCCAGGGGGCGGCCGGGTGCGCCGGCCGCGGTGAGGACGCCGGCCGCATGCCGGGTCCAGCCGCCGGGACCGGACACCGGGCAGGAGCGGATCGCGACCGGCCGCCCGCCGTCCTCCTCGGCGCCGACGGCCACTTGCACCCGCACCGCCCGGTCCAGCCACAGCGGCGCTTCGATGACCAGCTCCCGCACTGCCGGCGCACCGACGTGGTCGCCGGCCCGCACGGCCAGGTCGAGCAGCGCGGTGCCGGGCAGCAGCGCCGCACCGCCGACTTCGTGGTCGGCTAGCCACGCCGGTGCGCCCGGCGAGATCCGTCCGGTGAGGACGATGCCGCCGGTCGCGGGGTCTTCGACGGCCGCGCTCAGCACCGGGTGCCGGACGGGCAGCTGGCCGAAGCCCGCCGCGTCGCCCGGGCCGCCGGCCGCGAGCCAGTAGAGCTCCTCCTGGAACGCCGTCGTCGGGACCGGCACGATCCGCCGCGCGGCGGCCGGGAACAGCGGCGTCCAGTCGACGTCGGTGCCTCGTTCGAACAGTCGTCCCAGTGCGGCGAGGACCGCCTCGCGCTCGGGCCGGTCGCGCCGGGTCAAGGCAATGCCGCCGTCCGGCAGCATTGCGGTGAGCACCCCGTCGGGCCCGGCTTCCAGGATCGCCGCGACCCCCTGCCTGGTGATCGTCCGGGCGGCGTCGGCGAACCGGACGGGCCGGCGGACCTGGTCCACCCAGTACGCCGTGGTCAGCAGCTCGTCCCCGGCGAGCGCACCGGACACTGTGGACACGAGCGGCAGCGCCGGTTCGCGGTACTCGACGCGGGCGGCCACCTCGGCGAACTCCGCCAGCATCGGCTCGACCAGTCCGGAGTGGAACGCCTGCCGCGCCGGCAGTTCCCGCGTCCGCACCGGCAGCGACGCGGAAACCGCGCGAACCGCCGCGGCCTCGCCGGACACCACGATCGACGCCGGACCGTTGACCGCCGCGAGCCAGACACCTTCGGGCAGCTCGAGGTCTTCGCCCGCTTCCACCGCGACCATCAGGCCTTCGGGCAGCTCCTGCATCAGCCGCCCGCGGTGTGCGACCAGCATCGCCGCGTCCGGCAACGAGAACACCCCGGCGACGTAGGCGGCCGTCAGCTCCCCCAGCGAGTGCCCGGCCACCACGCGCGGGCGGACGCCGAACGACGCCAGCAACCGGACGGCCGCGACCTCGAACGCGAACAATCCCGCCTGCGTGTAGACCGTCTCGTGCACCCGGTCCGACGCGATCGCCTCCCGCAGCGGCACGTCCAGGTGGCGATCGAACTCGGCGCAGACCTCGTCGAACGCCGCCGCGAACACCGGGAACCCGGCCGCCAGCTCCAGCCCCATCCCCGGGCGTTGGGCGCCTTGCCCGGTGAACACGAACGCGACCCCGCTCCCCGGCGCGACCGGCGAGGGACGCGCTTCGCGGAGGGCAGCGGCCGCCGAGGCGGGGTCGGCGGCGAACACGACCGCCCGGTGTTCCCAGGCGGCGCGGGCCTGGAGCTGCGTCCACGCGACGCGGCCGAGGTCGGCGTCAGCGTCCAAGAAGGACGCGAGCCGCTCGGCTTGGGCGTCGAACCCGGCCGGGGTCCGCGCGGACACGACGACCGGCACCGGTGCGGTCAGCCCGGCCGGGCCGGTTTCGGCAGCGGGCGGCCCTTGCTCCAGGACGACGTGCGCGTTGGTCCCGCTCACCCCGAACGACGACACCCCCGCCCGCCGCGGCCGGTCCGTCCGCGGCCAGTCCTCGGCCTCGGCGAGCAGCCGGACCCCGGCCGCCCAGTCGACCCGGGACGAGGGCGTGCCGGCGTGCAGGGACTGCGGCGCGACGCCGTGGCGCATCGCCTCGATCACCTTGATCACCCCGGCCACCCCGGCCGCGGCCTGCGCGTGGCCGAGGTTGGACTTCAGCGAGCCCAGCAGCAGGGGGCGCGCCGGGTCGCGCTCGGGTCCGTAGACCGCTTGCAGGGCCTGGACTTCGATCGGGTCGCCGAGGGTCGTTCCGGTGCCGTGACCTTCGATCACGTCCACTTCGGACGGCTCGAGGCCGGCGTCGGCCAGTGCCTGGCGGAGCACGGCCTGCTGGGCGGGCCCGTTCGGCGCGGTGAGGCCGTTGGACGCGCCGTCGGAGTTCACCGCCGTCCCGCGCACGACGGCCAAGACCTCCCGGCCTTCGCGGACGGCGTCGGACAGCCGCTGCAGCACGAGGACGCCGACGCCTTCGCTCCAGCCGGTGCCGTCGGCGGTGTCCGAAAAGGACTTGCAGCGGCCGTCGGGGGAAAGGCCGCGCTGGCGCGAGAACTCGACGAACATCCCCGGCGTCGCCATCACGGACGCGCCGGCGGCGAGGGCCAGGGAGCACTCGCCCGAGCGCAGGGACTGCGCGGCCAGGTGCAGCGCCACCAGCGACGACGAGCACGCCGTGTCCACGGTCACCGACGGGCCTTGCGTGCCCAGCACGTAGGCGACCCGGCCGGACAGCACGCTCGACGACGAGCCGGTGAGCACGTACCCCTCGACGTCGGGGTTCGCCGAGTGGGCGCCGTAGTGCTGCGCGGACGCGCCGACGAACACCCCGGCGCGCTGCCCGCGCAGCGACGTCGGCGCGATCCCGGCGCGTTCGAGGGCTTCCCAGGACGTCTGCAGCAGGAGCCGTTGCTGCGGGTCCATGGCGAGCGCTTCGCGCGGGGTGATGCCGAAGAACGCGGCGTCGAACCGGCCGGCGTCGTGGAGGAACCCGCCCGAGCGGGTGGTCGCGGTGCCGGGGTGGTCGGGGTCGGGGTGGTAGAGGGCGTCGAGGTCCCAGCCGCGGCCGGCGGGGAAGCCGGTGATGGCGTCGACGCCGGCGCGGACCAGCTCCCACAGGCCTTCGGGGGTGTCGACGCCGCCAGGCAGGCGCACGCCCATCCCGACGACCACGACCGGGTCGCCGGTGGTTGCCGTCCGTACCGGCTCGGGCGTGGTGGCGGGTTCGCCGAACAGGTGGGCGGCGAGCGAGCGCGGGTTCGGGTGGTCGAAGACAGCGGTGGCGGGCAGCGCGGTGCCGGTCGCGGCGGTGAGCCGGTTGCGCAGTTCGACGGCGGTCAGGGAGTCGAAGCCGACATCGCGGAACGCCTGAGCGGCGCCGATCGTGTGCTTGTCGCCGCCGAGGACGGCGGCGGCTTCGGCGCGGACCAGTTCGACCAGCGCGTCGAGGTCGCCGCCGGGCCGGACGGCCGCGACCGCGGCGGCCCGCGCCGGACGCCGGGCGGGCGTGGCGAGATCACGCAGGATCGGCGGGACGTCGCGCAGCGCGCGGACGTCGACGGCCATCGGCACCAGCGCCGGACGCGGCGAGCCGAGCGCGCGGTCGAACAGCGCGAGCCCGCGGGCGGGGTCGAGCGCACCGAACCCGGCGCGGGCGAGCCGCGCGGTGTCGGCCTGGGCGTTCATGCCGGTTTCGCCCGCCCAGAGACCCCACGCCAGGGAGAGGGCACCCGGCCGGCGGGCGGCGAGCGCGTCGAGGAAGGCGTTCGCGGCCGCGTAGTTCGCCTGCCCGGCGGCGCCGAGCACCCCGGCGACCGACGAGAAGACGGCGAACAGCGCGAGGTCGGCGTCGCGGGTCAGCTCGTCGAGATGGATCGCACCGTCGACCTTCGGCGCGAAGACCCGGTCGAGGTGGTCTGCGTCCAAAGAGGACAGTGTGCCGTCGTCGAGGACACCGGCCGCGTGCACGACACCGGTCAACGATCCCGCGGCGTCCACCAGCGAGCGCACGGCTTCGCGATCGCTGGTGTCACAGGCGACCACCCGGACGTCCGCACCGAGTTCCCGGAGTTCACGGGCGGTCTCGGTGTCCTCACCCCGGCGAGACGCGAGCACCAGGTTGCGCGCGCCGTGTTCGGTGACCAGGTGCCGGGCGAGCAGCGAGCCCAGCATCCCGGTGCCGCCGGTGATCAGCACCGTGCCCTGCGGGTCGAGGGCACGCGGCAGGGTCAGGACGTTCTTGCCCACGTGCTTGCCCTGCGCCATCACCCGGAACACTTCGGGCGCCCGGCGGACGTCCCACGTCGTGACCGGGATCGGCCGCAGGTCGCCGGTCCCGAACCGGCCGAGGACCTCGCGCAGCAGTTCACCGATCCGGACCGGGCCGGCTTCGGGCAGGTCGAACGCCCGGTAGCCGTCGACGCCGGTCCGGAGGTCGGTCTTGCCCATCTCCAGGAACCGGCCGCCCTCGGCCAGCAACCCCAGCGAGGCGTCCACGAACTCACCCGCGAGGGAGTTGAGCACCACGTCCACCTCGCCGAACGCGTCCGCGAAACCGAGGGTCCGGGAATTCGCGATGTGATCCTCGGCGACACCCATCTCCCGCAAGAGGTGCTGCTTGCCCGGGCTCGCGGTCGCATACACCTCGGCACCGAGGTGCCGGGCGACCTGAACCGCGGCCATGCCGACACCGCCGGCCGCGGCGTGGACCAGCACCCGCTCGCCGGGTCGCACAGCGGCCAGGTCGACCAGCGCGTACCACGCGGTCATGAACGCCACCGGCACCGACGCCGCCCGCTCGAACGACCAGCCGGCCGGAATCCGGGCGAGCGTGCGCGCGTCCGCGATGACCTGCGGGGCGAAGCTGCCGGGCACCATGCCGAGCACCCGGTCGCCGACGGCCGGTTCCCGCACGCCGGGCCCGACCTCGGAGACCACCCCGGCGCATTCGCCGCCCATCCCGGCCGCGCCGACGTCGACCGCGAGCCCGGACAGCACGTCCCGGAAGTTCACCCCGGCCGCGCGCACCGCGACGCGCACCTGCCCGGCCGTCAGTGGTTCCGCTGTGGACGGGACGAACGCGAGGTCGTCGAACGTCCCGCCCGACGTCCCCAGCGTCCACGCGTCCCCGGCGGGGAGCTCGAGACCTTCGATGGTGTGGCGGACGAGCCGGGGCACCCACGCCCGGCCGTCCCGCACCGCGCACTGGTCCTCCCCCGTGGCGGCCAGCGTCGCGAGCAGGCCGGCCGGGAGTTCGCCGTCGACCAGGACAAGGCGGCCCGGGTTCTCGGTCTGCGCGCTGCGCACGAGGCCCCACACCGCCGCGGCGGCCGGGTCCGGCGGGCCGTCGAGGTCGACCGCACCGGTCGTGACGACGACCAGCCGCTTGTCCGCCGGTGCCCCGGCCAGGAACTCCTGGACCGCGGTCAGGACACGGCCGGTCAGCTCGCGCACGCGGCGGGTTTCGTCGCCTGCCACGGCGTCGAGGCGGAGAAGTGTCCACTCGGGAGGGTTGGCGCCGCTGTTCAGGGGCAGGGTTTTCCAGCGCAGGCGGAAGAGGGCGTCGTCCGCCGGGCGGGCGAGCGCGGCCCGCGGGACCGGCCGGGTGGTCAGCGAACCGACCGACAGCACCGGCCGGCCGGCGGCGTCGGTGAGGTCGACCGCGAGCCCGCCACCGGTGGGCCGCAGCCACGCGCGCACCGCGGTGGCGCCGGTGGCGTGCACGGCGACGTCCGTCCAGGCGAAGGGCAGGGAGACCGCGTCGCCCGCGTCCAGGATGGCCGGGTGCAGAGCGGCGTCGAACAGCGCCGGGTGGACGGCGAACCCACCGGCGTCCGCGCCCTCGGGCAACACGACCTCGGCGAACAGTTCGTCGCCGCGCCGCCAAGCCGCGGTCACGCCCTGGAACGCGGGCCCGTAGCCGTAACCGCGGCCGGCGAGGACGTCGTAGAAGCCGCCGGTCCCCAGTGGCTCGGCGCCGGCCGGGGGCCATTCGACCGGCGTGGTCACCGCCGGTGCGGCCGCGGTCAAGGTGCCGGTGGCGTGGCGGGTCCACTCCCCACCGTCCACTTGGGAATAGACGTCGACCGTGCCATCGCCGTCGGCGCTCACCTGGACGGTGACGGGCGCGTCGGTCAGGCGCAGCGGGGCTTCCACGACCAGTTCGCCCACGACGGGCCGGCCCAGGCGGTCACCGGCCTGCACGGCCAGCTCGACCAGCGCCGTGCCGGGGACGACGACGGTGCCTTCGATCGCGTGGTCGGCCAGCCACGGGTGGGTGTCGCGGGCGATCCGCCCGGTCAGCACGACCCCGCCGGTGGCGGCGTTCGCGACTTCGGCGCCGAGCAGCGGGTGCGCGACGGACCGGACGCCGGTGCCGGCCGGCCCGGTGGTCAGCCAGAAGTGCCGCTCCTGGAACGCCGTCGTCGGCACCGGCACGATCGGGAGCCCGGCGGGGAACAACGGCGTCCAGTCGACCGGGACGCCGTGGGCGAAGAGGGTGGCCAGTGCGGTGCGCGCGGTCTCGGCCTCCGGCCGGTCGCGGCGGGTCAGCGCGACGGCGGGCGGCGCGTCCGGGAAGTCCCCGACGGCGGCGGTCAGCGCCGCATCCGGGCCCGCTTCCAGGATCGCCGCGACCGACGCGTCCAGCACGGTGGCGACGGCGTCGGCGAACCGCACCGGGCGGCGCACCTGCTCGACCCAGTACTCCGGCGTGCACAGCTCTTCCCCGGCGAGCGCACCGGTCACCGTGGACACCAGCGGCACGACCGGCTCGCGGAACTCGACGCGGCGGACGACTTCGGCGTACTCGGCGAGCATCGGCTCGACGAGTCCGGAGTGGAACGCGTGGCTCACCGTGAGCGCGGTCGTCTTGACCGGCAGCCGCGCGGCGGCCGCGTGCACGGCGGCTGCCTCGCCGGACAGCACGACCGACCGGGGCCCGTTCACCGCCGCGAGCCAGACGCCGTCGCCGAGCACCGCTTCGACGTCCGCTTCGGACGCGGCGACCGCGACCATCGCGCCGCCCGGTGGCAGCTCCTGCATCAACCGGCCCCGCGCGGCGACGAGCATCGCCGCGTCGGCCAGCGAGAACACCCCGGCGACGTGCGCCGCGGTCAGCTCCCCCAGCGAATGCCCGGCCACCAGGCGCGGCCGCACCCCGAGCGACGCGGCCAGCCGCGCCATCGCGACTTCGACGGCGAACAGCCCGGCCTGCGTGTACCGCGTTTCGTGCACCAGATCCGAGGCGATCGCGTCGCGCAACGGCCGGTCCAGGTGCGCGTCGAAGGCGGCGCACGCCTCGTCGAACGCCGCCGCGAACACCGGGAACTCCGCCGCCAGCCCGAAGCCCATCTCCGGCCGCTGCGCACCCTGGCCGGTGAAGAGGACCGCGACACCGTCCCGTGCGGGATCGACCACGCCCCGGATCGCGCCGGTGTGCAGGCCGTCCGCGGCCTCCGCGGCGGACGCGGCCAGGACGACGGCCCGGTGGTCCCCCAGCGCGCGGGCCCGCAGCAAGGACCACGCCGAGGTGGCGAGGGTCTCCTGGCCGCCGAGGTGGCCGGCGACCCGCTCGGCCTGCGCGGCCAGGCCGGCGGCAGAACGGGCCGACACGACCACCGGCACCACACCGGCGTCGGCGACCGGCGCGGGTTCCGGTGCGGCGGGCGGCTCTTCGAGCACCACGTGCGCGTTGGTCCCGCTCACGCCGAACGACGACACACCCGCCCGGCGCGGCCGGTCCCCGCGCGGCCACTCCTCGGCCTCGGTGAGCAGCCGGACCGCGCCGGCACTCCAGTCCACCCGGGACGATGGTGCGGTGACGTGCAGCGTGCGCGGCAGCACGCCGTGCCGCAGTGCCATGAGCACCTTCACGATCCCGGCGACCCCGGCCGCGGCCTGCGCGTGGCCGATGTTCGACTTCAGCGAGCCGAGCCGCAACGGCGTCTCGCGGTCTTGGCCGTAGACCGCTTGGAGCGCGTGGACTTCGATCGGGTCGCCGAGGGTGGTGCCGGTGCCGTGAGCCTCGACGACGTCCACTTCGGACGGGATGACACCGGCGTTGGCCAGTGCTTGCCGGAGCACCGCCTGCTGGGCGGGGCCGTTCGGTGCGGTCAGTCCGTTGGAGGCGCCGTCGGAGTTGACCGCACTGCCCTTGACGACGGCCAGGATCTCGCGGCCGCCGCGGAGTGCGTCGGAAAGCCGTTGCAGCACCAGGACCCCGACGCCTTCGCCCCAGCTGGTGCCGTCGGCGTCGTCCGAAAAGGACTTGCACCGGCCGTCCGCGGCGAGCCCGCCCTGCCGGGCGAACTCGGTGAAGGCGGCCGGGGTGGCCATCACCGCCGCCCCGCCGGCGAGGGCGAGCGACGACTCGCCCGAGCGCAGCGACTGCGCGGCCAGGTGCACCGCGACCAGCGAGGACGAGCAGGCGGTGTCCACGGTGACGGCGGGTCCGCGCGTGCCGAGGACGTAGGCCACCCGGCCGGAGATGATGCCGGCCGAGGCGCCGGTCATGGCGAACCCGGCGGTTTCGTCGGCGAAGCCGGGGCCGCGCATGCCGTAGCCGAGGGCCGAGGCGCCGAAGAACACCCCGGCGTCCTGGCCGCGCAGCGACGTCGGGGCGATCCCGGCGCGTTCGAGAGCTTCCCAGGACGTCTGGAGCAGGAGGCGCTGCTGCGGATCCATCGCGAGGGCTTCGCGGGGCGAGATGCCGAAGAACGCCGGGTCGAACCGGCCGGCACCGGCGAGGAAGCCGCCGAGGGGGGCGATGCCGCCAAGGGCCGTCGTGTCCCAGCCGCGGTCGGCGGGGAACGGCGAGAGGGCGTCGACCCCGCCGTCGACGACGTCCCAGAGCGCCTCGGGACTCTCGACGCCACCCGGCAGCCGCAGCCCGACCCCGACGATGACGATCGGGTCGTCGGTGGTCGTGGTGGCTGTCGCGGCGCCGGTGGTGGGCGCGCCGCCGAGTTCGGCGTGCAGGTGCTCGGCGAGGGCACGCGGGTCCGGGTGGTCGAAGACGACGGTGGACGGCAGGGACGTACCGGTGCGGTCGGCGAGCTTGTTGCGCAGTTCGAGGGCGGTGAGGGAGTCGAACCCGGCGTCGCGGAACGCCTGCGTGGCGGCGACGGCGCCGCCGAGGACGGCAGCGGCTTCTTCGCGCACGAGGCTGGTGAGCTGGTCGACGTCGGCGTGCCGGTTCGCCTGCGCGGCGACGCGCCGGACCGGCCCGACGAGCTCGGCCAGCAACGGCGGAACACCCTGGTCCTGGGCGCGTTCGCGCAGGACGGGCAGGTCGAGGGCCATCGGGACGAGCACGGACGTCGCCGAGGTCAGCGCGGTGCGCAGGAGGCGCAGGCCGTGGTCGCGGTCGAGGGCGCCGAACCCGGCGCGGGCCATGCGGGCGGCGTCGGCGGCGCCGGAGATGCGGCCGTCTCCGGCCCACAGCCCCCACGCGAGGGAGATCGCGGTGTCGCCGGCGGCCCGGCGCCGGGCGGCGAGGCCGTCGAGGAAGGCGTTGGCGGCGGCGTAGTTGGCCTGGCCGGCCCCGCCGAGGACACCGGCGGCGGAGGAGAAGAGCACGAACGCGGCGAGCCGCGCCCCGCGGGTCAGCTCGTCGAGATGCGCGGCCGAGTCGGCTTTGGCCCGCAGCACCACGTCGAGCCGGGTGGGGTCGAGGTCGCCGAGGAGGCCGTCGTCGATGACGCCGGCGGTGTGCACGACCGCGGTGAGCGGGGCGGTTTCCGGCACCCGCGCGAGAAGAGCGCGAACCTGGTCGCGATCCGCGGTGTCACAGGCGACGATGTCGGTTTCCGCGCCGGCGGCCGCCAAGCGAGCCACCAGTCCGGCGGCGCCTTCGGCGGCCGGGCCGCGGCGGGAGGCGAGCAAGAGGTGGCGCACGCCGAGGTCGCGCGCGAGGAACTCCGCGACCGCCGAGCCGAGCATGCCGGTGCCACCGGTGACGAGAACGGTGCCCTCCGGGTCGAGCCGGCGGTCTTCGGGCTCGGGCGCCGCGCGAACGAGGCGGGGAACCAGCAGTTCTCCCCCGGAGATCCGGCACTGCTCTTCACCGGCCGCGACGAGTGCTTCGGGCCGTTCGGCGGTGTCGACGTCGGCGAGGAAGTAGCGGCCCGGGTGCTCGGTCTGCGCGGAGCGGACCAGTCCCCAGACGGCCGTCGCGACGGGATCGGGGTCGGGGCCGTGGGCGTTGCGGGTCACGACGAGCAGGCGGTCGGCCGTTTGCAGGGCCGCGAGGGTCTCGGCGAGCACGGTGCGCAGGTCGCCGGTACCGGGTTCGAAGATCGCCGGGGGCGCCGCGGTGCCGGGTTCGGCCGGCCGCCATTCGACGGCGAAGAGGGAGTCGGCGGTGGTCTCGGCGAGCGGAACCGGCGCGGTCGTCACGGACCCGGCGGAGAGGATCAGGGCGCCGGCGGAGTCCCGCAAGGTCAGGGACCGGCCGTCGTATCGGACTCGGGCGGCGCGGGCACCGGTGGCGTGCAGCACGACATCGGTCCATTCCGCGGCCGGCCCGCCCAGCGGCGCGAGTGCGGCGGCGAGCAGCGCGGGGTGCAGCGAGAAGGTCTCCGGATCGACGCCGGTCGGGAGGGCGGCTTCAGGACCGGTTTCCCCGGTTCGGGGCTCGGTGCCGGCCGGCTTCGCCGCGGCCAGTGTGCCGGTGGCGCACCGCACCCAGGTGCCCCCGGCCGGGCGGGTGTGGATCTCCAGTTCGCGTCGGCCCGAGTGCTCCGGGCCGGCGACCACGCGCACCGGCACCCGGGTTCCCGGCGCGAGGGCCAGGCGGCGTTCCGCCGTCAGCCGGCGGACCACCGGAGTTCCGGCTCGGTCACCGGCCTGGAACGCCAGCTCCAGCCACGTCGACGAGTCCGCCTCCGCCGTCAGGCGACCGGTCAGGGTGAGTGCGCCCGTTGCCGGGTCCTCCAGGGCCGCGGCCAGGATCGGGTGCGTCACCTCGTCCAGGCCGAGTCCGGTCGCGTCGGCCGGCTTGCCCGGGGTCAGCCAGTACCGTTCCTGCTGGAACGCCGTCGTCGGCAAGGTGACCCGGCCGGTCACCGGCGGTAGCGCCGGTTCCCACGACACGGCCACGCCCCGGGTGAAGGCCTCCGCCAGCCCCGCGCGGAACGCCGCCACCTCGGGCCGTCCGCGACGGCCGAACGGCACCACGTCCGGTGCCGTCGCCGTGAGCGCCGCGTCGGGACCCACCTCCAGCAGCACCGACGCCGGCAGCGCGGCCAGTGCGTCGGCGAAGCGCACCGTCGAGCGGATCTGGTCCACCCAGTACTGCGCCGACCGGATCTCCGGGCCAGCCACCGCACCGGACACAGTGGACACCAGCGGCAGCGCGGGTTCCCGGTAGGTCACCCGGGCGGCGACCCGGGCGAACGGCGCCAGCACCGGCTCCACCAGTCCCGAGTGGAACGCGTGCGCCACCGGCAGCCGTTTCGTGCGGTACGGCAGCCGCGCCACCGCCGCGTCGATCGCCGATGCGGAACCGGACAGCACCACCGACTCGGGCCCGTTGACCGCGGCCAGCCAGACGCCGTCGCCGAGCACCGGCGCCACGTCCGCCTCGGACGCCGGCACCGCGACCATCACCCCGGGCGGCAGCTCGGCCATCAGCCGTCCGCGCGCCGCGACCAGCATCGCCGCGTCTTCGAGCGAGAACACCCCCGCCACGTACGCCGCCGTCAGCTCGCCGAGGGAATGCCCGGCGACCGTGCGCGGTCGCAGCCCGAAGGACGCCAGCAGCCGGTGCAGGGCGACCTCGAACGCGAACAACCCCGCCTGCGCATACCCCGTGTCGTGCACCAGCTCCGAGCCGAGCGCCGAACGCAGCGGCTGGTCCAGGTGTGCGTCGAAGGCGGCGCACACCTCGTCGAACGCCGCCGCGAACACGGGGAACTCCGCGGCCAGTTCGAAGCCCATCTCCGGTCGCTGAGCACCCTGGCCGGTGAAGAGGAACGCCGGCTCCGCCGGTCCGGCCTCGCGACCGCGGACGTCCCGCAGCGCCGCGATCGCCGCCGCGCGGTCCGCCGCCCAGACGACCGCCCGGTGCTCCCACCGCGCCCGCGTGCGCACCAGCGCCGCCGCCGACGCACCCAGGTCCGCCCCGGTTTCCAGGAAGTCCGCGAGCCGCGCCGCCTGCTCGGTCAGCCCCGCGGCCGAGCGAGCGGACACCACCAGCGGCACGACACCGCTGGTCGGCGCCGGCTCGGGCTCGGGCTCGTCCGCGACCTGCTCGACGACGACGTGCGCGTTCGTCCCCGACACCCCGAACGACGACACCCCCGCCCGCCGCGGCCGGCCGGTCTCCGGCCACGGCCGCGCCTCGGTCAGCAGCCGGACGCCGTTCCAGTCCACCCGGGACGACGGCTCGGTGACGTGCAGGGTGCGCGGCAGCACGCCGTGGCGCATCGCGAGGATCATCTTGATCACGCCGGCCACCCCGGCCGCCGCCTGGGTGTGGCCGACGTTCGACTTCAGCGAACCCAGCCACAGCGGGGTTTCCCGGCCCGCACCGTACGTCGCCAGCAGCGCCTGCACCTCGATCGGGTCGCCGAGGGTCGTGCCCGTCCCGTGCCCCTCGACGGCGTCCACTTCGGACGGTGTCAGCCCGGCACTGCCCAGGGCCTGCCGGATGACTTCCTGCTGAGCCGGGCCGTTCGGGGCGGTCAGGCCGTTCGACGCGCCGTCGGCGTTGACCGCGCTCCCGCGCACCACGGCCAGGACCGGACGGCCTTCGCGGCGAGCATCGGAAAGCCGTTGCAGCGCCAGCACTCCGACCCCCTCACCCCAGCCCGTGCCATCGGCGGTGTCCGAATAGGACTTGCAGCGGCCGTCCGCGGACAGGCCGCGCTGGCGGGAGAACTCGACGAAGATGCTCGGCGTCTCCATCACCGTAGCCCCGCCGGCGAGGGCGAGCGAGCACTCCCCGGCCCGCAGCGACTGGGCGGCCAGGTGCAGCGCGACCAGCGAAGACGAACACGCGGTGTCCAGCGTGACAGCCGGACCGCGCAGCCCGAGCACGTAGGCGACCCGCCCGGAGAGCACGCTGGACGACGACCCGGTCAGCGCGTAGCCGTCCGCGCCCGCGGACTCGCGCAGCTGAGCGCCGTACCCCTGCGCGGCCGCGCCGAAGAACACGCCGGTCCGGCTGCCCGGCAGCGTCGACGGGTCGATGCCCGCGCGCTCGAGCGCCTCCCACGAGGTCTGCAGCAGCAGCCGCTGCTGGGGATCCATCGCCAGGGCTTCCCGCGGCGAGATGCCGAAGAAGCCGGGGTCGAACAGTGTCGCGTCGTGCAGGAAGCAGCCGGAGCGGGTGTAGGTCTTGCCGGACGCGTCCGGGTCGGGGTCGTAGACGGCGTCGACGTCCCAGCCGCGGTCGGCCGGGAAGTCCGTGACGGCGTCGACCTCGCCGGCGACGAGGTCCCAGAGCGCGTCCGGGCTGGTGACACCGCCCGGCAGCCGGACGCCGATGCCGACCACGGCGATCGGCTCGGCCGTCCCGGCCCGCAGGTCGGCGAGCTCGGCGCGGGTCTGGCGCAGCTCGGCCACGGTCCGCTTGATGTAGTCGAGCACCTTGTCGTCAACGTCCACGGCGCACCTTCGGGTTCACGGCCGACCGAGCTCTCGGTCGAGGAAGTCGAACAGGCCGTCGGCGGTGACGGCATCGAGGTCGTCGTTGACCTGCTTCGGGGCGGCGCTCGCGTCGAGGAACCGCCGCAGTTTCGCGGCGGTCCGCTCGTCCAGCGCGGCCGGGTCGAGCGAGTCGAGCAGCTCGTCCAAAGTGGACGCCGGGATCGTCAGGACGCCGGCGAGGTGCTCGGCCAGCGCCCGCGCGGTCGGGTGGTCGAACACGACGGTCGCCGGCAGCGCCGTACCGGTCGCCGCGGCGAGCCGGCGGCGCAGCTCGACCGCGGTCAGCGAGTCGAACCCCGCGTCCCGGAACGGCCGCGCCGGCCCGGGGTCGGTGCCCAGCACGGCGGTGGCCTCGGCGCGGACCAGCTCGGTGAGCGCGGTGCGCCGGCCCTCGCCGTCGAGCGGGCGCAGGCGGTTGCGCAACGCGTCGGCGGCTCCGTGGTCTTCCGGCTCGGTCTCGGCGCCGAACAACCCGGCCAGCAGCGGGCTCGGTCGCGCCGCGGTGAACAGCGCCCCGAACCGCGGCCAGTCCATCGCGGTGACGACGGCGCTGGGGCGGCCCGTCGCGGAGGCCGCGCGCAGCGCGGAAAGCGCGGTATCGGGGTCCATCGTGGACAGTGCCTGCCGGTCGAGGTGCTGCCGTGCCTCGGCGGTGAGCGCGCCGGTGGCCCAGGTGCCCCACGCGACCGACAGCGCCGTACGGCCACGGGAACGGCGGTGTTCGGCGAAGGCGTCGAGGAACCCCGCCCCCGCGGCGAACGCCCCGCGCCGGGCCGCGCCCCAGACCCCCGCGGTGGCGGAGAACAGCACGAACGCGTCGAGCGGCCGGTCGCCCAGGAGCTCGTCGAGGTGCACCGCGCCGGTCACCCGGGCGTCGGTCAGGTCGGCGGGGGTCAGCTCGGTCACGCCGGCCGGTCCGCCGGACGCGCCGACGGCGTGGACGACCGCGTCCGGCGGGTGCTGTTCGAGCACGCGGGCGAGCGCCGCGTGGTCGGTGACGTCGCAGGCGACCGCCGTGACCCGGCACCCGGGCCGGCCGGGCACCACCGGGGCGCCGCGGCCGAGCAGCACGACGTGGCCGGCGCCGGCGTCGGCGAGCCAGCGGGTCAGGTACGGGGCCAGCGTGCCGCCCCCGCCGGTGACGAGCACGGTTCCCCGGGGGATCCAGCCCTCGCCGGCGGCCGCGGTGTCGTCGGGCACCAGGCGGCGGGCGAAGACGCCGTTCGCGCGCAAGCTGACCTGGTCCTCGGCGCCGGTGAGCACGGCGGGCAGCAGGTCGGCGGCGTCCGGGCCATCGAGGCCGGCCAGGCCGCCCCAGCGCGTGGGGTGCTCGAGCGCGGCGGTGCGGCCCAGCGCCCAGACCTGGGCCACCGCCGGCTCCGCGACCCCGCGCGTGACCACCCACACGGGAGTGGGTGCCGCGGCGGTCAAGGCGGCTTGCACCGCGGGCAGGGCGGTGGCCGCGTCGGCCGCTCCGGTGACGAGGACCAGACCGTCGAGCGGGCCGGCCCCGTCGATGCGGCGGGTGGTCGCTTCGCGGTCGTCCTCCCAGGTCAGCGGGACCACTTCGGCGCCCCGGGCGCGCAGTGCCGCGGCGACGCCGAGGTCGTCCCCGGCCGCGGCGACCAGCCAGCGGCGGCCCGCGATCCGCGCCCCCGCCGCGGGCACCGGCTCCCATTCGACGCGGTAGCGCGAGGACGGCGTCTCCGGCGCCGGGGGCTCGAGCCAGTACCGGCGTTCCTGGAACGCCGTGGTCGGGACCGGCACGATCGGCAGCCCGGCGGGGAACCGCGGGCTCCAGTCGACGTCGGCGCCCCGGGCGAACAGTTCGGCCAGCGAGGCGAGGAACGTGGCCGGCTCGGGCCGGTCCCGGCGGGTGATCGCGAACGCGGGCACGGGGTCGGGCACCATCGCGGCCAGCACCGCGCCGGGACCGACCTCCAGCACCGCCGCCACGTCGTGGGCGGTGATCGCGGTCAGCGCGTCGGCGAAGCGCACCGGCCGCCGCACCTGGTCGACCCAGTACTCCCCGCGCGTCACCTCGCCGGCGAGCACCGGCAGCTCCGGCTCCCGGTACGTCACCTTCGTCGTGACCTGCGCGAACTCGGCCAGCATCGGCTCGACCAAGCCGGAGTGGAAGGCGTGGCGCGCCGGCAACGCCGTGGTCCGCCCGGGCAGCGACGCGGCTGCCCGCTGCACGGCGTCCGCCTCGCCGGAGAGGACCACCGACCGAGGTCCGTTGACCGCGGCCAGCCAGACGCCCTCGCCGAGCAGCGGCTCGACGTCCGCTTCGGACGCTTCGACCGCGACCATCGCGCCCCCCGGGGACAACGCCCCCATCAGGCGCCCGCGGTGGGCGACCAGCATCGCCGCGTCTTCGAGGGAGAAGACTCCTGCCACGTACGCCGCCGTGAGCTCCCCGAGCGAATGCCCGGCGACCACGCGCGGCCGCACCCCGAAGGAGGCCAGCAGCCGCACCGCCGCGACCTCGAAGGCGAACAACGCGGCCTGGGTGTACGCCGTCTCGTGCACCAGCTCGGAGCCGATCGCCGAGCGCAGCGGCCGGTCCAGGTGCCGGTCCAGTTCCGCGCACACCTCGTCGAACGCCGCCGCGAACACGCGGAACTCCGCAGCCAGCCCGAATCCCATTTCCGGCCGCTGAGCGCCTTGACCGGTGAAGACGAAGGCCACCCCGGCACGCGTCGGATCCGCTTCTCCGCGGATCGGGCTCAGCCGCAGCGACTCGGCCGCCTGCCCGGCCCTTCCGGCGAGGACCACCGCGCGGTGGTCCCCCAGCGCCCGCGACCGCAGCAGCGACCACGCGGGCGCGGCCAAGGTCTCCTGCCCGGCGAGGAAGTTCGCCACGCGGTCGACCTGCGCGACGAGGCCCGCGGCCGAGCGCGCCGACACGACGACCGGCAGCACGCCCGGATCCGGTACCGGTTCGGCCATCCCGGCGGCGGGTGGCTCCTCCAGCACCAGGTGGGCGTTCGTGCCGCTCACCCCGAACGACGACACCCCGGCGCGGCGCGGGTGCTCGCCCACCGGCCACGGTTCGGGCTCGGTGAGCAGCCGCACGTTCCCGGCGGTCCAGTCCACCCGGGACGACGGTGTGGTCACGTGCAGGGTGCGCGGCAGCTCGCCGTGCCGCATCGCCATGATCATCTTGACGACGCCGGCGACCCCGGCCGCCGCCTGGGGGTGCCCGATGTTCGACTTCAGCGAACCGAGCCGCAGCGGGGTGTCCCGGCCGGCGCCGTAGGTGGCCAGCACGGCCTGCGCTTCGATCGGGTCGCCGAGTGCGGTGCCGGTGCCGTGCGCCTCCACCACGTCCACTTCGGACGGTGCGAGCCCGGCGTTGGCCAGCGCCTGCCGGATGACCGCCTGCTGCGCCGGCCCGCTCGGGGCGGTCAGGCCGTTCGACGCGCCGTCGGAGTTCACCGCCGTCCCGCGCACGACGGCCAGGACCTCGCGGCCGTCACGGCGCGCGGCGGAAAGCCGTTGCAGCACCAGGACTCCCGCGCCTTCCGCCCAGGACGTGCCGTCGGCGTCGTCGGAGAAGGACTTGCAGCGGCCGTCCCCGGCGAGGCCGCCCTGGCGGGCGAACTCGGTGAACGCGGCCGGCGTGGTCATGACGGTCACGCCGCCGGCCAGCGCGAGGCCGCACTCGCCGGTCCGCAGGGACTGCGCGGCCAGGTGGATCGCGACCAGCGACGACGAGCACGCGGTGTCCACGGTGACGGCCGGCCCGCGCAGGCCGAGCACGTAGGACAGCCGGCCGGACAGCACACTGGACGACGCCCCGGTCAGCCCGAAGCCGTCCGGGTCCGAGCCCGTGCCGTAGGGCTGCGCGGAGGCACCCACGAACACGCCGACCGGCTCGTCCCGCAGGGCCGTCGGGGCGATCCCGGCTCGTTCCAGTGCCTCCCACGCGGTGCGCAGGACGAGCCGCTGCTGCGGGTCCATGGCCATGGCCTCACGAGGTGAGATGCCGAAGAACTCGGGGTCGAACAGGGCCGCGTCGTGCACGAACCCACCGGCGCCGGTCCCGGTCCAGCCGCGGTCGGCGGGGAACGCCGAGATCGCGTCGACCCCGCCGGACACCAGGTCCCACAGCGCTTCCGGGCTGTCGACGTCACCCGGCAGGCGCAGCCCGACGCCGACCACGACGATCGGGTCGTCGCCGTCCGCGGCTGCCGCGATCACCGGCTCGGCCGTGGTGCCGCCGGTGAGTCCGGATCGCAGGTGGGTGGCGAGGGCGATCGGGTCCGGGTGGTCGAAGACGGTCGTCGCGGGCAGCGCGAGCCCGGTCCGGGCGGTCAGGGCGTCGCGGAGTTCGATCGCCGTGAGCGAGTCGAACCCGGCGTCGCGGAACGCCTGCCGCGGCGCGACTTCCGCCCCGCCGAGCACGGTCCGCGCCGCGGAGCGGACGAGTTCGGTGAGTCCGGCCAGGTCGGTCGTCGTGGTCCGCGGCCGGTGCTCGGTGGCCGGTTCGGCGAAGGCGCTCAGCAGCGGGCTCGGCCGGCCGGCGGTGAAGACCGGCACGAACCGGCGCCAGTCGACCGGGGCGACGACCGCGGCCGGTTCGCCGTCGCGCAGGACCAGGTCCAACGCGGTCAAGGCGTGCTCGGGCCGCATCGTGGCGACGGCTCCACGCGCGAACCGGGCCCGGGCGCCGTCTTCGGCGCCCATCCCTTCGCCGTCCCAGGGACCCCAGGCGATCGAAACCGCGGTGCGCCCGCGGGCCCGCCGGTTCACCGCGAGCGCGTCGAGCGTGCAGTTGGCCGCCGCGTAGGCGCCCTGGCCGGCCGCGCCCCAGGTGGCGGCGACCGAGGAGAACAGGACGAACGCGTCCAGCGGACGGTCCCCGAGCAGCTCGTCCAGCAGCAGCGCGCCTTCGGCCTTGGCCCCGAGCACCCGCTCGAGCGCGGCCGGGTCGAGGTCCTGGACGGCGACCGCGCCGCCCGAGACCCCGGCCGCGTGCACGACGGCGTCCGGCGGGTAGCCGGCCAGCACCGCGGCGAGCGCGGCCCGGTCGGTCACGTCGGCGGCGACGGCGGTGATCCGCTCGTGCTCGACGGCCGGAGCGCCCCGCCGGCTCACGAGCACGACGCGATCGGCGCCGCGGTCCACCAGCCATCGGGCCAGGTGGGCGCCCAGGCCGCCGGTCCCGCCGGTGACCAGGACCGTGCCGCGCGGAGTCCACGCTGAACCGTCCACAGTGGAGTCGCGGCGGATCAGGCGGCGGCCGAAGGCGCCCTGCGTCCGCACGGCGACCTGGTCCTCCTCACCACCGAGGACCGCGATCGCGCGCTCGACGGCGGTGTCGTCGGCGCCGGCAGCGTCGGCGGGAAGGTCGACCAGCCCGCCCCAGCGGCCGGGGTGTTCGAGCGCGGCGGTCCGGCCGAGGCCCCACACCTGCGCGGCCCGGGGGTCGGCGCGCTCTCCGTCGACGGACACCGCCTCCCGGGTGACGACCCAGATCCGGCCGGCGGCCGGGTCGGCGAGCAGCTCCCGCAGCCGGGACAGGAGGTGCTCGACCCGGCCGTCGGACACGATCAGGACGTGGTCGGCAGCGTCCTCCGCAGCGTGGAGTGCGGCGAACGTGCCGTCGTCGTCGAGCACTCGCCACCTGACGGGCCGGGCCGTCTGCTCCGGCAGCCGTTCCCAGACGACCTGGTGGCGCCAGTCCGCCACGGCCGTCTCCGCCTGGCGTTCGCGGTGCCAGCGCGCGAGGTCCGGTAGCGCCGCGGCCAGCGAATCGGGAGCCCCGGCGGGCAGCTCCTCCCGGGCGACCGCCGCCCAGAAGGCGGCGTCCCCGGCCGCCGGCTCCGGGTGGAGCCAGAAGTGCTGCTCCCGGAACACCGTGGTGGGCAGCGGAACGAGGTGCCGGGTGGCGGCCGGGAAGAACGGGGTCCAGTCGACGTCGGCGCCCCGGGTGAACAGGGTGGCGAGCGCGGCCAGCAGCGTGCCGCGTTCGGGCCGGTCGCGTCGGGTGAGCGCGACCGCGGCGGCGCTGTCGGCCCTGGCCCGCAGCAGCGCGGTCAGGACCCCACCCGGGCCCAGCTCGACGACGGTGCCGGGGGCGCCGCTCAGCAGCGTCCCGGCGGCGTCGGCGAACCGGACCGGACGGCGGATCTGCGTCACCCAGTACTCGGCCGTCGTCACCTCGGGACCGGCGAGCTCCCCGGTGACCGTCGAGACCAGCGGCAGCACCGGCTCGTGGAACTCCACCCGCGCGGCTTCGGCGGCGAACTCGGCGAGCACCGGCTCCACCAGGTCCGAGTGGAAGGCGTGCCGCACCGGCAGCGCCGACGTCTCGACCCCGCGCGCGGCAAGCTCCCCGGCTGCCGCCGCCAGCGCGGCTTCGGTGCCCGACAGGACGACCGAAGCGGGCCCGTTGACCGCGGCGAGCCAGACGCCTTCGCCGAGCAGCGGTTCGATGTCCGCCTCGGCCGCCGTCACGGCCAGCATGGCGCCGCCGGGCGCCAGCGCCTGCATCAGCCGGCCCCGGGCGGCGACCAGCCGGGCCGCGTCCGGGAGCGTCAGGACACCGGCCACGTGCGCGGCCGACAGCTCACCGAGCGAGTGCCCCGCCACGACGCTCGGCCGGACTCCGAACGACGCCAGCAGCCGGCTCATCGCGACCTCGACGGCGAACAAGCCCGCCTGCGCGTAGGCCGTTTCGTGCACCGCGTCCGAGGTGATCACTTCGGCCAGCGGCCGGTCGAGGTGGCGGTCCAGCTCGGCGCAGACTTCGTCGAACGCCTCGGCGTAGGCGGGGAACTGCGCGTACAGCTCCATCCCCATGCCCGGCCGTTGCGCGCCCTGCCCCGCGAAGACGAAGGCCGTGCCGTTCGCTTCGGCCGGTCCCGCGCTCCGCACGGCCCGCAGTGCCTCGACAGCCTCGTCGCGGTCGCCGGTCGTCACGACCGCGCGGTGTTCCCACACCGCCCGCGTCCGCACGAGCGACCAGCCGGCCTCGGGCAGCGCGGCCCCCTCAGCCAGCGCGGACGCGAGCCGCCCGGCCTGTCCGGCCAGCGCCTCGGCCGACCGGGCCGAAACCACCAGCGGCACGACGACGTCCGGTGCCGGTTCGCGGTCCGCGGCCGGGGGCGGCTCTTCGAGCACGAGGTGCGCGTTGGTGCCGGAGACGCCGAACGACGAGACCCCGGCGCGACGCGGGTGTTCCCCCGCGGGCCAGTCCTGGGGTTCGGACAGCAGCCGGACCGCGCCGGCCGTCCAGTCCACTCGCGACGACGGCGTCTCGGCGTGCAGGGTGCGCGGCAGGACGCCGTGGCGCATCGCCAGCACCATCTTGACCACCCCGGCCACGCCGGCCGCGGCTTGGGCGTGCCCGATGTTGGACTTCAGCGATCCCAGCCACAACGGCGTTTCCCGATCGGCCCCGTACACCGCCTGCACGGCCTGGACCTCGATCGGGTCGCCGAGCACGGTCCCGGTGCCGTGCGCTTCGACTACGTCCACTTCGGACGGTCGCAGGCCGGCCGTCGCGAGGGCGCGGCGGAGCACGGCTTGCTGAGCCGGGCCGTGGGGAGCGGTCAGCCCGTTCGAAGCGCCGTCCTGGTTGACCGCCGTGCCACGCACCACCGCAAGCACCTCGCGGCCTTCGCGCACCGCGTCGGAAAGCCGTTGCAGTACCAGTACACCCGCTCCTTCGGCCCAGCCGGTGCCGTCCGCGTCGTCGGCGAACGCGCGGCAACGGCCGTCGGCGGAGAGACCGCCTTGCCGGGCGAACTCGACGAACGCCGCCGGGGTCGCCATCACCGTCACGCCGCCGGCCAGCGCCGTCGAGCACTCGCCGGACCGCAGCGACTGCGCGGCGAGGTGGATGGCCACCAGCGACGACGAGCACGCCGTGTCGACGGTGACGGCGGGGCCGGTCGCGCCGAGCACGTAGGAGACCCGGCCCGAGAGCACGCTCGACGACGAGCCGGTGAGCGCGAACCCGGCCGTCTCCGCCGGCGCTTCGTGGACGCGGGTGCCGTAGTCCTGGGCCATGGCGCCGAGGAACACCCCGACGTCCGTGCCCCGGACCGAGGTCGGCGCGATGCCCGCGCGTTCCAGGGCCTCCCACGCGGTCCGCAGCACCACGCGCTGCTGCGGGTCCATGGCGAGGGCTTCCCGCGGCGAGATGCCGAAGAACGCCGCGTCGAACTGCCCGGCGTCGGCCAGGAAACCGCCGGCCCCGGCGACGCCGGTCCAGCCACGGTCGGCGGGGAACGGCGTGATCGCGTCGACGCCGTCGGAAAGCAGGCGCCACAACGCTTCCGGGCTGTCCACGCCGCCGGGCAGCCGGACGCCGGCGCCGACGATCGCGATCGGCTCGCCGGCTGCCGCGGCGGTGACCGGCGCGGGTGCGGCCACCGTGCCGACCAGCGCATCCCGCAGGTGCGCGGCGAGCGCGGCCGGGGTCGGGTGGTCGAACACGGCGGTCGCGGGCAGGGACACGCCGGTGGCCG
Source organism: Amycolatopsis balhimycina FH 1894 (assembly GCF_000384295.1). Classification (NCBI taxonomy): domain Bacteria; kingdom Bacillati; phylum Actinomycetota; class Actinomycetes; order Pseudonocardiales; family Pseudonocardiaceae; genus Amycolatopsis; species Amycolatopsis balhimycina. The sequence continues at coordinate 218,141 of NZ_KB913037.1, read as the reverse complement.
CGGTGAGCCGGTTGCGCAGCTCGACCGCGGTCAGCGAATCGAATCCGGCGTCGCGGAAAGCCCGCCCGCCGGCCACCGCGGCCCCGCCGCCCAGCACGACGGCGGCCTCGGCGGTGACCAGCTCGGTCAGCGCGGTCACCCGGGCCTGATCGTCCAACCGGGACAGCCGGGCGGTCCACGTCCCGGCGCGGGCAGCGGTCCGGGCGGTGCGGCGGCCCCGGCCCGCCAGCTCGCGCAGGAGGGGCGGCACGATCTCGGTGCGGGCTCGTTCGCGCAGGGACGCGTGGTCGAAGACCATCGGCACGGCCGTGACCCGGGGCCCGGCCAGCGCCTCGTCGAACAGCCGCAGCCCCTGCTCCGCGGTCAGCGCGCCAACACCGGCGCGCGCCATCCGGCTCGTGTCGGCGGCGCCGAGGTGGGCGGTCAGTTCGCTCTCGTCGGCCCACCGTCCCCAGGCCAGCGAGACGGCGGGCAGGCCTTCGGCGCGGCGGCGCGCGGCGAGGCCGTCGAGGAACGCGTTGGCGGCCGAGTAGCCGGCCTGCCCGGCCCCGCCGAGCACGCCGGCCGCGGACGAAAAGAGCACGAACGCGGCGAGGTCGTGCGCACGGGTGAGTTCGTCGAGGACGACCGCGGCGTCCGCCTTGGGCCGGAAGACCGTGACCAGCCGTTCCGCGTCCTGCGCGGCGAGGACGCCGTCGGCGAGCGCGCCGGCCGCATGCACGACGGCGGTGAGGCGGACCCCGTCGAGCAGGTCCCGCACCCGGTCGCGGTCGGCGACGTCGCAGGCCACGACCCGGACCTGCGCGCCGGCCGCCGTCAGCTCGGCGACGAGGTCCGCGGCGCCGTCGGCGGCCGGGCCGCGGCGGGAGGCCAGCAGCAGGTCGCGGACGCCGTGGCGGGTGACGAGGTGGCGGGCCACCAGCGCGCCCAGCCGGCCCGTGCCGCCGGTGACGAGGACGGTCCCCGCGGGGTCGAGCGGACGCGGGGTGGTGAGGACGTTCTTGCCGGTGTGCCGCCCCCGCGCCATGAACCGGAAGGCGGCCGGCGCGTGGCGGACGTCCCACGCGGTGACCGGGAGCGGCTCCAGCACGCCGGTCCCGAACAGCGTCAGGACTTCCCGCAGCAGCTCGCCGATCCGTTCCGGGCCGGCGTCGTGCAGGTCGTAGGCGCGGTAGCCGTCGAGCCCGGTGCGCACGTCGGTCTTGCCCAGTTCGAGGAACCGGCCGCCTTCGGCGAGCAGCCCGAGGGACGCGTCGACGAACTCCCCGGTGAGGGAGTTGAGGACGACGTCGACCGGCCCGAACTTCGCGGCGAAGCCGAGCGTCCGGGAGTTCGCGAGGTGGTCGTCGTCGATCCCCAGTTCGCGCAGGAGGTGCTGCTTGCCGGGACTGGCGGTCGCGAAGACCTCGGCCCCGAAGTGGCGGGCCAGCTGGACCGCGGCCAGGCCGACGCCGCCCGCGGCCGCGTGGATCAGGACCCGTTCGCCGGGCCGGAGACCGGCGAGGTCGGCCAGGCCGTAGTAGGCGGTGGTGAACACGATCGGCACCGACGCGGCGGTTTCGAACGACCAGCCGGCCGGCATCGGCACGAGGGTGCGCACGTCGGCCACGGCGAGCTGCTCGAACGCGCGGGTGACCAGGCCGAGCACGCGGTCCCCGACCGCGAAGCCCTCGACGTCGGGACCGGCCTCGACGACCACGCCGGCACCTTCGCCGGCGACGCTCTTGAGGTCCAGCGCGACGCCGAGCCCGGCGAGCACGTCGCGGAAGTTGATCCCGGCCGCGCGGACCGCGACCCGGACCTGACCGGGCCGCAAGGCGTCCGTTGTGGACGGTTCGAGCGCGAGATCGTCGAAGGTACGGCCGGTCCGCAGGATCCACGGTCCGTCCGGGAGGTCCAGTCCGTCGCGCGTGGACCGGACCAGCCGCGGCACCAGGACCCGCCCGTCGCGGACCGCGCACTGGTCCTCGCCGAGGGCGGTGAGCCGGCCGTCCGGCAGGTCGCCGTCGACGAGGACGAGCCGATCCGGGTGTTCGGCCTGGGCGGAGCGCACGAGACCCCACACGGCCGCCGCGGCGGGGTCGGGGTGCGCGGTGGCGACGGCGTCGCGGGTCTGGACCACCAGGCGGGTCCCGGGCCCGGCGACGAACTCCTGGATCCGGCACAGGACGTCGGCGAGCGGGATCCCTTCCACCGGCAGGACTTCGGCGTCGAGGCCGGTCGCTTCGCCCGGGGGCAGCTCGATCCAGTCGACCGCGAACAGGGCCGCCGCGTCGCGCTCGCGGACCGGGAGCCGGTTCACCGGGCGGGTGACCAGACCGGCGACGGACAGCAGCGGCGCGCCGGTTCCGTCGGCGAGCTCGACCGCGGCGCCGGTCCCGGCGGGCCGGATCCGGACGCGGGCGGCGGTGGCACCGGTCGCGTGCAAGGTCACCCCGGTCCAGGCGAACGGCAGCTCGACCGCGTCCCCCGCCACCGGGATCAGCGGGTGCAGCGCGGCGTCGAGGAGGGCCGGGTGGATTCCGAAGCCCCGCGAGTCGGCGCCCACGGGGAGCTCGACCTCGGCGAAGACGTCGTCGTCCCGCCGCCAGGCCCGGGTGACGCCCTGGAACTGCGGGCCGTATTCGTAGCCGCGGTCGGCCAGGCCGGCGTAGAAGCCGCTCAGGTCGGTCTCGACGGCTCCCGGCGGCGGCCAGGCCGACAGGTCCACAGTGGACGTCGCGGTCGACGGGGTGAGAACCCCAGCGGCGTGGCGGACCCAGCCGCCGTCGTCGTGGGAGTGGATGCTGACGGCTCGCTCGTCGTCGTCCGGCGCGCCGAGCACGACCTGGATCGGCACGGTCCCGGTTTCCGGCAGCACCAACGGGGTTTCCACGACCAGCTCGCGCACCACCGGCATGCCCGCGTGGTCACCGGCACGCACGGCCAGCTCGACCAGCGCCGCACCGGGCAGGAGCACGGTCCCGGTCACGGCGTGCGCGGACAGCCACGGCTGGGTTTCCCGGGAGAGCCGGCCGGTGAACACGATTCCGCCGGATGCGGCGTCTTCCACCGCGGCGCCGAGCACGGGGTGGCCGAGGGTGTCCTGGCCGCCGCCCGGGGCGGGGCGCAGCCAGTAGTGCTCGCCGAGGAAGGCGGTGGTCGGCAGGGCGACCGGGACCGCTTCGGGCAGGAACGGCGTCCAGTCGAGGGCGACGCCGCGGGTGAACAGGTCCGCGGCGGCCCGCAGCAGCCGGTCACCCTCCGGCTCGTCGCGGCGCAAGGTGCCGCACACCAGCGCGTCGGCCACGGTTTCCTGGATGGCGGCGGTCACCACCGGGTGCGAGCTCACCTCGAGGAACACCCGGTGCCCGGCGCCGGCCAGCGTCGTGACGGCGTCGGCGAACCGGACCGGCTCGCGCAGGTTGCGGTACCAGTAGCCCGGCGGGACCGCCGCGCTGATCCATTCGTCACCGACGGTGGAGAACCACGGCGTTTCCGGGGCGCTGCTGTCCACATCGGACAAAGCGGCGAGCAGTTCGGCTTCGGCGCGTTCCACGTGGGCCGTGTGCGAGGCGTAGTCGACGGGGATCCGGCGCACCCGCACGTCCCGGGCGCGGTAGGACGCTTCCAGTGCGTCGAGCGCCGCCGGGTCACCGGCCAGCACCACCGACGACGGGGCGTTGACCGCCGCGAGTTCGACCCCGTCCGGCAGGCGGAGCGCGGCCTCGTCCACGGCGACCGAGAGCATGCCGCCGTGGCCCGCGAGCCGGTGCGCGATGATCCGGCTGCGCACGGCGACGATCCGCGCGGCGTCCTGCAGCGACAACGCGCCCGCGACGCACGCGGCCGCGATCTCGCCCTGGGAGTGGCCGAGGACGGCGTCCGGGCGCAACCCGAGCGATTCCCACACCGCGGCCAGGGAGACCATCACCGCGAACGACACGGGCTGCACGACGTCCACCGCGTCCAGCGGCCGGGCTTCCCGGACGACCTCGGACAGCGCCCACCCGACGTGCGGAGCGAGGGCCGCTTCGCATTCGGTCATCCGCGCCGCGAACACCGGGTTCGACGCCCACAGCTCGCGCCCCATCCCGGCCCACTGCGCGCCCTGGCCCGGGAACACCCAGGTCAGACGGCCGGGGGTGGCGGTGCCGGTAACGGCGCCGGTGAGGACGTCCGGCGCGGAAACGCCGTCGGCCAGCGCGGTGAGACCGGCGAGCGCCGCCTCCCGGTCCGCCGCCGTGACGACGGCGCGGTGCTCCCACACCGCCCGGGTGCCGACCAGCGCGACCGCGGTCCCGGCGAGGTCGTCGCCGAGCGCGCCGGCCAGCCGGGCCGCCTGCGCCCGGAGCGCTTCCGGCGTACGCGCGGTCACCACCAGCGGCACCGGCGTGGTCACCGGGACGGCCTCGACCGGAGCCGGCGGCGGGCCCTGTTCGAGGACGAGGTGCGCGTTGGTTCCGCTGACCCCGAACGACGAGACGGCGGCCCGCCGCGGCCGGTTCCCGGTGTCCCACGGCCGGTTCTCGGTGAGCAGTTCGACCGCGCCGGCCGACCAGTCCACCCGCGACGACGGCGGCTCGGCGTGCACGGTGCGCGGGAGGACACCGTGTCGCATGGCCATGATCATCTTGACCACCCCGGCAACCCCGGCCGCGGCCTGGGCGTGGCCGATGTTGGACTTCAGCGATCCCAGCCACAGCGGCGTTTCGCGACCGGCGCCGTAGGTGGCCAGGAGCGCCTGGGCCTCGATCGGATCACCCAGGACCGTGCCGGTGCCGTGCGCCTCGACCGCGTCCACTTCGGACGGTTCGAGGCCGGCGGCGGCCAGTGCCTGCCGGATGACGGCCTGCTGGGCGGGACCGTTCGGGGCGGTCAGGCCGTTGGAGGCGCCGTCGGAGTTCACGGCGCTGCCCCGGATGACGGCGAGCACCTCCCGACTTTCGCGGATGGCGTCGGAAAGCCGTTGCAGCACCAGCACTCCGACGCCTTCGGCCCAGCCCGTTCCGTCGGCTTCATCCGAAAAGGACTTGCAACGCCCGTCGGCGGAGAGCCCCCGCTGCCGGGAGAACTCGACGAACACCTCCGGCGTCGAGAGCACGGTCGCGCCGCCGGCCAGCGCCATCGAGCACTCCCCCGCGCGCAGCGCCTGCGCGGCCAGGTGCAGGGCCACCAGCGACGACGAGCACGCCGTGTCCACCACGACGGCCGGGCCCTGCACGCCGAGCACGTAGGACACCCGGCCCGCCGCGACGCTGCCCGCCGATCCCGTCCCGCGCAGTCCTTCCAGCTCGGGGTCGGCGGGCGCACCGGTGCCGTAGTCGTGGTACATGAGGCCGGTGAAGACCCCGACGCGCTGCCCGCGCAGCGACGTCGGCGCGATGCCCGCCCGTTCGAGGGCCTCCCACGACGTCTGCAGCAGGAGCCGCTGCTGCGGGTCCATGGCCAGCGCCTCGCGCGGCGAGATACCGAAGAACCCGGCGTCGAACACCCCCGCGTCGGGCAGGAATCCGCCGGAGCGCGTGTAGCTGTGGCCGGTGGCCGCCGGATCAGGGTCGTAGAGGGCGGTGAGGTCCCAGCCGCGGTCCTCCGGGAACCCGCCGATGGCGTCGACGCCCTCGCGGACCAGCTCCCAGAGCGCTTCGGGGGTGTCGGCGCCGCCGGGCAGCCGCAGTCCCATGCCGACGACGGCGATCGGCTCGGCGACCGGGGCCGTCGCTTCGGCGGTCGTGGCCGGGGCCCGGCCGGTGAGGACGCCGTGCAGGTGGGCGGCCAGCGCGGCCGGGTCCGGGTGGTCGAAGACGAGCGTGGCGGGCAGCGTCAGCCCGGTCGCGATGGCGAGCCGGTTGCGCAGGTCCACGGCGGTGAGCGAGTCGAAACCGGCGTCGCGGAAGGCGCGTGCCGGGGCGATCTCGACGCCGCCGAGCACGGCCGAGGCTTCGGTGCGCACCAGGTTTTCGACGTCCTCGCGCCGGGCGAAACCGGCGGCGCGGGCTTCCCGCCGGACCGGCCGGACCAGGCCGCGCAGCAGCGGCGGCACCGTGGACCGGCGGCGCAGCGCGGGCAGGTCCAGGCGGACGGGGACGAGCAGGGGCCGGTCGGCGGCGAGGGCGCGGTCGAACAGCTCGAGGCCCTGACCGGTGGTGAGCGCCCCGACGCCGTCCCGGCCCGCGTGCGCCCGGTCGATGCCGGCGGTCAGCCCGCTCTCGTCGGCCCAGAGCCCCCAGGCGAGGGAAACGGCCGGCTCGCCCCGGGCCCGCCGCCGGGCGGCGAGACCGTCGAGGAAGCCGTTGGCAGCGGCGTAGTTCGCCTGGCCGGCGTGGCCGAGCACGCCCGCGGCGGAGGAGAACAGGACGAACATCGTCAGATCGCGGGTGAGCTCGTCGAGGTGGACGGCACCGTCGACCTTGGCGCGGAACACGCTGTCCAGGCGGCTCTCGTCGAGCGCGGTCAGGACGCCGTCGTCGAGGACCCCGGCGGCGTGGACCACGCCGGTGAGGCCGGGGATGCCGTCGAGGAGGGCGCGGACTTCGTCGCGGTCCCCGACGTCACACGCGACGACGCGGACTTCGGCGCCGAGTGCGCGGAGTTCGTCGGCCCGGTCGACGCCCTGGCGCGAGGCGAGGACGAGGCTGCGTACCCCGTGTCCGGTGACGAGCCGGCGGGCGACGAGTGAGCCGAGCAGGCCGGTGCCGCCGGTGATGAGGACGGTCCCGTGTTCTTCGGCGCGGCTTTCGGCCGGGGCGACGCGCCGGAGCCGGGGAACGAGGACCCGGCCGTCGCGCAGGGCGCATTGGGTTTCGCCCTGCGCGGCGAGGCCATCGAGGAGCGCCGGGGTGGGTTCACCGTCGACCAGCAGGAAGCGGCCGGGGTGTTCGAGCTGCGCGGCGCGGACGAGCCCCCACACGGCGGCGCCGGCGGGGTCGTCGTTCAGCGGTCCGGCGGCGCCCTCGGTGACGACGGCGAGCCGGGCGCCGGTGTCCAGGACGGCTTGCAGGACCCGCAGGACCCGGTCGACCGCCGAGCGGGCGGGATGGCCTGGGTGAGGGGGCAGGACGAGCCAGCCGGGAGGCTCGGGCAGCCGCAGCCGCAGCCGCAGCCACGGCTCGTCGCCGTCGAGGCGCACCAGTTCGCCGCCGGCCTGGCCCGGGACCGTGATCTCCGTCCACTCCACGGCGAACAGGGCGTCGCTCGCCGAGGTGGTGAGCCGGCCCGGCGACACCGGGCGGGTCGTCAGCGCCGCCACGGAGGCCAACGGGGCGCCCGTCGGGTCGGTCAGCTCGGCCGAGATCCCGCCCGGCACCGGCCGCAGGACCACGCGGGCCGCCGTCGCGCCGGTCGCGTGGATCGCCACCCCGGACCACGAGAACGGCAGCCGGACCTCGGTGGTCCCGAACATCGCCGCGTGCAGGGCCGTGTCCAGCAGGGCGGGGTGCAGGGTGAAGCCGGCCACGTCCGTACCCGCCCGGAGGGCGACCTCCGCGAAGACTTCCGCACCTCGCCGCCACACCGCGGTCAGGCCCCGGAACGACGGGCCGTACCCGTAGCCGTGGCCGGCCAGGTCGTCGTAGAAGGTGCCGATGTCGACCGCGGCGGCGCCCGCGGGCGGCCATTCCGGCGCCCGCTCGGGGACCGCGGCCGCTTCGGCGAGGACGCCGGTGGCGTGGCGGGTCCAGGGCGCATCGGGGGTGCGGGAATGGATCGTCACCGGGCGGGAACCGTCGGCGGCGGGGGCGCCGGCCGTGACCCGCAGCTCGCGAGCCGTCGGCTCGGACAGCACCAGCGGGGTCTCCCCGACCAGTTCGCGCACCACCGGCAGGCCGAGCCGGTCGCCGGCCTGGACGGCCAGCTCCACGAACACCGTCCCCGGTACCACCACGATCCCGTCGACCGCGTGGTCGGCCAGCCACGGGTGGGTCCGCGGGCCGACGCGCCCGAGCAGCGTGACCCCGCCGGTTTCCGGGTCGTCGAGGGCGCCCGTCAGCAGCGGGTGGCCGACCCGGCCGAGGGCCGGGCCGCGGTCGGGGACGAGCCAGAACCGCTGCGCCTGAAAGGCCGTCGTCGGGACGTCCGCGCCGGGGCCGGGCGGCAGCAGCGCGGCCGGGTCGATCGCCACGCCATGCGCGAACAGCTCCGCGGCCGACCGCAGCAGCCGCTCCCCTTCCGGTTCGTTGCGGCGCAGGGTCCCGCACACCACGGCGTCGGCGACGGTCTCCTGCACGCTCGTGGTCAGCACGGGGTGCGAACTCGTCTCGACGAACACCCGGTGCCCGGCCGCGGCCAGTGCGGTCACGGCGTCGGCGAACCGGACAGTCTCGCGCAGGTTCCGGTACCAGTAGTCTTCCGACAGCATCGAGACCCAGCTGCTGTCCACAGTGGAATACCAGGGCACCGTCGGCGCTTTGTCGTCCACATCGGACAAGGCGGCCACCAGTCCGGCTTCGGCGCGCGCGACGTGTGCGGTGTGGGACGCGTAGTCGACCGGCACCCGCCGCACGCGCACGGCCCGCGCACGGTAGGACTCGGCCAGGGCGTCCAGCGCCGCCGGGTCACCGCCCAGCACCACCGACGACGGCGAGTTCACCGCCGCGATTTCGACACCTTCGGGCAGTTCCAGTTCGTGCTCCGCCACTGCGACGGACAGCATCCCGCCGTGCCCGGCCAGTTCGCGGGCGATGATCCGGCTGCGCACCGCCACCACCCGCGCGGCGTCCTCCAGCGACAACGCACCCGCGACGCACGCGGCCGCGATCTCGCCCTGCGAATGTCCCACCACCGCGTCGGGCCGCAAACCGAAAGACTCCCAGACCGCGGCGAGCGACACCATCACCGCGAACGACACCGGCTGCACCACGTCCACCGCGTCCAGCGAGCCACCACCACGCACCACTTCGGACAGTGACCACGCCACGTGCGGCGACAAAGCCGCTTCACACTCGGCCATCCGCGCGGCGAACACCGGATTCGCCGCCCACAGCTCCCGGCCCATGCCGGCCCACTGCGCGCCTTGCCCCGGGAACACCCAGACCACCCGTCCCGGACCGGCCGGGTCGGCGGTTCCCCGCACCACACCGGCGGCGACCGAGCCCGCGGCCAGGGCCTGCAGGTCCGCCACCGCGCGTTCGCGGTCTCCGGCCAGGACGACCGCCCGGTGCTCCCACCGGGCCCGGGCGTACAGCAGCGTCCGTCCGGCGGCGCTCAGGTCGGCCTCACCGGCGAGGAAGCCGGCGAGCCGGCCGGCCTGCGCCGCCAGCCCGGCGGTGGACCGGCCACTCACGACGAGCGGAACGAGAGCGGGCGGTTCCGGCGAAGAGACCACCGGTGCCGGGCCTTGCTCCAGCACCACGTGAGCGTTCGTCCCGGACACCCCGAACGACGACACGCCGGCCCGCCGCGGCCGGTCGCCGGTGTCCCACGTCCGGGCCTCGGTCAGCAGCTCGACCGCACCCGCCGTCCAGTCCACTTCGGACGAGGGCGCGGTCACGTGCAGCGTCCGCGGCAGCACGCCGTGGCGCATCGCGAGCACCATCTTCAGCACGCCCGCGACCCCGGCCGCCGCCTGCGTGTGCCCGATGTTCGACTTGACCGAACCCAGCCACAACGGCGTCTCCCGGTCCGCGCCGTACGTGGCCAGCAGGGCCTGCGCCTCGATCGGGTCACCGAGGACCGTGCCGGTGCCGTGCGCCTCGACCGCGTCCACTTCGGACGGCGCCAGCCCGGCGTCGGCCAGTGCCTGCCGGATGACCGCCTGCTGCGAAGGTCCGCTCGGCGCGGTCAGGCCGTTGGACGCGCCGTCCTGGTTGACCGCCGTCCCCCGGACCACCGCCAGGACCTCGCGTCCGTCGCGCACCGCGTCGGAAAGCCGTTGCAGCACGAGGACGCCGACGCCTTCGGCCCAGCCCGTGCCGTCCGCGTCGGCCGAGAAGGACTTGCAGCGGCCGTCCGCGGACAGGCCGCGCAGCCGGGAGAACTCGACGAAGAGGTCCGGCGTCGCGAGGATCGTCGCCCCACCCGCCAGCGCGATCGAGCATTCGCCGGACCGCAGCGACCGGGCGGCCAGGTGCAGCGCGACCAGCGACGACGAGCACGCCGTGTCGATCGTGACGGCGGGGCCGCGCGCGCCGAGCACGTAGGCGACCCGCCCGGACAGCACGCTCGCCGACGCCCCGGTCATGACGTAGCCCTCGGTCTCCGCGCCGGCGTCGCGCGCGGTGACCCCGTACGCCTGCGCCGAGGCGCCGAAGAACACGCCGGTGTCCGTGCCCCGCAACGACGTCGGGGCGATACCCGCGCGCTCGAGGGCTTCCCACGACGTCTGCAGCAGCAGGCGTTGCTGCGGGTCCATGGCCAGCGCCTCGCGGGGCGCGATGCCGAAGAAGGCCGGATCGAACAGGCCCGCGTCGTGCACGAACCCGCCCGTGCGGGCGTAGGACCGGCCGGGCGCGTCCGGGTCGGGGTCGTAGAGCGCGTCGACGTCCCAGCCGCGGTCGGCCGGGAACTCCGAGATCGCGTCCACCTCGCCGGCGACGAGGTCCCACAGGGCTTCCGGGGTCGTGACGCCACCGGGCAGGCGCAGGCCCGTGCCCACGATCACGATCGGGTCGTCGTCGTCGGCCGGGCGGGTGGCGACCGGCGCCGCGGGGCGGGCGTGACCGGTCAGGTCGCCGTGCAGGCGCTCGGCGAGCTCGACCGGGCTCGGGTGGTCGAACACCACTGACGCCGGCAGTGCGAGGCCGGTGCGGGCGGCGAGGCGGTTGCGCAGTTCCACGCCCATCAGGGAGTCGAACCCGGCGTCGCGGAACGCCTGCAGCGGACCGACTCCGGCCCCGCCACCGAGGACCACGGCCGCCTCGGCCCGGACCAATTCGGTCAGCTGGGCTTCGTCCGGATCCGCGAGCGCGGAGTCGTCCGAAGGACCGGCGAGGTCGCGCAGCACCGCGGGCACCGGCCCGGAAAGCTCACCGAGCCGCAGCGCGACGGGTACGACGACCGGGTGCGCACTCCCGAGCGCGGCGTCGAGCAGGGCCAAGCCGAGTGCCGGGTCGAGCGGACGGAGCCCGGAGCGGGCCAGCCGCGCCGTGTCCGCCGGGCCGAGCCGGGCCGCCATGCCGGCGCCGTCCCACGGTCCCCAGGCCAGGGACACCGCGGGCAGGCCGGCCGCACGACGGCGGACGGCGAGCGCGTCGAGGTAGGCGTTGGCCGCGGCGTAGTTCGCCTGACCGGCGCCGCCGAGCACGCCCGACACCGACGAAAACAGCACGAAGGCGGTGAGGTCGTGGTCGCGGGTCAGCTCGTCGAGGTGCGCGGCGGCGTCGGCCTTGGGGCCGAACACCTCGGCCAGGCTCTCGTCGTCCTGGGCCGCGATAACCCCGTCGGCCAGTACCCCGGCGGTGTGCACGACGGCGGTGAGCGGCCTGTCCACCAGCGCCCGCACCTGTTCGCGGTCGCTCACGTCGCAGGCCACGACCTCGACGCGGGCGCCCGCCGCCGCCAGTTCGGCCACGAGGTCCGGGGCCTGCCCGCGCCGCGAGGCGAGCACCAGGCTGCGCACCCCGTTCGCGACGAGGTGCCGGGCGATCAGCGCCCCGAGCACCCCGGTACCGCCGGTGACCAGCACGGTGCCCGCGGGATCCCACGGCCGCGGCGCGGGCGGCGGGACGCGGACCAGGCGCGGGACGCGGACCCGTCCGTCGGTCACCTCGGCTTCGGGCTCGCCGATGGCCTCGGCGATCGACGGCAGCTCCGCCGCGTCGAGTCCACTGTGGACGAGAACGATCCGGCCCGGGTGTTCGGCCTGCGCGGCCCGCACCAGCCCGGCGACGGCGGCCGCGGCGGGCTCGCCGGAGTCCCTGGTCCGGACGAGCAGCCGGGCGTCCGCCGGCTCGGCCAGGAACGCCTTCAGCACCGCCAAGACCTCCGGCACCGCGGCGCTCGCCGGGTCGACCGGCAGCACGAACCACGCCGGGCGATGCCCGCCGGCGAGGTCGCCGGGCTTCCGGACCACGCGGCACGACGTCGGGACCGGTTCGGCGGTGACCTCCCGCCATTCGACGATGTGGAAGCAGCTCGCAACGGTGAGCGGCAGCTCCACCGGTCCCGAGGTGACCGAAACGGCCGTCAGCACCAGAACGCCGTCTTCGTCGGTGGCGAGCAGGCCGCCGTCCGGCGACAGTTCGATCCGGGCGGTGCCGGACGCCTCCGCGTGCCGCACCACCTCGGTCCAGTCGAGCGGCGCTTCGGGGCCGAAGGCCGTTTCGAGCGCGCCGAAGAAGTCCGCCGATCCGGCGGGGCCGGGAGCCGCGCCACCACCCAGGGTGCCGCGTGCGAGCCGGACCCATGAGCCGTCCTGCTCCGCGTGGATCGTCACCGTTCGCTCGCCGCCGTCGAGCGCGCCGAGCACCACCCGCACCGGAACGCTCTCGGACTCGACGACCAGCGGCCGTTCCGCCGACAACCGGCGCACCACCGGCACCCCGGCCCGTGAACCGGCCTCCAGCGCGAGGTCGAGCAGCGTCGACAGGGGCGCGATCGCCGTCCCGGCGAGCTCACGGATCGGGTGCGCCGTGGTGTACCTGCCGGTCAGCACCACCCGGCCGGTCTCCGGATCGGTCACTTCCGCGCCCAGCACCGCGTGCTCCAGCGGCGTCTGTCCGACGGCCGCGACGTCGGCGGCGGCGGGCGGGGACGGCTGCCAGTACCGGACGCGCCGGAACGCGGTCGTCGGCAGCGGCACCAGCGGCGCGCGCCCGGGCAGCACCGGCGCCCAGTCGACGTCGACGCCGTGGACGAACAGGCGGGCGAGAGCGCGGAGGAACGTCTCCGGCTCCGGGCGGTCCCGCCGCAGCGGCGCGACCGCGACCGGTTCGTCGAGGGCAGCCTGCGCCAACGCGGTCAGCACGCCGTCCGGCCCGGCCTCGACCACCGCCGCCACCCGGCGTGAACCCAGTTCGGCGAGGACGCCGGCAAACCGGACCGGCCGCCGGATCTGCTCGACCCAGTGCTCGGGGGCCGTCGGGTCCCCGTCGGTCACCAAGGTCAGCACCGGCGGGTGATACTCGATTTCCCTTGCCACGGCGGCGAAGTCGTCGAGCACCGGGTCCATCAGTCCACTGTGGAACGCGTGGCTGACGGTCAGCGCGGTGACCTTGTGCCCGCGCTTCCGCAGCGCCGCGGCGGCCGCGGCCACCGGCTCTCCGGCGCCGGAGAGCACCACCGAAGCGGGCCCGTTGACCGCCGCCAGCCAGACACCGTCGCCGAGCACGTCGGCGACGTCCGCTTCGGAGGCGTCGACCGCGACCATGGCGCCGCCGGCGGGGAGCGCTTGCATGAGCCGGCCGCGGGCGGCGACCAGCTTCGCCGCGTCCGCGAGGGAGAAGACCCCGGCGAGGTGCGCGGCAGTCAGCTCGCCGACGGAGTGCCCGGCGAAGACGGCCGGCCGCACCCCGAACGACTCAAGCAGCCGGACGAGGGCGACTTCGAGCGCGAACAACCCGGCCTGGGCGTACCTCGTCCGGTGCAGTTCGTCCGAGCCGAACACGACGTCGGCGACCGGAGCGCCCGGCAGGTGCCGGTCCAGTTCCGCGCAGGCTTCGTCGAACGCGGCCGCGTAGACCGGGAACGCGGCGTACAGCTCACGTCCCATGCCGACGCGCTGGGAGCCCTGGCCGGTGCACACGACGGCGATCTCGCCCGGCGCACCGGCGACGCCCGTGATCGCGGGACCGTCGAAGCCGAAGAGCACGGCCCGGTGTTCCCAGGTCGCCCGCGTCCGGAGCAGCGCAGCGGCCAGCGCACCCGGATCAGAGGAGTCCACACTGGACTGGAGCCGGGCGAGCTGGTCGTCCAGCGCTTCCGCCGAGCGGGCCGACACCACGAGCGGCACCGGCAGCGCCGTCGGCTCGGGCGCGGGGACGACCTCGGCCGGCGGCGGTTCTTCGAGGACGACGTGCGCGTTGGTGCCGGAAATGCCGAACGCCGAGACGGCGGCCCGCCGCGGCCGGTCCTCCCCCGGCCACGGCACCTCCTCGGTGAGCAGCCGCACCGCCCCGGACGTCCAGTCCACCCGCGTCGACGGCGTCGCGGCGTGCAGTGTCCGCGGCAGCACGCGGTGCCGCATGGCCAGGACCATCTTGATCACCCCGGCCACGCCGGCGGCCGCCTGGGTGTGCCCGAGGTTGGACTTCAGCGACCCCAGCCACAGCGGGGCGCGGCCGGCGCGGTCCCGGCCGTAGGTGGCCAACAGGGCATCGGCTTCGATCGGGTCGCCCAGCGGCGTGCCGGTGCCGTGCGCCTCCACCACGTCGACGTCCGCCGGGGTGAGCCCGGCGGCGACGAGCGCCTGCCGGATCACCGCGCGCTGGGCGGCGCCGCTCGGCGCGGTCAAGCCGTTGGACGCGCCGTCCGAGTTGACGGCGCTGCCGCGCAGCACGGCGAGTACCGGACGACCTTCGCGCTGGGCGTCGGAAAGCCGTTGCAGCACCAGGACTCCGGCGCCTTCGGCCCAGCCGGTGCCGTCGGCTTCGTCCGAAAAGGACCTGCAGCGGCCGGCTGGGGAGAGACCGCCGTGCCGCGCGAACTCGGCGAACACGCCCGGATTGGCCATCACGGTCGCGCCGCCGGCGACGGCCAGCGTGCACTCGCCGCCGCGCAGGGCCTGCGCGGCCAGGTGCAGTGCGACCAGGGACGACGAGCACGCGGTGTCGACGGTGAGCGCCGGGCCGCGGGTGCCGAGCAGGTAGGCGATCCGGCCGGACAGCACGCTCGTGGCCGTTCCGGTGAGCGCGTACCCCTCGCCACGGCCGGTGTTCTCGTGCAGCCGGACGCCGTAGTCCTGGGCCATCGCGCCGAGGAACACGCCGGTGGCGGTCTCGCGCAGCGACGTCGGGTCGATCGCCGCGCGCTCCAGCGCCTCCCAGGTGGTCTCCAGCAGCAGCCGCTGCTGGGGTTCCATCGCGAGGGCTTCCCGCGGGGAAATCCGGAAGAAGGCGGCGTCGAAGTCGCCGGCGTCGTGCAGGAACCCGCCGCCGCGGCCGGTGGCGAGCACGTCGGCGCTCCAGCCGCGGTCGGCCGGCATCGGCGTGATCGCGTCGACGCCGTCGGCCACCACGGACCAGAACGTCTCGGGCGAGTCGATCCCGCCGGGGAACCGGCAGCCGATGCCGACGACGGCGATCGGGTCGTCGCCGGGCTCGACCGGCCGGACCCCGACGGGCTCCGCTTCGACCGAGGAAGTGAGGAACTCGGCCAGGCGCGCGGGAGTCGGGTGGTCGAACACGGTTCCCACCCCGACGGCGGCCGAAGTCGCCGCGCCGAGCCGTCCGGCCAGCTCCACGATCATCGCCGAGTCGAACCCCAGCTCGCTGAACGACGCCGACGGCTCCACCCGCGCTACGTCGTGCGCCCCGAGCACCACCGCGGTTTCCTGGCGCACCAAGGCGTACAGGTCGGCGGGCTTCGCCGCGGCGGCCGCTGGTCCGCCCTCGCCGAGCCAGTACCGCTCCCGCTGGAAAGCGTAGGTCGGCAGCGGCACCCGCCGCGCGCCGGGGAACTGCCGGGGCCAGTCGACCGGCACGCCGCGGACGTGCAGTTCGGCCAGCGACGTCAGGGCCTGGGTCAGCGACCCGGCACCGCGGCGCAAGGTCCCGGTCGCGACCGCGCCGCCGCCCGCCGCCGCGATCGCGTCGCGGACGCTGCCCAGGAGCATCGGGTGCGGGCTGACCTCGACGAACGCGGTGAACCCGGCGGCCAGCAGGGCGCCGGCGGCGCCGTGGAAGTCGACGGTCTCACGCAGGTTCCGGTACCAGTAGCCGCCGTCGAGATCGGCGCCGTCGACCGGCCCGGCGGTCACGGTGGAGTAGAACGGCACGGCCGACGGGCCAGGGCGCAAGCCCGCGAGGCCGGCCTTGAGCCCGGCCTCCATCGGTGCCACCCACGGCGAGTGCGACGCGTAGTCGGCCGCGATCCGCCGGACGCGGGCGTGCTCTTCCCACTCCGCCAGCAGTTCCCCCAGCGCCTCGTCGTCCCCGGCCACGAGCACCCATTCGGGACCGTTGACCACCGACACCGAGAGCCGACCCGCCCAGCGGCCCAGCCGTTCGCGGACGACGTCGGCGGGCAGCCGCACCGACACCATGCCGGTGCCCGCGGGTACCTCGCGGGCGGCGACCTGGGCCCGCACCGCGATGACGCGAGCGCCCTCCTCGAGCGACAGCGCCCCGGAGACGCACGCGGCCGCGATCTCGCCCTGCGAGTGCCCGACCACGGCGGCGGGTTCGACACCCAGGGAGCGCCACAGCGCGGCCAGCGAGACCATGACCGCCCACAGGACGGGCTGGTTGACCTCGGTCCGCGCCATGCTCGGCGAATCTTCGCCCTCGCCGAGTACTTCCAGCAGCGACCAGTCGACGTGCGGGGCGAGCGCGTCCGCACAGGCGTGCATCGCTTCGGCGAACGCCGGTGCGGTGGCCAGGAGTTCGCCGGCCATCCCGGCCCACTGCGAGCCCTGGCCGGGGAAGACGAACACGGCCCCGGACCGGGCGCCTTCGGTGATCTCGGGCGTCGCGGTCCCGCGGACCAGGCCGGGCGCGACGCCGCCGGCCGCCAGGGCCCGGGCGGCGGTGTCGAGGTCCCCGGCGGACGAGCCGACCAGCACCGCGCGAGTAGGCAGGCCCGCGCGGGTCGTGGCGAGCGACCAGCCGACGTCCCGCAGGCCGCCGGGGTGCCCGGCGAGGTTCGCCGCCTGTGCGGCCAGCGCGCCCTCGCCCTGGCCGGAGAGGACCCACGCGACCGGCCCCTCCTGGGGCGCCGGCTCGGGTTCGGGCCCGGCGGGCACTTCGGCGAGCACGACGTGGCAGTTGGTGCCACCCATGCCGAACGACGACACGGCGGCCCGCGCCCGCTCGCCCGCCGGCCACGGCTGTGGCTCGGCCGCGACGCGCAGCCGCCATTCGTCGAACCGGATGCCGGGGTTGGGGCGGCTGAAGTTGAGGCTGGGCGGCACACTCCGGTGCGTCAGGGCCAGGATCGCCTTGAGCAGCCCGGCGATGCCGGCGGCGGCTTCGAGGTGCCCGAGGTTCGTCTTCGCCGAGCCGACCAGCAGCGGTTCGGCGCGGCCCGGGCCGTAGACGGCGCCGAGCGCGGCGGCCTCGACCGGGTCGCCCACCGCGGTGCCGGTGCCGTGCAGCTCGACGTACTGGACGTCGGCCGGGTCGACCGCCGCGCGCCGGCACGCCGAGCGCAGCACTCGCTCCTGCGCGTCGGCGCTGGGGACGGTCAGGCCCGGGCTCGGGCCGTCGTTGTTGACCGCGCTGCCTTCCAGTACGCAGTACACGCGGTCGCCGTCTTCCCGCGCCCGGGACAGCGTCTTGAGCACGAGGACCCCGCCGCCTTCGCCGCGCACGATGCCGTTCGCACGTTCGTCGAAGGTGAAGCAGGTGCGGTCCGGGGACAGCGCGCCCAGTTCGGCCAGCGCGGCCGTGCTCTCTTCGGCCAGGTTCAGCTGCACGCCGCCGGCCAGCGCGAGGTCCGCTTCCCCGGACCGCAGCGCGGCGCACGCGAGGTGCACGGCCACCAGGCTCGAGGACT
Source organism: Amycolatopsis balhimycina FH 1894 (assembly GCF_000384295.1). Classification (NCBI taxonomy): domain Bacteria; kingdom Bacillati; phylum Actinomycetota; class Actinomycetes; order Pseudonocardiales; family Pseudonocardiaceae; genus Amycolatopsis; species Amycolatopsis balhimycina. Next base: position 200,576 of record NZ_KB913037.1, on the reverse strand, counting down.
GCCCGGTGTCGACGGCCATGCTCGGCCCGGACAGTCCCAGCACGTAGGAGACGCGGTTGGCGAGGATCGCCCGGTTCACGCCGGTCATCGTGTGGTGCCCGATCCGGGCGCCCGAGCGCCGGGCGAGCAGCGCGTAGTCGTCGGCGGTCACCCCGACGAAGACGCCGGTTTCGCCGCCGCGCAGGGAGTCGGGCGCGATCCGGGCGTCTTCGAACGCGGCCCAGGCCAGTTCGAGAACCAGCCGCTGCTGCGGGTCCATCTCGCGGGCTTCCCGCGGCGAGATGCCGAACAACGCGGCGTCGAAGCGGTCCGCGTCCGGCAGGTACCCGGCCGGGCCGGCGTCGGGACGCCCGGCGGGCGCGGGCCCGATCGTGGAGACGCCGTCCCGCAGCAGGTCCCAGTAGGCGGCGGGATCGGCGGCCCCGGGCAGGCGGCACGCCATCCCCACCACCGCGACGGGTTCGGGCCGGATGGCAGAGCGGTGCGTGGGCGTCATGCTGCTCCCGGCGACGAGTACGGCGGTCCCGACTCCGCGAGCTAACTCCCGGCACCGCCGGGATTTCCTTAGAGAATCACCAACCCACCGTGTACTGGCTCACACCGCGGACGCTGACCTGCGGCTTCCAGGTGACCTCGCCGGCCACCTCGAGCCCGGGCAACCGCTCCAGCAGCGCGCGCAACGCTTCCTGCAGCTCGACGCGGGCGAGCGCGGCGCCGAAGCAGTGGTGTGCGCCGTGGCTGTAGCCGAGGTGCACGTTGTTCTCCCGGGCGAGGTCGAGCCGGTCCGGTTCGGCGAACCGCCCGGGGTCGCGGTCGGCCGAACCGAGTGACACCAGCACTCCTTCACCGGCGCGGACGAGCGTCCCGCCGACCTCGACGTCCTCGGCGGCGTAGCGCGGGAAAACCGAGCCCGACATCAGCGGTACGAACCGGGTCAGCTCTTCGACGGCGGACGGCACGAGGTCCGGGTCGGCCAGCAGCCGCGACCAGCCCCGCGCGTCGTGCAGGAGGACGTCGACGAAGTTGGTGACCTGCGACGCGGTGGTTTCGTGCCCGGCCAGGAGCAGCGAGTTGGCCAGGTCGACGAGCTCGTCGGAGCTGATCGTGTCTTCGTCGTCCTGGGCGCGGATCAGCGCGGAGAGCAGGTCGTCACGCGGTGCTTCCCGGCGGGCGTCGACGAGGGCGGCCATGTACCCGCGGAAGGCCGCGTGGTTGGCCATGAACTCTTCGGGGCTGATCGGCACGGTCGAAAAGACCCAGTCCGTCCACCCGCGGAACTTCGGGCGGTCCTCCGGAGGCACGCCGAGCAGCTCGCAGATCACCTGCACCGAGAACGGCAGGGCGAACTGCTCCGCGAGGTCCGCGGTGTCGCCTTCGGCCGTCATGTCGGTGATGAGGCGGTGCGCGAGGTCGCGCACCCATGGCCGCAGCCCTTCGATCCGCGCGGCGGTGAACGCCTTCGCCACGAGCCGCCGCAGCCTCGGGTGGTCGGGCGCGTCGAGGCCGAGGATGCCCATTTCGGCGCGCATCGGGATGACGCGGGCCCAGTCGTGCTCGGTGGCGAGCTGGGTGGAGAACCGCCGGTCGCCCAGCACCTGGCGGGCGTCGGCGTAGCGGGTGACCAGCCACGCGGGCTCCCCGAAGGGCATCCGCACCCGGGTCAGGCCGGGCCGCTCGCGTGCTTCGGCGTAGGCGTCGTCCAGCGCCAGTCCGGCGCCGTGGTTGAACGGGTAGGACTCGGTGCCGTCCACTCGGTTCCCTTCGTTTCGTTGGTGTTCAGACGTGGAAGTCCCGCAGCTTCGGCCAAAGCGTCGCCCAGCTTTCGGCCCGGCCGGTGGCCAGCCACAGTGGCAGGCCCTGGCTGGTGTTCGGGATCCCGAGTCCGGAGTCGACGGTGCCGACGCGCTTCACGTCGGCGAAGTGGCCTTGGAGCGGCTGCGGGCCCGGACCGGCGTAGAGGACGTTCACCGCGGAGTCCGGCGGTGTCACCAGGGAGTGGTAGCCGCGGTTCGGGCTGGCCGGCTCGGGCAGGCCGAACGCCGGGCCGTAGTGGTCGACCGCGGCGGCCTGCCAGTACATCCGCGTCACGATCGCGGTGTGCGCCGGGTCCGGCAGCGCGTGGAAGGTCTTCGCGATGGAGCCTGCCACCTCCGGCCAGCCGATCTCTTCGGCGGAGAACACGGCTTTGGGCAGGCCCGGGTGGTCGCGCAGCCACGACTGCGGCCAGACCGGCAACGCGGTCGGCAGCATGACCAGCGCGGTCAGGACGTACACCGGCCAGGAGGCGGCCCACCGCCACCACCGCGCCGGCTGCCCTCGTTCGAACTCGACCGCGGCGGCGGCCCAGCACACGCCGTAGAGCCCGGCGACGTAGTACTGACGCCCGGCGATGACGACGAAGAGCACGGTGAGTCCGGCAGTGGTCCAGCCGAGGAAGCGGTACTCGCGCAACGCCGGGGAGCGCATCAGCCGCCAGCCGCCGTAGCCGAGCAGCAGGGCCGCGACGGGGAGTCCGGCGAGGAAGAGCATGACCGGCACGATCATGGCCCGTCCGCCGGGCATCGCGGCGACCTCCTGCGAGATGGCGGCGCTCATCGCGAGCTGCGGCCAGCCGTGCGTGGCCTGCCAGCCGAGCGTCGGCGCGACCATGGCCAGCGCGATCAGCCCGCCGAGCCACAGCGCCGGCCGCCGCAGCAGCTCCCGGGGTCCGCAGGCGAGTACCGCGAGCACGGCGACGCCCCAGAACGCGCCGACGAGGAACTTCGTGTTCAAGGCGAGGCCGGTGACCACCCCCGCCCACACGAGCAGGTCGTCGGCACGGGTGCGGACCCACCGCACCAGCAGCCAGCCCAGCAACGTCCAGAAGAAGGGGTCGAAGGTCGACGTCGCGAGGTAGTGGCCGCTCGCCACGAACTGCGTCGACACGGCGAAGGTCGCGGCGGCCATGACCTGCGCCCGCCGTCCCCCACCGAGTTCACGGGCGATCAGCGCGCTGACCACGACGGCGACGACCATCACGGCCATGGCGGGCAACCGCAGCACGAAGACGTTGCCCGGCGCGAGGGATTCGAGAATCCGGGCGAGCACGGGAACGAGCGGAGGCTGGTCGGCGTACCCCCAAGCGAGGTGCCGCCCGGCGGCGAGGAAGTACAGCTCGTCCCCGAAGTAGCCGTACCGACCGGCTACGGCGAGCAACACCACCCCGAAGAGCCCCGCGACGACGAAGACCGGAGTCCGCGCCAAAGGAGCGAGTGACCTGATCTCATGCGGTGCTTCGACGCAGGTGGCCAAGACACTCCGATCACGCGGAACCGGTCGGCGAACACCGGCAGGTTACGCAGCCGAGATCCGGGAATTCCCGAGACTCCGCCCACCGGGTGTCTTCGCCGCAGCCCTGCTTCGTCGACCAATGGGCCGCTGATTCGGCGGAGTTTCCCCCTGTTGTACCGCTTCCGGCACTGGGGAGAACCTTAACAATCCGGAGTGGACTGTCCGTTGCGCCGAAGAGGACATTGCACCCGTTGAACGTCCGGACCATGCCCGATGATCACCGGGTCGATGATTTCCCGCGTATCCCGCAAACCAGGAACTTGCGCCGTCAAGTCCACCTAGACTGCCACTTCGTCACGCTCGCGAGGGGATCGGGGAAACGGCGTTGTACGCGGAAGAACGGCAGAGGATCATCGCGGAACGATTACGGGCGCACGGCCGGGTGGACGTCGTTCCGCTGGCGGCGGAATTCGCTGTGACCGCCGAAACCATCCGCCGCGACTTGACCGTCCTGGAGCGGACGGGGCTGGCTCGCCGCGTCCACGGCGGCGCCATCCCCGCCGGACGCCTCGGGTTCGAACCCGCCCTCGCCACCCGCAACACCCTCATGGCCACCGAAAAAGACCGCATCGCCAAAGCCGCCATCACCGAAATCCCCGAAGAAGGCGCCATCCTCCTCGACGCCGGCAGCACCACCGCCCGCCTCGCCGAACACCTCCCCGCCGACCGCGAACTCACCGTCGTCACCAACTCCATCACCATCGCCACGACCCTCTCCACCCGCCCCAACATCACCCTCATGCTCGTCGGCGGACGACTCCGCGGCCGCACCCTCGCCCTCGTCGACTCCTGGGCCCTCCAAGCCCTCCGAGACACCTTCGTCGAAGTCGCCTTCATCGCCACCAACGGACTATCCCTCGAACGCGGCCTCACCACCCCCGACACCGCCGAAGCCATGGTCAAACAAGCCTCCATCAACTGCGCCCGCCGCACCGTCCTCCTCGCCGACCACACCAAAGTCGGCAACGACCACTTCGCCCGCTTCGCCGAACTATCCGACATCGACACCTTCATCACCGACGACGGCATCGACAAACACGTAGCCCGAGACCTCGCCGGAGCCGGACCCCGGATCGTCACGGCTTGAGCGCGGCTCCCGGGGCGGCTCAGACCACGACCACGCGCGGCCCGGCCGCGGTGATCGCGCCGACGCGCTCGGGGTCGGCCCCGTCGTCGGTGATCAGGATGTCGACCTCGGCCAGCGAGCCGAAACTGGCCAGGCGATCCTGGTCGAGCTTGGTGTGGTCGGCCAGCAGCACGGTCCGCTGCGCGGCCACCATCGCCGCACGCTTCACCATCGCCGCCGCCCCGTCCCGGACGGTCATCCCGTGCCGCACGGACACGCCGTCGGCGCCGAGGAAAGCGACGTCGACGCGGGTGCCGGCCAGCGTGCGCAGCGCCCAGCTGTCCACCAGGGCCAGCGAGCAGCCGCGGACACGGCCGCCGATCAGCATCAGGTCGAGGTCCGGCCGGTCGCTCAGCGCCACGGCCACGGCCAGCGACTGCGTGACGATGGTCAGGTCGCGACCGGCCGGCAGCAGTCCGGCCAGCTGCGCCACGGTGCTCCCGGCGTCGAGCAGGATCGAGCCGCCGTCGGGCACCTCGCCGACCGCGGCCCTGGCGATCCGCTCCTTCTCCGCGTGCATCCGGCACCTCCCGGGGGCCGTGGACGGGGCCCTCGCGGCCGGCTGCACCGGCACGACGGGGACGGCGCCGTCCGGCACCCGCCGCAGGGTGCCCTGGTGCTCCAGCGCGGCCAGGTCGGACCGGACGGCCTCGGGGCTGACGCCGTGCTGCTCGGCGAACTCGAGGACGGTGAGCCCACCGTGCTCGCGCACCCAATGGGCGATCGTCCGACGACGTTGTTCTCCGTCCACGCTCACCACCCCGTTGTTGCTGAGACCTGCGTGATCGTAAGTCAAAAATTCACGCTGGCAACCTGCTCGGGCGCATTCGGCGGCACACGTGCACTCGCGTACCGATCCGGTGGGCCCGATGGGCCATCGCGATCCGGACTGGGAGAAGACCTACACCTTCCCGGCGCATAATCCCGGTACGGCTCGACGCGACCACGAACAGAGGGGAACCACTTGACATGCATGTTCTGTTCGTCACCGTGCCCGCGCAGGGACACCTCCGCCCGACCCTGCCGCTAGCCCGCGAACTGCGCGACCGCGGCCACCGGGTCACCTACGCCGCCCACGACAAGTTCCGCGCGGACGTCGAGGCGGCCGGCGCCGCGCTGCTGCCGATCCCGGTGGCGCTGCCGCCGCGCTCGGCCACGCCCAGCGCCCGCCACACGGTGGCGACCGCGGAGGCGCTGCTGGCGATGACCAAGGTCAGCGGACGGCTGCTGAACGAACTCTTCGAGAACGACCGCCCGGACGTGCTGTGCTACGACTCGCAGGCGGCGTCGGCGACCATGGTGGCCGAACGGTTCCACGTGCCCTGCGTCGCGCTGAACCCGACGTACGCCAGCAACAGCCACTTCTCGCTTGACGAACTGCTGGCCGGGGGCACGGACATGTCCGACCCCCGTGCCGTCGAAATCTTCACCGAGATCTTCCAGCGCCAGCTGCGCACAGCGGCCGAGTTCGGCCTGACTCCCCCGCACCAGCGGGAGAACTGCGCTCCGCTCAACCTGGTCTTCCTGCCGCGCTCGTTCCAGCCCGCCGCGGACACCTTCGACGAGCGGTTCCAGTTCGTCGGCCCGGCACTGGGTGGCTGGGCGGACGACACCGCCTGGCGGAAAACCGGCGACCGGCCGCTGCTGTTCATCTCGATGGGCAGCTTCCTGGCCGACACGACCGCCTTCTTCCGGCAGTGCTTCGAGGCCTTCGGCGGCACCGGCTGGCAGGTCGCGGTGGCCATCGGCGAGCACGTCGACCCGGCGGCCCTCGGCCCGGCGCCGGCCAACACCGAGGTGCGGCCGTACTTCCCGCAGCTGTCCGTGCTGCGGCACGCCGAAGCCTTCGTCTCCCACGCCGGGATGAACTCGGTGCTGGAATCACTGACCGCCGGCGTGCCGCTGGTGACCGTGCCGCAGCAGCGCGAGGAACTGCTCACCGCGCGCACGGTGGCCGACCAGGGTCTCGGCCTCCTGCTGGAGCCGGAAACGCTGACCGCCCAACGGCTGCGGGACGCGGTGGACACGGTGCACACGAGCGAGCGGATCCAGGCGAACGTGGCCGCCGTGCGGGAGGAGCTCCGGCTCGGAGTGCCGGCCGCGACGCGGTCGGCCGATCTGATCGAGCACCACCTGGCCACCCTCACCCAGCCGGCGTGACAACGGCTCTGTTCGGCGTTTTCGGGCGCGGCCGGCGTTCCGGCCGCGCCCGAAACTGGACCGCTTGATCGATTCGACCGATTTCTCCCTACGGGGAACCGATCCCGCCACCCCGGGCGACGCCGTCGAGCAGACGGGAGAACTCTTCGGCATCGATGCGGTGGGAGGCGCTCGACCTTGCCGTTGAGCCGCGGTGTGGCACGTGCTCAGCCTCGGGCCGCCTTGATCAGGAGCACAGACTGTCGACAACCTCTGTCGGTTTCAGAGCTGGGCGGCGGGCAGCTTCCAGTAGCGTTCGGCCGGCTCGCCGCCCGCGAGTGACTCCGCGTACATCGTGAGGTACTTCGGCAGTTCGGTGTTCCCGCCGAGGAGGATGGGCGCTTGGGAGGCGTAGCAGCCGATGCCCCGCAGTTTGCGGTCCCACTGCCCCCCGGTCAACCGGAAGATCCGCGGTGCGGTGCGGGACTCGTCGAAGGGCTCGAGGAGCGCTCTCGGGAAGATCACGTACGGCGCGTCCTCGTACCACCAGACCGTGTCGGGGTCGCGGTCGAGCAGCCGCGCCGCGGCACGGGTGATCCGGTGGTCGATGTGGTTGCCGATGGCCAAGGGGGCCAGGAGCAGCTCGGCGTCGCGCACGGCGGGCTCGGCGGCCATGACGGCCGCCAGCTCGCCGATCAGCTCGGCCTCGGACTCCAGGGCGGCCCGGGAGATCTCCGTGTCCCGCGGGTACCGGGGGTTGCCCGCGGCGTCCTTGCGGTACAACGCATCCGGCACCCCCAGCCGGACGGGCGTGGCGCCGACCACGTCCATCGCCCGGTCGTCCTCCGCCTCCCGGCGGGCGATGGCGTCGGCGTCGGCGAGGCCGCACGCCCGGTGGAACTTCCGGGCCTCGGCCGACAGCGGGGGTTCGGGCGCACCGGAGAAGACGGTGACGACCGTGCCCGGCGTACCCGCCTCGGCGCCGGCCGCGAGCAGGCCGCCGCACGACAGCACGCCGTCGTCGTAGTGCGCCGACAGCACGGTGGGCGTTCGCCCGGCCAGCGCTTCGGCACCCTGGTGTTCACCCATGGCCACCACCTCTCGTCCGGGCCGCCCGGGGTTCACCAGGCGACGGGAAGCGCGCTGATGGACGCCGCGAGCCGGTCGGTGCCGTCGTCGCCGTCCGCACGGTTGAGCCTCTCCAGCGTGGTGGTCAGGGTCAGGCCGGGGAACTTCTCCAGCAGCGCGGTGAACACCGCGTTGAGTTCCAGCCGGGCCAGCGGCGCCCCGACGCAGTGCCAGGCACCGTGGGCGAAGGTGAGGTGCTGATTGGGTTTGCGGCCGAAGTCGATCCGGTCCGGGTCGGCGAACGACCGCTCGTCGAAGTTGGCGATGGCGAAGTCCGGCAGCACCAGGTCCCCGGCCCGGATGGTGACACCACAGATCTCGATGTCCTCGTGCGCGTAGTGCGGCTGTGCCCCGCCACCGAAGTTGGCGGTGCGCAGCAGTTCCTCCACCGCACCGGCCATCGCCGACGGGTCGGCGCGTACCTCGGTCAGCAAGTCGGGCCGGGTCAGCAGCCGGGCGACGCCGTTGCCGATGTGCGTGGCCACGCTTTCGTGCCCGGCGAACAGCAGCATGCAGACGATGTTGGTGACGTCGGAGTCCTTCAGGCCGGCCTGGCAGATCCCGGAAATCACGTCGTCGGCGGGGTTCTCCCGCTTGCGCGCGGCCAGTCCCATCAGATACCGGATGAACTCGGCCTGGCCGGCGCTGGCGTGTTCGCCGATCTCGTGCACGTGGTCGAGCAGCTCGCCCAGCAGGTCGCGCTCGTCCTCGGGTACGCCCATCAGCTCGCACAGCACCTTCAGCGAAACCGGGAGCGAGAACGCGGTCTGGAGGTCGACGGGCGGGGTGAGCGCGGCCAGCTCGTCCACCATGCCGCGCACGATGCCCTCGACCCTCGGTTTGAGCGACTGCATCTTCTTGTGGGAGAAGTGCGGGATCAGCAGGGCGCGGAACGCGGCGTGCAGCTCGTGCTCGTCCCGGCCGGCCGCGACGCCGGCGATCATCGAGAAGATCGGGTTGTCGGCCAGCTGCGCGGCCTCGGCCGGGTTCGGGTGCGTGCGGCCGATCCGCTTGTCCAGCATCAGCTCCTTGATCTCCGGGTAGCCGACCACCAGCCAGCCTTCGTCGCCCGTGTCGGTGCGCACCCGCCAGATCGGCCGCTCCGCCTGCAACTTGCGCAGGTACGGATTGTCGCCCAGGACGGGCGAGCGCAGCGAAGCGAGCGTCGGCAGCTCTTCGGATGTCGTCATGGCCGGTTCCTCCCGGAGGTTCGTGCGGGGCGCACCCGGTGCCGAGTGTCATCAGCGTCCCGCCGGTAAATCCCTAGACCTCCCGGCGCCGCGGGGAAATCGTTCCTCTAGGACCTTCCCTACCGGCCGCTCCGTAGGGTCCGTCGGTATGGCGCGCACCGCGGAACCGACCGGCCGGCACGAAGCCGGGCGCTGGAAGTCGTCACCGGTGCTGCTGGCGTTGCTCCGCGACCGGCTGCGCCCCTACCGCGGGCGCATCCTGGTCCAGGCGGTCCTCCAGTTCGCGCAGACCGTGGGCATGCTGCTGCTGCCGACGCTGAACGCGGCCATCGTGGACCAGGGCATCCTCGCCGGCGACACGGCGGCGATCCTGCGGCTGGGCGGCATCATGATCGCGGTGTCGGTGGCCCAGCTGGCCACCGCGGTCGTCGCGGAGCTGATGGCCGCGCACACCGCCGCCAACGTCGGCCGGGATCTGCGTTCCCTCATCTTCCGCAAGGTGCAGGGGTTCTCCCTCTACCAGGTGGCGAGGTTCGGCACGCCCTCGCTGACCAACCGCACGGTCAACGACGTGCAGCAGCTGCAGACGCTGGTGATCTCCACGCTCACCTCGCTGCTGACCGCGCCCATCATCTGCGTCACCAGCCTCGTCATGGCGGTGCGGCAGGATCCGCCGCTGTCCGTGCTGACCGTGCTGACGATCCCGGTCACCGCGCTGGTGGTGCTGGTGCTGCTGGCCAGGCTCAGTCCGCTGTACGAGCGCATCCAGGCCTCGCTCGACAAGCTCAACCGGATCCTGCGCGAGCAGATCGCCGGGGTGCGGGTGATCCGCGCTTTCGTGCGCGACGATCACGAGAAGCAGCGCTTCGCCCGGGCCAACCGGGGAATGTTCACCGCGTCGGTGCGCGCCGGGCGGCTCGGTGCCACCCTGTTCCCGGTCGTGGTGCTGATCAGCAACGTCTTCTCCGTCGCGCTGGTGTGGTTCGGTGGCCGGCGGATCGCCGACGGCGGGATGCCCGTCGGCGCGCTCAGCGCGTTCCTCGGCTACCAGGTGCAGATGCTGACGGCGCTGGTCATCGCGTTGTACGTCTGCCTGACCGTGCCGCGGGCGCGGGTGTCGGCGCGGCGCGTCCACGAGGTGCTGACCACCGAGCCCGAGCTGACCGCGCCCGCGCGGCCGGCCACGCCCACCAGCCGCCGCGGCCACCTGGAGCTGCGCGGGGCCGAGTACCGCTACCCCGGCGCCCCGGAGGCGTTCCTGTCCGGCGTCAGCCTTTCGGCATCGCCCGGCCACACCACGGCACTGGTCGGCAGCACCGGCAGCGGCAAGACCACGCTGCTGAACCTGGTGCTGCGGCTGACCGACGTGACCGCCGGCTCGGTGACGATCGACGGGGTGGACGTCCGGCAGTTCGCCCCCGCCCGGCTGGCCGAGACGGTCGGCCTGGTGCCGCAGACTCCGTACCTGTTCACCGGCACGGTGGCCGGAAACCTGCGCTACGGCAACCCGGACGCGACCGACGCGCAGCTGTGGCACGCGCTGGAGACCGCGCAGGCCGCCGATTTCGTGCGGAAGATGCCGGGCCGGCTGGCCGCGCCGATCGGGCAGGGCGGCAGCACCGTCTCCGGTGGCCAGCGGCAGCGGCTGGCGATCGCCCGCGCGTTGCTGCGGCGCCCGGCGATCTACCTGTTCGACGACTGCTTCTCCGCGCTGGACTACGCCACCCGGGCCCGGCTGCGCGAGGCCCTCGCGGTCGAGACGGCCGGCTCGACCGTGCTGACCGTGGCTCAGGAGGTGAGCCTGGTCGAAGACGCGGACACTGTCGTGGTGCTGGACCAAGGCCGGGTGGCCGGCTGCGGCACGCACGCGCAGCTGTTGCGGGACAACGACATCTACCGGGAGATCGCCGGCTCCCAGCAGCGCGGCGAGCAGCTGAAGCAGGAGGCGGTGTGAGCGACGCCGAAGCACCGCGCACCACGGGGACGACCCGCCGGTTGTTCGGGCTGCTGAAGCCCTATCGCGGCCAGGCGGCCCTGGTGCTCACCGCCGGGACCGTGTCGATCCTGATGAACGTGTTCGGGCCGTTGCTGCTGGGCAAAGCGACCAACCTGATTTTCGGCGGCCTGATCAGCGCCCAGCAGCCGGCCGGGCTGAGCCGGGACGAGGCGGTGGCCCGGCTGCACGCCGAAGGCAAGGACGCGCTGGCCACCGGGCTCGGTTCGGCCGACGTCGTGCCGGGCCTCGGGATCGACTTCCGGAAGGTCGGGCTGCTGCTGGCGGCGGTGGCGGTGCTCTACCTCGCGGGCACGGTGTTCTCCCTGGCGCAGGAACGGCTGGCCGTCGCCGTGGTGCAGAAAGTGGTGCTGCGGCTGCGCGAGGACGTCATGGCCAAGCTGTCCCGGCTGCCCCTGCGCTACTTCGACGACCGCGCACGCGGCGAGCTGCTCAGCCGGGTCACCAACGACATCGACAACATCCAGAACACCTTGCAGCGCACGCTGAGCAAGCTGGTCACCGCCACCATGTCCGCGCTCGGCTCGCTCATCCTGATGTTCGTCATCTCGCCGCTGCTGGCCTGCGTGCTGCTGGTGGTGCTGCCGATGGCCGGTGTCGTCGCGGCCCGGATCGGCAAGAAGGCCCAGCCCCAGTTCGTCGAGCAGTGGACCGCCACCGGCGCGCTCAACGCGCACATCGAGGAGATGTACAGCGGGCACGCCCTGATCACCGTGTTCGGCAGGCAGGAGCAGGCCGCCCGCACCTTCGACGAGCACAACGAGGCCGTCTGCAAGGCCACCGGCAAGGCCAACGCCCTTTCCGGCGTCATCGAGCCGAGCACCAACCTGGTCACCGACATGGTGTACATCCTGGTGGCGGTGGTCGGTGCGGTGCGGGTCGCCGCCGGGGCGCTGTCCCTCGGTGACGTGCAGGCTTTCATCCAGTACACGGCCTACTTCGGCGGGCAGGCCGCGCAGATCGGCAGCATCACCGGCGACCTGCAGTCCGGCGTCGCCTCGGCGAAGCGGGTGTTCGAGCTGCTGGACGCCGAAGAGCTGATCGTCGCGGACAGCCCGGTGCGCCCGCCGGCGCGGGTGCGCGGCCGGATCGACTTCGAGAACGTGAGCTTCCGGTACCAGCGGGAGACACCGCTGATCGACGACCTGTCGTTCAGCGTCCTGCCCGGACAGACGGTGGCGATCGTCGGGCCGACCGGGGCGGGCAAGACGACCCTGGCCAACCTGCTGATGCGGTTCTACGAGCCCGACAGCGGCCGGATCCTGCTGGACGGGGTGGACATCACCACGATGGCCCGCGAGGACGTGCGCCGGCAGACCGGGCTGGTGCTGCAGGACACATGGCTGTTCGACGGGACCATCGCGGAGAACATCACGTACGGCAAGCCGGGCGCGACCCCGGGGGACGTCCGCCGGGCGGCCGAGGCCACCCGCGTCGACCACCTGGTGAGCACCCTGCCGGACGGCTACGAGACGGTGCTCGGCGAGACCGGCGGGATCAGCGCGGGCGAACGCCAGCTGATCGCGATCACCCGGGCGTTCCTGGCCGACCCGCCGATCCTGATCCTCGACGAGGCGACCAGCTCCGTGGACACCCGCAGCGAAGTGCTGATCCAGCGGGCGATGCAGTCGCTGCGCGAGAACCGGACGAGTTTCGTGATCGCCCACCGCCTGTCCACCATCCGCGAGGCGGACCTGATCCTGGTGCTGGAGGCCGGCCGCATCGTCGAGCGCGGCACCCACCGGCAGCTGATGACCCGCGAGGGCGCGTACGCCCGGCTCCACGCCGCCCAGTTCGCCGGCCTGGTCGCTTCTTCCTGACGTTCCGTCCCCCGGGGCCTCGGTGGCACGGCTGCTCCGGTGACGCGATTCGCCACCACCGCGATCTGCGGCAGCCTGCTCCCCTCCCTAACCCTCCGCCAAAAGCCCTGAATGGCGCATCGAGGAACTCCCCAGTTCCTCGATGCGCCATTCACGGACTCGAGAGCGGCAGCCGAAGTCACCGGCCCGGGCACCCGGGTGGTCACCGGCCGAGTTGCTGGTCCAGCAGGGAGAACAGCTCATCGTCGGACGCCGTGTCGTAGTCGAGGGCTTCGGCTTCGTCCGGCTGCCGGCCGGACCAGCGGGACTTGAGCACGTCCAGCCGGCCGGCGACCTTCTGGTGCAGGACCTCGTCGGCGGTCAGACCGGCCAGCAGCTCCTGCAGCCGGTCCAGTTCGGCCAGCACCGCTTCCGCACTGCCCTCTTCGGCCGGGGCCAGCAGGCCGAGCAGGTAACCGGCCAGCTCGGCCGGGGTGGGCCGGTCGAACACCAGCGACGCCGGCAGCTTCAGGTCGGCCGCGGCGCTCAGCCGGTTGCGGAACTCGACCGCGGTCAGCGAGTCGAAGCCGAGGTCGCGGAACTGCCGGTCCGGCTCGATGCCGTCCGGGTCGGGGTGACTGAGCACGAGCGCGGCCTGGCCGCGGACCAGCTCGAGCACGATCTCGTGCCGTTGCTCGGCGGTCTTGCCCGCCAGCGCGTCCCGCAACCCGACGGCCGGTTCCAGGGCCGCCGTGGCGGCCCGCCGCACCGGCGCGCCGGCCAGTCCGCGCAACAGCGGCGGGACCACGCCCTTGGCACGGATCCCCGGCAGGTCGAGCGACACCGGCAGCAGCACCGGCTCGGGCCGGCCCAGTGCCGCGTCGAACAACGCGACGCCCTGCTCGGCCGTCAGGGGGATGGCGCCGGAGCGGCGGATCCGGTCCAGGCCGGCCGCGTCCAGGGTGCCCGTCATGCCGCCCGCCGGCTCCCACGGGCCCCACGCCAGCGCGGTGGCCGGCAGCCCGGCCGCGTGCCGGTGCGCGGCCAGCGCGTCGACGTAGGCGTTCGCCGCGGCGTAGTTGCCCTGGCCGGCGCCACCGAACACCCCGGCGACCGAGGAGAACAGCACGAACGCCGTCAGCTCCCGGTCCCGGGTGAGTTCGTGCAGGTGCCGGGCGGCGTCCGCTTTGACGCGCAGCACGGTGTCCAGGCGCTCGGGGGTGAGCGTGTCGATGGTGCCGTCGTCCAGCACGCCGGCGGCGTGCAGCACCGCCGTGACCGGGTGCTCGGCCAGCACCGCGGCCAGCGCTTCGCGGTCGGCGACGTCACAGGCCAGCACGGTCGGCTCGGCGCCGGCCTCGGCGAGTCCGGCCACCAGGCCGGCCGCGCCCTCGGCGTCCGGGCCGCGGCGGCTGAGCAGCAGCAGCTTGCGGACGCCGTGTTCGGTGACCAGGTGCCGGGCCAGGATGCCGCCGAGGCCGCCGGTGCCGCCGGTGATCAGGACGGTGCCGGCCGGGTCCCACGGGGAACCGGCGGCCGCGGGGGTGTCCGCGCGGGCCAGCCGGGCAGCCCTGAGCTCCCCGTCGCGCAGGGCCAGCTGCGGCTCGTCGGTCGCGAGGGCGTCGGCCAGGGTGGCCGGTGCCGGGCCGTCCAGGTCGAGCAGGCGCAACCGGCCGGGGTGCTCGGACTGGGCGGTGCGGACCAGCCCCCAGGACCCGGCCGCGGCCGGGTCGCCCCCGGTGCCGGCGTGCCGGGTGACCAGGACGAGGCGGGCCCCGTCGAGCCGGTCCAGCGCCAGCCAGTCCTGCACCAGGGCGAGGGTGGCCGCGGTCCGCTCGTGCACGGCGGCCGGGTCATCGGTGACGGCGGTGGCCAGGACCAGGTCCGGGAGTGCCGTCTCGTCGGTGGCCAGCGCAGCCAGATCGGGGTGGGTGGTGACCGGAACCCCTTGGCCGGTCAGCGTTTCCGCCAGGCCGAGGGGGTCGGCACCGAGCACGGCGACCGATCCGGGCGCGGCGGTGCCGGCGGGCACGGGCGGCCAGTCGAGCCGGAACAGGGCGTCACGCGAGGTGGTGCCGGAGCCGGCCAGTGCCTCGGCGGCCAGCGCCCGGACCCGCAGGGCGCGGATGTCGGCGACCGGACCGCCGGCCGGGTCGGCCAGTGCGAGGGACATCGTCCCGTCCTGCTCGTCACGGGTGAGGCGGACACGGAGAGCGCCGGCCCCGGCGGCGTGCAGCCGCACTCCCTCCCAGGAAAACGGCAGCCGGGCGACCTCGTCCGCGCCGGTGAGCATCGAGGCGTGCAGGGCGGCGTCCAGCAGAGCCGGGTGCAGGCCGTAGTCCGCGGCCCGCAGATCGGCACCGGTCTCGTGCGGCGCGACCTCGGCGAACACCTCGCCGTCGCGCCGCCAGACGCGGCGCAGGTTCCGGAAGGCGGGTCCGTAGCCGAAACCGGCCTCGGCGAAGGCCGGGTAGCAATCCTCGGCCGGCACCTCCACCGCTCCCGGCGGCGGCCACTCCCCGGCGGCGAAACCGGGGCCGGGCCACGGTTGGCCGGGCACCAGGGTGCCGGTCGCGTGCTCGGTCCAGGGAGCGTCGCCGGTGTCCGGGCGGGCGTGCACGGTGACGGTGCGGCGGCCGGCCTCGCCGGCCGGGCCGGCCCGCAGCTGCAGCTGGACCGCCCCGGGCTCGGGCAGCACCAGCGGCGCGCCCAGGACCAGCTCCTCCACCTCGGCGCAGCCGCAGTCCTGCCCGGCGCGCAGCGCCAGCTCGACGAACGCGGTGCCGGGCACCAGGATCCGGCCGAACACGGCGTGGTCGGCGAGCCACGGGTGGGTGCGGACGGACAGCCTGCCGGTGAACAGCACCCCGTCGTCCTCGGCGAAGCGAGCGGCCGCGCCCAGCAACGGATGCCCGGCGGTGCCGAGACCGGCGGCGGTGACGTCGCCGCGGCGGCCGGCCACCGGCGGCCAGTAGTGCTCGCGCTGGAAGGCATAGGTGGGCAGCTCGGCCGGACGGGCGCCGGCGAACAACGCCGGCCAGTCCACGGTGGCCCCGGCCTGGTGCAGACCGGCAAGCGCGGTGAGCGCGGCGGTGACCTCGCCCTGACCGGCGCGCTGCACCGGCAGCACCAGGGCGGCCCGCCCGTCGAGGCACTCGGTGGCCGGCGCGGCGAGCACGGCGTCCGGGCCGATCTCCAGGAAGATCCCGGCCCCGGCCTCGCGCAGCGCGGCGACCGAGCCGGCGAACCGCACGGGCTTGCGCACGTGGTCGACCCAGTAGCCGGGCTCGCGCATCCGGGCCGTGTCGGTCAGTGCGCCGGTTTCGTTGCAGACCACGGGAACGCTCGGTTCGGCGATGGCGATCCCGGCGATCTCGGCGGCGAAGGCGGCCAGCATCGGCTCCATCAGCGCGGAGTGAAAGGCGTGCGACACCGCCAGCCGCTTGGTCTTGCGGCCCCGCTCGGCCAGCCGGCCGGCGACGGCCAGCACGGCCTCTTCGGACCCGGCCAGCACGACGGTGCCGGGCGCGTTGTACGCGGCGATGTCGACCCGCCCGGACAGCAGCGGGGTGACCTCGTCCTCGGTCGCCCGGACCGAGACCATCGCTCCCCCGGCGGGCAGCGCCTGCATCAGCCGCGCCCGGGCGGCCACCAGCCGGCAGGCGTCGGGCAGGGTGAACATCCCGGCCACGTGCGCGGCGGCGATCTCGCCGATGGAGTGCCCGGCCAGGTAGTGCGGGGTGATCCCCCAGGACACGACCAGCCGGTAGAGCGCGACTTCCACCGCGAACAGCGCGGGCTGGGTCCAGCCGGTCCGGTCGAGCAGGTCCGCGTCCCCGCCCCAGACGACCTCGGTGAGCCGGCCGTCGAGGTGCCGGTCGAGTTCGGCCACGACCTCGTCGAAGGCCGCGGCGAAGACCGGGAAGCGGGTGTGCAGCTCGCGGCCCATGCCCAGGCGCTGCGCGCCCTGGCCGGAGAACAGGAACGCCGTGCGGCCGTCCGCGGTCCCGGAGCGCACCACGGCGGCGTCGGGTTCGCCCGCGGCCAGCGCGCCCAGTGCGCGGACGGCTTCGGCCCGGTCGGCGGCCAGCACGGTGGCGCGGTGCCGGAACACCGAACGGGTGGTGGCCAGCGCCAGGCCGACCCCGGCCAGTCCGGGTTCGGCGGTGCGCAGGTGTGCGCGCAGGCGGGCGGCCTGCGCACGCACGGCGGTCTCGGACTTGGCCGAGAGCACCAGCGGCACGAGCCCGGGCTCCGCCGATCCCGGCCGGTCGGCGACGGGAGCGGGCGCTTCCAGGATGACGTGCGCGTTGGTGCCGCTGATCCCGAAAGCGGAGACCGCCGCCCGGCGCGGCCGGCCGGTCCCGGGCCAGGGAACCGGTTCCCGCACGAGGTCGACCGCGCCGCCGGCCCAGTCGACCTGGCTGGAGGGCTCGGCGACGTGCAGGGTGCGGGGGACCACGCCGTGCTGCATCGCGGACACCACCTTGATCACCCCGGCGACCCCCGCGGCCGCCTGGGCGTGCCCGATGTTGGACTTGATCGACCCCAGCAGCAGTGGGGTCTCCCGGTCCTCGCCGTAGGTCGCCAGCAGGGCCTGCGCCTCGATCGGATCCCCCAGCGTCGTGCCGGTGCCGTGCCCCTCGACGACGTCGACGTCCGATGTGGACAGACCGGCCGAAGCCAGCGCCTGGCGGATCACCCGCTGCTGCGAAGGACCGTTCGGTGCGGTGAGCCCGTTGGACGCCCCGTCGGAGTTGACCGCGGAGCCGCGCAGCACGGCCAGCACCGGGTGCCCGTTGCGCTCGGCGTCGGAGCGGCGCTCCAGCACCAGCATGCCGACGCCTTCGGCCCAGCCGACGCCGTCCGCGCCCTCGGCGAAGGACTTGCAGCGGCCGTCCGGGGCGAGGCCGCCCTGGCGGGAGAACTCGACGAACGTGCTCGGCCGGGACATCACCGTCGCCCCGCCGGCCAGCGCCAGCGAACACTCACCGGCGCGCAGGGCCTGCGCGGCCCAGTGCAGGGCCACCAGCGAGGAGGAACAGGCGGTGTCCACGGTGACCGCCGGGCCCTCCAGGCCGAAGACGTAGGCCACGCGGCCGGAGGCGACGCTGGCCGCGCTGCCGTTGCCGCGGAAGCCCTCGAACTCGGTCCCGTCCAGCAGACCGGCGTAGTCGCTGTACATGATGCCGGTGAACACACCGGTCCGGCTGCCGCGCAGCCCGGCCGGGTCCACGCCGGCCCGTTCCAGCGCCTCCCAGGACACCTCCAGCAGCAGCCGCTGCTGGGCGTCGGTGGCGAGTGCCTCGCGGCGGCTCATGCCGAAGAACTCCGCGTCGAACTCCGCGGCCTGGTGCAGGAAGCCGCCGGAGCGGGTGTAGGACGTGCCGGCGTGGTCGCGGTCGGGGTGGTAGAGCGCGTCGAGGTCCCAGCCGCGGTCGGTCGGGAAGCCGGTGATCGCGTCGGTCTCCTCGGCCACCAGCCGCCACAGGTCCTCGGGCGAGCCGACCCCGCCGGGGTAGCGGCAGCCCATGCCGACGATCACGATCGGGTCGTCGGCGTCGGTGCCGCGCACGGATTCCACGCCCACGGCGGCCGCGCGGCCGCCGACGAGTCCGGCCAGCAGGTGGCCGGCCAGTGCGGCCGCGGACGGGTAGTCGAAGACCAGCGTGGCCGGCAGCCGCAGCCCGGTGGCCGCGCCGAGCTGGTTGCGCAGCTCGACCGCGGTGAGCGAGTCGAAGCCGAGGTCGCCGAACGAGCGGTCCGGGTCGACGGCGTCCGGGGTGTCGTGGCCCAGCACGGCGGCAACGGCCCGCCGGACCAGCGCGCCGACTTCCTCGGCCGCGTCGTCGGCGGGCAGTCCGGCCAGCCGGCGGGCCAGGCCGTCCTCGGCCGCCGCGACGGCCAGGGCCCGGCGCCGCGGGGCGCGGATCAGGCCGCGCAGCAACGGCGGGATGTCCCCCCTGGCCCGGATCACCGGCAGGTCCAGCCGGACCGGCAGCACGGCGGCGGCGTCCACGGCCAGCGCGGCGTCGAACAGGGCGGTGCCCTGCTCGGCGGTGAGCAGGGGCAGGCCGAGCCGGGCCAGCCGCTCCCGGTCGGCGTCGGTGAGAGCGGCGGTCATCCCGCTTTGCGGCGCCCAGCCGCCCCAGCCCAGCGAGCGGGCGGGCAGGCCCCGGGCGCGGCGGTGCTCGGCCAAGGCGTCCAGGAAGGCGTTGCCGGCGGCGTAGGCGCCCTGCCCGGCTGAGCCGAACACGCCCGCGGCCGAAGAGAACAGCACGAACGCGGCCAGGTCCAGGTCCCGGGTGGCCTCGTGCAGGTGCCAGGCGGCGTCGGCCTTGGGCCGCAGCACCGTGGCCAGCCGGTCCGGCGTGAGCGCGGCCAGCACGCCGTCGTCGAGGACGCCGGCGGCGTGCACGACGGCGGTGAGCGGGTGTTCCGGGTCGGCGGCCAGCTCGCCCACCAGTGCGTGCACGGCGGGCCCTTCGGTGAGGTCGCAGGCGACGACCCGGGCGTCCGCGCCGAGCGCGCCGAGCGCGGCCACCAGCTCGGTGGCTCCCTCGGCGGCCGGGCCGCGACGGCCGGCCAGCACCAGGCGCCGGACGCCGTGCCGCTCGGCCAGGTGCCGGGCCAGCACGGTGCCGAGGCCGCCGGTGCCGCCGGTGATCAGCACCGTGCCCGCCGGGTCCCAGCCGGGTGCGGCCTCGCCGGGGGTGCGGCGGCCGAGCCGGGCGGCCAGCACGCGGCCGCCGGCCAGCCGCAGCCGGGGCTCGGTGCTGCGCAGGGCCTGGGGCAGCAGCCCGGTGAGGTCGGCGTCGCCGGGCACCTCGATCAGGCCGATGGTTCCGGGGTGCTCGGACTGGGCCGAGCGGATCAGGCCGCTCGCGGTGGCCCCCGCCAGGTCGTCCCCGGCCAGGAAGACCAGCCGGGCCGGCGGCGGTTCGGCGAGCCAATCCTGCAGCAGGGCCAGGGTTTCGGCGGCGCGTGCGTGCGCCGCCGCCGGGGTGTCGCCGGGAGCGAGGGGCGCCAGCACCACCCCGGTGACGCCGTGTTCGCGCACTGCGGCCAGGCCGGCGTGGGCGGGGACGTCGAGGCCGGGCAGCGGGCCACCCAGCGCGGCGACGGAGTCCACCGCCGGCCCGTCCGGGGTGACCGGTGTCCAGTCCACGCCGAACAGGCTGTCCGCCGGGCCGGTCTCGGCCGGCTGGTCGGCGGAGACGGCACGGACCCGCAGCACGGCGACCGAGGCGACCGGGGTGCCGGCCGGGTCGGCCAGTGCCAGCGCCATCGCGTCGGCGCCGTCCGGACGCAGCCGGACCCGCAGCGCGGTCGCACCGGCGGCGGAGAGCCGGACGTCCTCCCACGAGTACGGCACCCGGCTCTCCCCCGGCCCGGCCAGCGCGAGACCGTGCAGGGCGGCGTCGAACAGGGCCGGGTGCAGGCCGAAGCCCGCGACCGCCTGGTCGCCTTCGGCGGTTTCCGGCAGGACCACCTCGGCGAAGAGGTCGCCACCGCGGCGCCAGCCCGCCCGCAGGCCGCGGAACAGCGGCCCGTAGCCGAGGCCTTGGCCGGCGAAGGCCCGGTACAGCTCGGTGACGGCGACCGGCTCCGCGCCGCGGGGCGGCCAGTCGGTGGCGTCGAAACCCGTGTCGGCCGGTCCGGCGTCCGGGGCCAGCGTGCCGGTGGCGTGGCGGGCCCAGGGTGCGTCCGGATCCCCGGCCGGGCGGGAGAACACGCCGACCGTGCGGCGGCCGTCCTCGTCCGGAGCGCCCAGCGCGACCTGAATCCGCACCGGCTCGTCCTCGGCCAGCACCAGCGGCGCGGCCAGGGTGAGTTCCTCGATCCGGCCGCAACCGGCCTCGTCCCCGGCCCGGATGGCCAGCTCGACGAACCCGGTTCCGGGGAACAGGGTCCGGCCGAAGATCACGTGCTCGGCCAGCCAGGGCTGGGTGGCGGTGCCGACGCGGCCGGTGAACAGCAGTTCGCCGCCGCCCCCGGCCACCTCGACCACGCCGGTGAGCAGCGGGTGCTCGACCGCGGCCAGGCCGCTGTCGGTGCGGGCGGCGCTCGGCGCCGGCCAGTAGGTGCGGTGTTCGAAGGCGTAGGTGGGCAGGTCGATCCGGCGGCCGCCGGGGTACCACGGGGTCCAGTCCACGGCGGCGCCGTGCACGTAGGCCTCGGCCAGGGCGCGGGCCAGCCGGTCCGGACCACCCTCGCCGCGGCGCAGGGTGCCGATCGCCGCGGCCGCCGCGCCCGCCGTCTCGCGGATGCCCGCCACCAGCACCGGGTGCGGGCTGACCTCGACGAACAGCTCGTGCCCGGCGTCGGCCAGCGTCCGGACGGCGTCGGCCATCCGCACGGTCTCGCGCATGTTGTCGTACCAGTACTGCGGGCCCATCGTGGCGGTGTCGCACCAGTCGCCGGTCACGGTGGACAGGAACGGCACCTCGGCGGCGCGCGGTGCCAGGCCGGCCAGGCCGGCCAGCATCCGCTCCCGGACCCGCTCGACCTGCGCCGAGTGGGAGGGGAAGTCGCCGGCCACCTTCTTCGCCTGAACCCCGTCGGCGGCCAAGGTTCCGGTCAGCTCGTCCAGGGCCGCGTACTCACCGGAGACGACCACCGAGCCGGGCGCGTTCACCGCGGCCACGGACAGCCGGCCGTCCCAGCGGGCCAGCCGCTCGAGCACGTCCCCGGGCGGCAGCGGCACCGAGACCATGCCGCCGCGGCGGTACAGCTCCTCGGCGATCAGCTTGCTGCGCAAGGTGACCACCCGGGCACCGTCCTCGATGGACAGCGCACCGGCGACGCAGGCCGCGGCCACCTCGCCCTGGGAGTGACCGAAGACCGCGGCCGGGCGGACGCCGTGGGCGCGCCAGACCTCGGCCAGCGAAATCATCACGGCCCACAGCGCGGGCTGGGCCACGTCCAGCCGGTCGAGGCTTTCCGCCTCGCGCAGCACCGCGGTCAGCGACCAGTCCACGTGCGGAGCCAGCGCCTCGGCGCAGCGCTGCACGCTCGCGGCGAACACCGGCGAGGTGTCCAGGAGCTCGGCCGCCATCCCGGCCCAGTAGGCGCCCTGACCGGGGAAGGCGAACACGGTGCTGCCGCCGCCGGCGGTGCCGGTGACGGTGCGGGCGGCCGGCTCCCCCGCGGCGAGGGCGCGCAGCCCGGCGGTGAGTTCGGCGGCCCCGGTGCCGAGCACGACCGCCCGGTGTTCCAGCGCGGCCCGGGAGGTGATCAGGGAGTGGCCGACGTCGAGCGGGCCGGCCTCGGCCACCTCGGCCAGCCGGGCAGCCTGGCCGCGCAACGCGGCCGCGGAACGGGCCGAGAGCACCCACGGCACCGGACCCGTGGGCGCGGCCGGCTCGGCCGCCGAGGCGGCGGGCTCGGGCGGCGCCTGCTCGAGGATCGTGTGCACGTTGGTGCCGCTGACGCCGAAGCTGGACACGCCGGCCCGGCGCGGGCGGCCGGTCTCCGGCCACGCGGCGGGCTCGGTGAGCAGCCGGACCGCTCCGGCCGACCAGTCCACATGGGACGATGGCTGCCCGGCGTGCAGGGTGCGCGGCAGCCGGCCGTGCTGCATCGCCTGCACCATCTTGATGATCCCGGCGACCCCGGCGGCGGCCTGCGTGTGGCCGATGTTGGACTTGATCGACCCCAGCAG
Source organism: Amycolatopsis balhimycina FH 1894 (assembly GCF_000384295.1). Classification (NCBI taxonomy): domain Bacteria; kingdom Bacillati; phylum Actinomycetota; class Actinomycetes; order Pseudonocardiales; family Pseudonocardiaceae; genus Amycolatopsis; species Amycolatopsis balhimycina. Next base: position 178,186 of record NZ_KB913037.1, on the reverse strand, counting down.
CAGCGGGGTCTCCCGGTTCCGGCCGTAGGTGGCCAGCAGGGCCTGGGCCTCGATCGGGTCGCCCAACGTGGTCCCGGTCCCGTGCCCCTCGACCGCGTCGACGTCCGATGTGGACAGTCCGGCGGACGCCAGCGCGTCGGTGATCACCCGCTGCTGGGAGGGACCGTTGGGGGCGGTGAGGCCGTTGGACGCGCCGTCGGAGTTGACCGCGCTGCCGCGGACGAGCGCGAGCACCGGGTGACCGTGGCGGCGGGCGTCGGACAGCCGCTCCACCACGAGCATGCCGGCACCCTCGGCCCAGCCGACCCCGTCCGCGCCGTCGCCGTAGGCCTTGCAGCGGCCGTCCGGGGCCATGCCGCGCTGCCGGGAGAACTCGACGAACACGTGCGGGGTGGACAGCACGGTGACACCGCCGGCCAGCGCCAGCGAGCATTCGCCGGTGCGCAGCGCCTGCACGGCCAGGTGCAGGGCGACGAGCGAGGACGAGCACGCCGTGTCGACGGTCAGGGCCGGGCCCTCCAGGCCGAAGGTGTAGGCGACCCGGCCGGAGGCGATGCTCGGCGAGCTGCCGTTCCCGCGGAAGCCCTCGAAGCCGCGGCCGTCCAGCAGGCTGGAGTAGTCGTTGTACATGACGCCGGCGAACACGCCGGTGCGGCTGCCGTGCAGTGAGGTCGGGTCGATGCCGGCCCGCTCGAACGCCTCCCAGGACGCCTCCAGCAGCAGCCGCTGCTGGGCGTCGGTCGCGAGGGCCTCGCGGGGGCTCATCCGGAACAGGGCCGCGTCGAATTCCCCGGCGTCGTGCAGGAAGCCGCCGGAGCGGGTGTAGCTGGTGCCGGGGTGGGCCGGGTCCGGGTGGTAGAGCGCGGCGGTGTCCCAGCCCCGGTCGGCCGGGAAGTCGGAGATCGCGTCCACGCCCTCGCTGACCAGCCGCCACAGGTCTTCCGGGGAGGCCACCCCGCCGGGGTAGCGGCAGCTCATGCCGACGATGGCGATCGGCTCGTCGGCCCCGGCCGTGGTCCGCGCCGGGACGGTGGTGACCGGACCCGAGTCCAGCAGTTCGGAGATCAGGTAACCGGTCAAGGCGTGCCCGGTCGGGTGGTCGAAGACCAGGGTGGCGGGGAGCCGGACCCCGGTCGCGGCACCCAGCCGGTTGCGCAGGTCGACCGCGGTCAGCGAGTCGAAGCCGAGGTCGCTGAAGGTGCGGGCGGGGTCGACGGCGGCGGCTCCGGCGTAACCGAGCACGGTCGCGACCGCGCCGCGGACCAGCCGCAGCACGTGCTCGGCGCGCTCGCCGGCGGACATCCCGGCCAGCCGCCGGGCCAGCTCACCGCCGGCGGCTGCCCGGCCCGCGGCGCGGCGGCCGGGGCGCACCAGGCCGCGCAGCAGCCGCGGCACGGCTCCGGCCGCCCGGATCGCGGCCAGGTCCAGCCGGGCCGGCAGCACCACCGGCGCGCCGGTGCCCAGTGCGGCGTCGAACAGCGCCAGGCCCTGCTCCGCGGTCATCGGCGGCAGCCCCTGCCGGGTCAGCCGCTCCCGGTCGGCCTCGGTGAGGGTGGCCGTCATCCCGGCCGTGGGCACCCAGGCGCCCCAGGCCAGCGCGACGCCGGGCCGGCCGAGGGCGTGCCGCTGCCGGGCGAGGGCGTCGAGGTAGGCGTTCCCCGCGGCGTAGTTGCCCTGGCCCGCGCCGCCGAAGACCCCGGCGACGGAGGAGAACAGCACCAGCGGGGTGGTCTCGGGCAGGGTCTCGTGCAGGTGCCAGGCGGCGTCCACCTTGACCCGCAGCACCCGGTCCAGCTGCTCGGCGGTCAGCGTGGTCAGCACGCCGTCGTCCAGCACTCCGGCGGCGTGCACGACGGTGGCCGGAGCGTGCTCGGCCAGCAAGGCCCGCACGGCCTCGCGGTCGGTGACGTCGCAGGCCACCGCGGTGACCGTGACCGGCTCGGGGGAATCGGTGGCTTCCAGTTCGGCGATCAGCCCGGCCACGCCCGGGGTGTCCGGGCCGCGGCGGCCGGCCAGCACCACCCGCCGGACGCGGTGCCCGGTGACCAGATGGCGGGCCAGTTCCGCGCCGAGCCCGGTGGTGCCCCCGGTGATCAGCACCGGGCCCTCGACCGGCACGGTCCGCGGCGGCGGGGGCATCCGGTCGAGGCGGGCCGCGCACGACCGGCCGTCCCGCACGGCCAGTTGCGGTTCGTCGCCGGCGGCGGCCCGGGCGGTCAGCTCGGCGGGATCGCCCGCCTCGTCGCCGGGATCCAGGTCGAGCAGGACGAAGCGGCCGGGGTGTTCGGTCTGGGCGGTGCGGATCAGGCCCCAGACCGCGGCGGCGGCCAGGTCGCGGCCGTCCACGGCGCCGCGGGTGCGGAACACCAGCGGTCCTTCGGGCTCTTCGGCGGCCAGCCATTCCTGCGCGGCGCTCAGCGCCCGCGCGACCAAGGCCCGCACCGCCTCGGGGCCGTCCGCACCGGTCAGCTCGACGACGGCAGGGTCGGGACCGGCCGCCGGCAGGTCCACCGGGGTCCAGGTCAGGTCGAACAGGGAGTTGCGGCCGGCCACCGGGGCTTCGCCGGGAATTTCCCGCAGCACGAGCGAATCCACCGAGACCACCGGCGCGCCGGCCGGGTCGGCGGCCAGGATCGCCATCGTGCGCGGCTCGGGCCGGGTGACGCGCACCCGCAGCTCCGACGCGCCTGCCGCGTGCAGGGTGACGCCGCTCCAGGAGAACGGCATGCTGGCCGCCATCCCGCCACCACGCTGCGCCACCCCGGGGGCCTGCACGGCCCCGTCCAGCAGGGCCGGGTGCAGGCCGAAGCCGTCCGGCTCGAGGTCTTCGGGCAACGCGATTTCCGCGTACACCGTGTCGTCGTCCCGCCAAGCGGCCCGCACGCCCCGGAACACCGGGCCGTAGTGGAAACCGTGGTCGGCGAACCAGTCGTAGAAGCCCTCGAGTTCGCAGGGCTGCGCGCCCGGCGGCGGCCAGGTGGCCGCGAAGCCGGTGTCCACTTCGGACGCATCCGAGGTCAGCACGCCGGTGGCGTGCGGGGTCCAGGGGGCGTCCGGTTCGCCGGCGGGGCGGGAGTGCACGGTCAGGGTGTGGCTCTCGCCGTCCTCGGCCGCGGCCACCACGACCTGCAGCTGCACCGCGTCGTGCTCGGGCAGCACCAGCGGTGCGGCCAGGGTCAGCTCGGCCACCCGGTTCCGGCCCACCTCGTCGGCGGCGCGCACGGCAAGCTCGACGAAACCCGTGCCGGGGAACACGATCCGGTCCCCCGCCACGTGGTCGGCCAGCCAGGGGTGGGTGCGCACGGACAGCCGTCCGGTGAAGATCGCGCCGGAGTCGTCGGCCAGCACCACGGCCGCGCCGAGCAGCGGGTGCCCGGCCCGGTCCAGCCCGGCCGCGCCCAGGTCGCCGACGCCACCCGCCGGTTTCTCCGGCCAGAAGCGCTGGTGCTGGAAGGCGTAGGTGGGCAGCGGGACCGGGCGCGCGCCGGACCCGGCGAACCACGCCCGCCAGTCCACCGGCACGCCTCGCACGTGCAGGGCGGCCAGCGCGGCGCCGACGGCCTCCGGTTCCGGACGGTCCTTGCGCAGCAGCGGAACCGCCGTGTGGCCGTCGTCCGGCAGGCAGTCCGCGACCGCGGCGGCCAGCACACCGGCCGGCCCGAGCTCGACGAAGCGGGTCACGCCGGCCTCGTGCAGGGCGCGGACCGCGTCGGCGAATCGGACGGCCTCCCGGACGTGCCGCACCCAGTAGCCGGCGCTGCGCAGGTCGGCCGCGGCCGCCGGCGCCCCGGTCAGGGTGGACACCAGGGGCAGGGTGGGCTCGCCGAACCGCAGCCCCGCGACGGCTTCGGCGAAGCTCGCCAGCATGGGCGCCATCAGCGGCGAGTGGAAGGCGTGGCTCACGCTGAGCCGCTTCACGCGGATTCCTTGCGCGACCAGGGTCTTCGCGGCTTCGGCCACCGCGTCCCCGGCGCCGGAGAGCACCACCGACCCGGGGCCGTTGACCGCGGCCACCGACATCCGGTCGGACAGCAGCGGGGCGACGGCCTCCTCGGTCGCGCGGACCGCGAGCATCGCTCCCCCGGCCGGCAACGCGGCCATCAGCCGGGCCCGGGCCGACACGAGGGTGGCGGCGTCGGCCAGGTCGAGCACGCCGGCCACGTGGGCGGCGGCGATTTCGCCGATGGAGTGGCCGGCCAGGAAGTCCGGCCGCAGGCCCCAGGACCCGGCCAGCCGGTAGAGCGCGACCTCCAGGGCGAACAGGGCGGGCTGGGCCCCGCCGGTGTCCTCCAGCGCGGCCGCGTCCTCGCCCCAGACGATCTCGCGCAGCGGGCGGGCGGCGTGCCGGTCGAGTTCCGCGGCCACCTCGTCGAAGGCTTCGGCGAACACGGGGAACCGCGCGTGCAGCTCCCGGCCCATGCCCAGCCGCTGCGATCCCTGGCCGGAGAACAGGAACGCCGTCCGGCCGGCCAGGGCGGTCCCGCTCAGCACGGCCGGATCGGGTTCGCCGCCGGCCAGGACGCGCAGGGCGGCGGCGCGGTCCGGGCCGAGCACCGCGACCCGGTGTTCGAACGCGGTCCGGGTGGTGGCCAGGGCGAAAGCCGAGTCCAAGTCGTTGCCGCCGGCGGTTTCGGCCAGCCGGGCGGCCTGGGCGCGCAACGCTTCCGGGCTGCGGGCGGACAGCAGCCACGGGACGACCGGCGGCGCGATCCGCCCGGGCTCCGGGACGTCCTCGGGTTCCGGAGCCTGTTCCAGGATGATGTGCGCGTTGGTGCCGCTGATGCCGAAGGAGGACACCCCGGCGCGGCGCCGGTGGTCGGACTCCGGCCACGGGGCCGCTTCGGACAGCACCTGCACCGTGCCGGCGGACCAGTCCACCTGGGTGGAGGGCCGGTCCACGTGCAGGGTGCGCGGCACCCGGCCGTGCCGCATGGCCAGCAGCATCTTGATCACGCCCGCCACGCCGGCGGCGGCCTGGGTGTGGCCGATGTTCGACTTGACCGAGCCGAGCAGCAGCGGCCGCCCGGCCGGGCGCTGCCGTCCGTAGGTGGCGAGCAGGGCCTGCGCCTCGATGGGGTCGCCGAGGGTGGTGCCGGTCCCGTGGCCCTCGACCGCGTCCACGGTGTCCGGGGCGACCCGGGCGTTCTCCAGCGCGGCCTGGATGACCCGCTGCTGGGAGGGACCGTTGGGGGCGGTGAGGCCGCTGGACGCGCCGTCGGAGTTGACCGCGGAGCCGCGGACCAGCCCGAGCACCTGGTGGCCGTGGCGGACGGCGTCGGAGAGCCGCTCGACCAGCAGCACCCCGACCCCCTCGCCCCACACCATGCCGTCGGCGGCGTCGGCGAACGCCTTGCACCGGGCGTCCGGGGACATGCCGCGCTGCCGGGAGAACTCGACGAACACGGCCGGGTTGGGCATGACGGTGACCCCGGCGGCCAGCGCCAGCGAACACTCGCCACCGCGCAGGGCCTGGGCGGCCAGGTGCAGGGCCACCAGCGACGACGAGCACGCGGTGTCGACCGTGACGGCGGGGCCCTGCAGGCCGAGCAGGTAGGCCACCCGGCCGGAGATCACGCTCGAAGTGGTCCCGGTCAGCCGGTGGCCCTCGGCCTCCGGCGGCAGCGGGATCCCGGTGCCGTAGTTGAGGTGCACAGCGCCGACGAACGTGCCGGTGTCGGTGCCGTGCAGGCCGGCCGGGTCGATCCCGGCTCGTTCGATCGCCTCCCAGGCGACCTCGAGCAGCAGCCGCTGCTGCGGATCCATGGCCAGCGCCTCGCGCGGCGAGATGCCGAAGAAGCCCGCGTCGAAACCGGCGGCCTCGCGCAGGAAGCCACCCTCGCGCACGTAGGTGGTACCGGGGTGGTCGGGGTCCGGGTGGTACAGGGCCGCCACGTCCCAGCCGCGATCGACGGGAAACGGCCCGATGGCGTCCTCGCCGTCGTCGAGGGCTCGCCACAGGTCCTCCGGCGAGTCGATGCCCCCCGCATACCGGCAGGCCATGCCGACCACGGCGATGGGCTCGTGGTCCCGGGCCTCGGCGGCCTTCAGCCGTTGCCGGGCCTGCCGCAGGTCGTTGGTGACCAGCTTGAGGTAGTCACGGAGCTTGTCCTCGTTGCTCGCCATGGGTCCAGAGTTGCCTGCCGGCAACCAGGAAGCTGCTAATTCTCACCGCCCCCGGGGCTCGGTGAACGCGAAACCGCCCGCGGCCTGACGCCACGGGCGGTCTCCGGTCGTGCCGCGGTGCTCAGTCCAGGCCGAGCTCGGAGTTGATCAGCGCGAACATCTCGGCGTCGGTCGCCGCGTCGAGCGAGCCGGCGTCGTCCGGGTCCGCTTCCGGGACGTCGGTGAAGCCGTCCTCGAGCCGCCACTGCAGGGCGGCCAGCCGCTTGAGCAGGCGAGCCCGGGTCTCCCGGTCGAACTCCGAGGTGAACAGGGTCGCTTCCAGGTGGTCCAGATCGGCCAGGATGGCCGGGCCCTCCCCGTCGAGGCCCAGTTCCGCGCGCAGGTGCGCGGCCAGCACGGCGGGCGTGGTGAAGTCGAAGATCATCGACGTCGGCAGCCGCAGGCCGGTCTCGGTGGTGAGCCGGTTGCGCAGCTCCACCCCGGTCAGCGACGTCATGCCGAGTTCGAGGAAGCCGCGATTGCGGTCGATCTTCTCGTCCGCGCCGTGGCCCAGCACGGCCGCGGTGCCCCGGCACACCAGGTCCACCAGCAGGTTGTCCTGCTCCCCCGCGCTGAGCCCGGCCAGCCGCCTGGCCAAGCCCGGGCCGTCGCTCGCACCCACGGCGTTGCCGGCGGCGCGGCGGCCGGCCGGGACCAGGTCGCGCAGCAATGGCGGCACCGCGCGGCCGGCCATCGTGCGCAGGTTCAGCGGCGCAGGCACCAGCAGCGGCCCGGCCAGCCCGGCCGCGGCGTCCAGCAGGTCCATCCCGGTCTCGGTGCCGATCGGCACGATGCCCTCGCGGCGCAGCCGGGCGAGGTCGGCCTCGTCCAGCGCTCCGGTCATGCCGCTGCGCTGCTCCCACAGGCTCCAAGCCAGCGCCGTGCCGGGCAGGCCGAGCGCGCGCCGGTGCTGGGCCAGTGCGTCCAGGAAGGTGTTGGCCGCGGCGTAGGCGGCCTGCCCACCGTTGCCGAGGATGCCGGCGAAGCCGGAGAACAGCAGGAAGGCGTCCAGCTCCACGTCCCGGGTCAGCTCGTGCAGGTTGACCGCGGCGGCCACCTTGGGCCGCAGCACGGCGGCGAGCCGGTCCTCGGTGAGGCCGGTGAGCACGCCGTCGTCCAGCACACCGGCCAGGTGCACCACCCCGCGCAGCGGGTGCTCCGCCGGGATGGCGGCCAGCAGGGCGGCCAGCTGGTCGCGGTCGGCGGCGTCGCACGCGGCCACGGTGACTTCGGCACCCAGCCCGGCCAGCTCCACACGGGTCTGCTCGGCGCCGGGGGCGTCCGGGCCGCGGCGGCTCGTCAGCAGCAGGTGCCGCACCCCGTGCTCGGTGACCAGGTGCCGGGCCAGCGCGCCGCCCAGGGTGCCGGTGCCGCCGGTGATCAGCACGGTGCCGGTGCCGCTCCAGGTCCAGCCGGGCCGCCCGGCCGCTTCGGGCCTCGCCAGCCGCGGCACCCGTACGACGCCCTCGCGCACCGCGAGCTGCGGTTCGCCCGACCGCAGGGCGGCGGCCAGCACACCCGGGCCGGGTTCGCCGTCGGTGTCGATCAGGGTGAACTGGCCGGGGTTTTCGGTCTGGGCCGAGCGCAACAGGCCCCAGATCCCGGCGCCGGCCAGGCCGTCGAGCGGTTCGCCGGGCCGGGTGCCGATGGCCCCGCGGGTGAGCAGCACCAGCCGGGAGCCGTCCGGGTACCCGGCGGCCAGCCAGGCGCGGACCTCGCGCAGCGCCCGGGAAACGGCGTGGCGCGCCGACGCCGCCAGCCCGCCGTCCGTGGTCTCGCAGCCGATCGGCAGCAGCACCACCGCGGGCGGCTGCTCCCGGTCCAGGCCGGCCACCCCGCCGGCGCGGGCCGGGATGCCACCGAGCGGCTCGTCCCCGAGCACGACCCAGCCCTCGGTGTCCGGCGCACCGCCGGGCAACGCCGGTTCGACCCAGTCGACGGTGAACAGCGCGTCCCGGTGCCCGTGCCCGGCCGGGGCGAACCACTCGGCCGGGAACGCCTGCCACGACACGGAATCCACGCTGGCCACCGGAGCGCCGGTGGCGTCCAGGGCGAGCAGCGAGACGGCGTCCGGGCCCGCCGGGGTGACGTGCAACCGCAGCGCGGTCGCGCCCTCGGCGTACACCGACACCCCCTGCCAGCGGGCCGGCAGCACCGGGCCGTCGGCGGGGGCGAGCCCGGCCAGTCCCAGTGCGGCGGCGGCCTGGGTCAGCGCCGGGTGCAGGGCGTAGCCGGTGACCTTCGCGGACTCGGCGGGCAGGGTGAGTTCCGCGCACAGCCCGGTGCCGGTGCGCCAGGCCGCGGTGAGCGCGGCGAAGCCGGGGCCGTGCTGCAGCCCGCTCCGGTCCAGTGCCTGGTAGAGCTCCTCGACGTCGAGTTCGGTGGCCTGGGCGGGCGGCCACTCGGCCGGTGCCCCGGGCAGCGGGCGGTGAGCGGCCAGGGTGCCGGTGGCGTGCTCCCGCCAGTCTTCGCCGTCGCCGGGGCGGCTGTGCACGGTGACCGGGCGCGTCCCGTCCTCGCCGGGTGCGCCCAGGGTGACCTGGACCTGGACCGCCTCGTCCTCGGCCAGGACCAGCGGCCGGGTGACGGTGAGGTGGGTGACGGTGCCGCAGCCGGCCCGGTCGCCGGCCTGCCCGGCCCACTCCAGGAACACGGCGTCGGGCACGGTGATCGTGCCGAGCACGCGGTGCTCGGCCAGCCAGGGCCGCGTGGCCGCGGACAGCCGCCCGGTGAGCACCGTGCCGCCGGAGCCGGCCAGCTCGAGGCCGGCCCCCAGCAACGGGTGCGCGGCCGGGCTCAGCCCGAGGTCGGCGGCGTCGGCGATGCGGTCGCCGGGTTCGATCCAGTAGCGCTGCCGCTGGAAGGCGTAGGTGGGCAGGTCGATGCGGCGGCCGGTCGCGCAGCACGCGGCCCAGTCCACCGGCACGCCGCGGACGTGGGCCTCGGCCAGTGAGGTGAGCAGCCGGGTGCGGCCGCCGTCGTCCCGGCGCAGGGTGCCGAGCACGCCGGCGTCGGCGCCGGCGGCCTCGATGGTGTCCTGGATGCTCATGGCCAGCACGGGGTGCGGGCTGACCTCGACGAACACGTCGTTGCCGTGCGTCAGCAGCTCGCGCACGGCCGGTTCCAGCCGGACCGGGTGACGCAGGTTGCCGTACCAGTAGGCGGCGTCCAGCGTGCCGGGCTCCACCCACCGGCCGGTCAGCGTGGACAGGAACGGGATCTCCGGTGTGCGCGGGGAGACCACGGCCAACGTGGACAGCAGCTCCTGGTGGATCTTTTCGACGTGGACGGAGTGGGAGGCGTAGTCCACCGGCACGGTCTTGGCCCGCAGGCCGTCCTCGGCGCAGGCGGCCACGAACTCCTCCAGCGCGTCCACGTCGCCGGAGACCACGACGCTGCCGGGCCCGTTGACGGCGGCCACGGACACCCGGCCGGACCAGCGGTCCAGGCGGGCCTCGACGTCGGCCTCGGACGCGGTGACCGAGACCATGCCGCCGTACCCGGCCAGGTGCTCGGCGATCGCCTTGCTGCGCAACGCGACGACCCGGGCACCGTCCTCGAGGGACAGGGCGCCGGCGACGCAGGCGGCGGCGATCTCGCCCTGCGAGTGACCGACCACGGCGGCCGGCTGCACGCCGTGCGCGCGCCAGACCTCGGCGAGCGAAACCAGCACGGCCCACAGCACCGGCTGGACCACCTCGACCCGGTCCAAGGCCGCCGGGCCGCCCCGCAGGACTTCGGTGACGGAGAACTCGGTGAACGGCCGCAGGGCCGCCTCGCACTCGGCGATCCGGCGGGCGAAGACCGGTGATTGCGTCAGCAGTTCCGCGCCCATGCCCGCCCACTGCGAGCCCTGGCCGGGGAACACGAACACCACGCCGCGCCCGCCGCCGCTGCCGGGCCGGCCGAGCACCACGCCCGCGGCCGCCGTGCCCTCGCGCACCGAGCGCACGCCGGCCAGCAGCTCGTCCGGGGTGGTGCCGACGACGACCGCCCGGCAGTCCAGGGTGGTGCGGGTGGTGGCCAGCGAGAACGCCACGTCGGCCGGATCGGCCTCGCGGGTGGCCGACGCGTGCTCGAGCGCGGCGGCCTGGTCACGCAGGGCGGCATCCGTGCGGCCGGACAGCAGCCAGGGCACGGCGACCGGCTCACCGGCCGCGGCCGGCTCCGGCTCGGCCGGTGCGGGCGGGGCTTCCTCGACGATCAGGTGGGCGTTGGTGCCGCTCATCCCGAACGAGGACACCCCGGCCCGGCGTGGCTTCCCGGTGCGCGGCCACGGCGTGGCCTCGGTGAGCAGCGCGACCGATCCCGTGCTCCAGTCCACGTGGGACGACGGCTGCTCGGCGTGCAGGCTGCGCGGCAGCAGGTTCTCCCGCATCGCCAGCACGACCTTGATCACGCCGGCCACCCCGGCGGCGGCCTGCGTGTGACCGAAGTTCGACTTGACCGAGCCCAGCCACAGCGGGGTCTCCCGGTCCTGGCCGTAGGTGGCGAGCACCGCCTGGGCTTCGATCGGGTCGCCCAGCGTGGTCCCGGTGCCGTGCCCCTCGACGACATCGACGTCCGATGTGGACAGTCCGGACGCGGCCAGCGCCTGGCGGATGACCCGTTGCTGGGCCGGTCCGTTGGGGGCGGTGAGCCCGTTGGACGCGCCGTCGGAGTTGATCGCGCTGCCGCGCAGCAGGGCCAGCACCGGGTGGCCGTGGCGGCGGGCGTCGGACAGCCGCTCCAGCACCAGCACGCCGGCGCCTTCCGACCAGCCGGTGCCGTCCGCGGTCTCGGCGTAGGCCTTGCAGCGGCCGTCCGCCGACAGCCCGCCCTGCTGGGTGAACTCGATGAACGGGTTGGGCGTGCAGAGCGCGGTGACGCCGCCGGCCAGGGCCAGCGAGCATTCGTCGTTGCGCAGCGCGGTGGCGGCCAGGTGCAGCGCGACCAGCGAGGAGGAGCAGGCGGTGTCCACGGTCAGCGCGGGGCCGGCCAGGCCGAGCGCGTAGGACAGCCGGCCGGAGAGCACGCTGGCGGCGGTGCCGGTGCTGGCCAGCACGCGCTGGTCGGCGCGTCCGGCGATGACCAGGTTGGCGTAGTCCTGGCCGGTGGTGCCGACGAACACGCCGGTCCGGCTGTCCTTGAGCGTGGCGGGGTCCAGCCCGGCGCGTTCGATCGCCTCCCAGGTGGTCTCCAGCAGCACCCGCTGCTGCGGGTCCATGGTGACCGCTTCGCGCGGCGAAATCCGGAAGAAGCCGGCGTCGAACTCGCCGAGGCCGTCGAGGAAACCGCCGCCGTCGGTGGCGCTGGCGCCCGCGCCGAGCGCGGCCAGGTCCCAGCCGCGGTCGGCCGGGAACCCGGCGATCACGTCCCGGCCCTCGGCCAGCACTGACCAGAACTCTTCGGGTGTGCCGACCCCGCCGGGGTAGCGGCAGCCGATGCCGACCACCGCGATCGGCTCGTCGGCGGAGGCCGCGAGCAGCTCTTCGTTCTGCCGGCGCAGCCTCTCGTTTTCCTTCAGCGAGGACCGCAGCGCCTCGATGTACTGGCTCTCCGAGTTGGTCATCGTCTCGCTCCCGATCGCGGTCAGTTGATCTGGGCGCTGTCGCGCACCAGCCGCAGCAGGCTTTCGCCGTCCATCTCGTCCAGCGAGCTGCCGCCATCCGGGCGGGCGTCGCCGTTTTCGTCGGTCCCCTCGCCGTCCTCGGCCAGCCGGGTCAGCATGTCCAGCAGGCCGGAACGGCGGAGCCGGGCCGGCGGGATCGCCGCCAGCAGCTCCTGGTACCGCGCCGTCTCGGCGCCGCCGTCCCCGGCCGGACCGCCCGCGGGGAACAGTTCTGCCAGCAGGAACCGGGCCAGGACCGCCGGGCTGGGCCGGTCGAAGACCAGGGAGGCCGGCAGGGCCAGGCCGGTCGCGCCGACCAGTCCCTTGCGCAGCTCGACCGCGGTGAGCGAGTCGAAGCCCAGTTCGGAGAACGGCCGGTCGGGCGGGATGGCCGCCGGTCCGGCGTGGCCGAGGACGCGGGCCGCCGCGGCGCGGACCAGCTTGACCAGTTCGCGCTCGCGCTCGGCGGCGGGCGCACCGGCCAGGCGTCCGCGCAGTTCGGCGACGCGGTCCGCGGCGGGTTCGGCCGCGCCCGCGGTGGCCAGCGCGGTCCGCACCTCGGGCAGGTCGCCCAGCAGCGGGCTGGGCCGCTGCACGGTGAACCGGGGCGCGAAGGTGGCCCAGTCCACGTCGGCCACGGTCAGCAGTGTCTCGTCGTCGTCCAGGGCCTGCTGCAGCGCGGCCACGGCGTACGCGGGGCGCATCGGGGTGACACCCATGCTTCGGAGGACGTCCAGGTCGGCCGAACCGGCCAGCATCCCCGCTTCGGCCCAGGCGCCCCAGGACACCGAGGTGGCCGGGAGGCCGTCGGCGCGGCGGGACTGGGCCAGCGCGTCCAGGTAGGTGTTGGCGGCGCAGTAGCCGGGCTGGCTGTGGCTGCCCCAGACCGCGGCGATCGAGGAGAACAGCACGAAGGCGTCCAGCTCGGCGTCGCGGGTCAGCTCGGCCAGGTGCCGGGCCGAGGTGACCTTGGCCCGCAGCGTGGTGTCGAGGCTGTCTGTGCCGAGTTCGGCGATGGGCTGGTGGTCGGCCACGCCGGTGGCGTGGAACACCGCCCGCAGCGGGTGCGGGCCGCCGATTTCGGCCAGCAGCGCGGCCAGCTGCTCCTTGTCGGCGACGTCGCAGGCGGCCACGGTGACCTGGGCGCCGTGCGCGGCCAGTTCCTCGCGCAGGTCGGCCGCGCCCGGGGCGGCCGGGCCCCGGCGGCTGGCCAGGACCAGGTGTTCGGCGCCGTTCTTCGCGGCCCAGCGGGCGATGGTGGCCCCGAGGCCGCCGGTGCCGCCGGTGATCAGCACGGTGCCGCGCGGCCGCCACTGGCGACGGGCGCTACCCGGGGTGCGGCGGGCGCGGACCATCCGGCGGGCGTAGCTGCCGGACTCGCGGATCGCGACCTGGTCTTCGCCGCCGGCCCCGGACAGGGTCGCGGCCAGCCTGCGGGCGGCCCGCTCGTCCAGCTCGGCCGGCAGGTCGACGAGGCCGCCCCACTGCCGCGGGTACTCGAGCGCGGCGCCGCGCCCGAGGCCCCAGATCGTCGCCTGGAGGGGGTGGGGCACCGGCTCGCCGTCCTCGACGCCGACCGCGCCCGAGGTGGCGCACCACACCGGCGCGGTGATCCCCCGACCGGCCAGTGCCTTGAGCAGCTCGGCCGTGCCGGCCAGCCCGGAGGGCACCGAGCCGAATCCGGCGCAGGCGTGTTCGGCGATGCCGAGCAGGGACAGCACCCCGGCGATCGGCTCGTCCACCGGCATCCGGTCCACTGTGGACCTCAGGACGATCAGGCCCTGACCGGTCAGGGCGTTCTCGACGTGGTCGGCCCACTCCTGGTGCGTCCGGTCGCCGGGCTCGACGAGCAGCCAGGTACCCGGCCGCACCTCGTCCGGCTCGGGCAGCGGGGCCCAGGTGATCCGGTAGCGCCAGGGGTCGACCACGCTTTGTTCGCGCGAGCGGGTACGCCACGAGGCGAGGGCCGGCAGGACGGTGTCCAGCGAGGCGCCGTCGAGGCCCAGTTCGCCGGCCAGGGTCCGGCTGTCCTCGCGTTCCACCGCGGCCCAGAACTCGGCGTCCACCGGATCGGCCTGGGCGGCCGCCGCCTTCGGGATCGGCCAGTAGGTCTGGTGCTGGAAGGGGTAGGTGGGCAGCGTCGCCCGGCGCGGCCCGAGCGGGGCGAAGAAGGCGTCCCAGTCGACGCCGACACCTTGGACGTAGAGCCCGGCGAGGGCGCGGAGCAGGGTTTCGTTTTCGGGTTTGTCCTTGCGCAGGGCCGGAATCCCGGTCACCTCGTCCAGCTCCGCCACGTGGGTGGTGAGGGTGGCGTCGGGACCCAGCTCCAGGAACGTCCGGACGCCTTCCCCGTGCAGGGTGTTCACCCCATCGGCGAAGCGAACCGTGTCCCGGACGTGCCGGACCCAGTACTCGATAGTCCCCTGATCGCTGAACCCGCCGGTCACGTTGGACACGACGGGGATCGCGGGCTCGTGGAACGTGATCCCGTCCAGGGCCCGAGCGAACTCCGCCAGCATCGGTTCCATCAGGCTGGAATGGAACGCGTGCGACACCGGCAGCCGCTTCGCGCGGTCCGCCCTGATCCCGTCGATCGCCTCCTCGCTGCCCGACAACACCACCGCATTCGGCCCATTAACCGCCGCAATCGACACCTCAGTCCACAGCCGCGCCTCTTCCTCGGTCGCCCGGACCGCCAGCATCGCCCCACCCGCGGGCAGTGCCTGCATCAACCGGCCACGAGCCACCACCAGGGAACACGCATCCGCCAACGACAACACACCCGCCACATACGCCGCGGTGATCTCCCCGACACTGTGCCCAGCAACGAAGTCCGGCTTGACACCCCACGACTCCACCAGCCGGAACAACGCCACCTCCACCGCGAACAACGCCGGCTGCGTGTATTCCGTCCGATCCAGGCCGTCCCCGGACCACATCACTTCACGCAGATTCTCGATCCCCAGCTCGGCCAGCACCTCGTCCAGCGCCTCCGCGAACACCGGATACCGGACGTACAACTCACGGCCCATCCCCGCCCGCTGCGCACCCTGACCCGAGAACAAAACCGCCAGCTTGCCCCGGACCCGCGCACCGCTGATCACGTTGGCGTGCACGCCTTCGGCCGCCCAGGACCGCAAGCTGTCCACGGCGTGGGCCTCGGCCAGCACCACAGCCCGGTGCTCGAAAGCGGCCCGGCTGGTGGCCAGGGACCCGCCGATATCCACGCTGTCCTGGTCGCCGATCCCTTCCGCCAACGTCCGGGCCTGGTCACGCAGGGCTTCCGGCGTGCGAGCGGAGAGGACCCACGGCACCAGCACGTCGTCCCGGACGACCACCGGCGCGGCCGGAGCAGGCTCGGGAGCCTCGATGACGGTGTGCGCGTTCGTCCCGCTGATGCCGAACGACGAGACGGCGGCGCGGCGGGGGCGGTGCGCCTCGGGCCAGCCCCGGCTTTCGCTGAGGAGCGAGACCGCCCCCGATTCCCAGTCGACGTGCGAGGACGGGTCACCCGAGTGCAGGGACCGCGGCAGCACGCCGTGCCGCATGGCCATGACCATCTTGATGATGCCCGCGACCCCGGCCGCCGCCTGGGTGTGCCCGATGTTCGACTTCAGCGAGCCCAGCCACAACGGAGTCTCCCGGTCCTGGCCGTAGGTCGCCAGCAGCGCCTGGGCTTCGATCGGGTCGCCCAACGTGGTCCCGGTGCCGTGTCCCTCGACCACATCGATGTCCCATGTGGACAAACCGGCCGACGCCAGCGCCTGCCGGATCACCCGCTGCTGCGAAGGACCATTCGGCGCCGTCAAACCGTTCGACGCACCATCCTGATTCACCGCGGAACCGCGAATGATCGCCAAGACCTCGTGACCGTTGCGGCGCGCGTCGGAGAGGCGCTCCAAGACCAGCATCCCGGCACCCTCGGACCAGCCGACACCATCAGCGCCGTCACCGTAAGACTTGCACCGACCATCCTCCGACAGACCCCGCTGCCGCGAAAACTGGATGAACGTGTTCGGCGTCGCCATCACCGTCACCCCACCAGCCAAAGCCAGCGAGCACTCCCCCGCCCGCAGCGCCTGGACGGCCCAGTGCAGGGCGACCAGCGACGACGAACACGCGGTGTCGACGCTCACCGCCGGGCCTTCCAGACCCAACGTGTAGGAGACGCGGCCGGACAGCACGCTCGGAGCACTGCCCATCCCCTGATAGGCCTCGAACTCACTGCCCTGCAACAACTTGCCGTAGTCGCTGTACATCACCCCGGCGAACACACCGGTATCACTGCCCCGCAGCGAAACCGGGTTGATACCGGCCCGCTCCAACGCCTCCCACGAGGTTTCCAGCAGCTGGCGCTGCTGCGCATCCGTCGCCATCGCCTCACGCGGGGACATTCCGAAGAACTCGGCGTCGAACTCCCCCGCCTCATGCAGGAAACCACCACGCCTGGTGTACGAAGTGCCCGCGTGCTCCGGGTCCGGGTCGTAAAGCGAGTCCAAGTCCCAACCACGACCGGACGGGAACTCCGTGATCGCGTCCACCCCATCGGCCACCAACCGCCACAGATCTTCCGGCGAACTGACCCCGCCGGGATAGCGGCACCCCATGCCGACGATCACGATCGGATCGTCGCTCACCGGCCGCGTCACGGCGGTCACCTGCCCGGACTGCCCGGCACCGGAACCCAGGCGTTCGAGCAGATAGCCGGTCAACGCGCCGATGGTCGGATAGTCGAAGACCAGAGTGGTCGGCAGGCGCAAGTCCGTAGCCGCGTCCAGGCCGTTGCGCAACTCCACCGCGGTCAGCGAATCGAAACCCAGCTCCTGGAACGTCTTGTCCGCATCGAACACCGTCCCGGTGGCGTGGCCGAGCACGGCCGCGATCCGGCCGCCGATCACCTCGGCCACGGCCTCGGCCTGCTCGGCCGGGGTCAGCGCGGCCAAGCGCCGGGTCAGGTCGGCCGCGGCGGGCGCGTCGGCGCGGGAGACCCGGCGACGGACGCTGCCGGCGACGTCCCGCAGGACGCCGGGCAGCACCGCCCGCTCGCGCAGCGCGGCCACGTCCAGTCCGGTCGCCACGATCCGGCCGTCGACGGTCAGGGCCGCGTCCAGCAGGGCCAGCGCCCGGTCGGCGGGCAGCGGTGGCACACCGGCGCGGGCCATCCGGTCCCGATCGGCCTCGGACAGCTCACCCACCAGGCCGTCGGCCAGCGCCCAGGGCCCCCACGCCACCGACAACGTCGGACGCCCCTCCGCCGTCCGGACCTCCGCCAACGCGTCCAGGAACGAGTTCGCGGCAGCGTAATTGCCCTGTCCGGCGGTGCCGAGCACGCCGGCCACCGAGGAGAACAGCACCAACCGGACGTCCGGGTGCTGCTCGAGAGCGCGGTGCAGGTGCCAGGCGGCGTCGACCTTCGGAGCGAGCACGGTATCGAGCGACTCCGGCGTCAGCGAACCCACCACACCGTCCGCCAGCACACCGGCCGCGTGGATCACCAAGTCCAGGCCGTACTCGGCGGCTACCGCGTCGACCAGCGCCGACACCGACCCGGCATCGCTGACGTCACAGGTACGCACCTCGACCGGACCATCCACTTCGGACAGCCACGCCGCGGTGCCCCGGCGGCTGGCCAGCACCACACGCTCGGCCCCCGAATCCAGGAGATGCTTGGTCAGCACCCGGCCGACCCCACCGGTGCCACCGGTGATCAGCACGGTCCCGGAGCAGGTCCCGGAGCCGGCCGCGGTGGCCCGGTGCAGCCGGGGAGCCAGCACGGCGTCGCCGGTCACGCGAACCTCGGGCTCGCCGCAGGTCAGGGCTTCGATCAGGAGGGCCGCGTCCGGTGTGCCGGCCAGGTCGAGCAGGGCGAACCGGCCGGGGTTTTCGGCGAGTGCACTGCGGACCAGGCCGCGGGCAGGAGCGGTCCGCACGCCGGCATGGCGGGTCAGCAGCACGAGCCGTGAGCCGGCGAAGGCCTCCTCGGCCAGCCAGCGCTGGACCAGGTCCAGCACCTCGGCGGTGAGGGTGTGCACGCCGGACGGCACGTCACCCGCCGGCGGCGCGACCTCGGCCAGGACGACGCGGGGCACGTCCGTGGCGGCCAGCGCGGCCAGGTCGGACGCGGTCTGCACGGGCAGCCCGGCGCCGAGCAGGAGGCCGGCGAGGTCCTCGGCGCCGACGACCGCGATGCGGGACAGGCCGGTCCGGGAGGTGGCGGTGGCCGGGGTCCAGTCGACGTCGAACAGGCCCTCGCGGCGCACGGCGACCGGCGCGGTGCCGGCCGAGCGCAGGGTCAGCGAGCCCACGGTCACCACCGGCACGCCGTCGTGATCGGTGGCGGCGAGGGCGATGGTGTCCTCGCCCGAGCGGGTCAGCCGGACCCGCAGCCGGGTGGCTCCGGTGGCGTGCAGCTCGACGTCGTGCCAGGCGAACGGCACGACCGCGCCGCCGGGCTCCCCGGAACGCAGGTAGCGGATGCCGTGCAGGGCGGCGTCCAGCAAGGCCGGGTGCACCCCGAAGCCGTCGGTCTCCGCGTCCAGGGCGACCTCGGCGAACCACTCGTTCCCGGCGCCCTTCCAGACCGACTCGACACCGCGGAACCGGGGTCCGTAGGCCAGGCCGAGCGCTTCGAGTTCGGCGTAGAAGGTCTCGATGTCGACCGGGGTCGCCGCCGGGGGCCAGGTTTCCAGGCCGGTGCTCCCGGTCGCGGCGGCGCCGGGCCGGAGGGTGCCGGTGGCGTGCTGGATCCAGTCGTGGCCGGAGCCGGACCGGGAGTAGATCATGAGGCCGCGGGTGCCGTCGGCCTGTTCGGCCGCCACCCGCACCTGGATCTGGACCGGCTCGCGGGCCGGCAGGGCCAGCGGCGCGAGCAGGGTCAAGTCGGCCAGCCGGGCGCAGCCGGCCTCGTCGCCGGCCCGGATGGCCAGCTCGACGAACCCGGTGCCCGGGAACAGCACCTGCCCGTTGACGACGTGCTCGGCCAGCCACGGGTGCGTGCGCAGGGACAGGGAGCCGGTGAGCACCACCCCGGAGGCGTCGGCCATGGCGACCGCGGCACTCAGCAGCGGGTGCCCGGTCGCGGCCAGGCCGAACCCGGTCGCGTCCCCGGCGTTGGCCCGCGGCTTCGGCCAGAACACCTGGTGCTGGAAGGGGTAGGTGGGCAGGTCGACCCGCCGCGGCTTGAGCGGCGCGAAGAAGGCGTCCCAATCGATGGCGGCACCCTGGATGTACAGCAGCGACAACGCCCGGACGACGCACTCGCCCTCGGGCTTGTCCTTGCGCAACGCCGGAATCCCGGTGACCCCGGCCAGCTCGGCCACGTGGGTGGTCAGGGTGGCGTCGGGACCCAGCTCCAGGAACGTCCGGACGCCTTCCCCGTGCAGGGTGTTCAGGCCATCGGCGAAGCGGACGGTGTCGCGGACGTGCCGGACCCAGTACTCGATACTGCCCTGGTCCCTGAACCCGCCGGTCACGTTGGACACGACGGGAAGTGTGGGTTCGTGGAACGTGATCCCGTCGAGAGCCCGGGCGAACTCGGCCAGCATCGGCTCCATCAGGCTGGAGTGGAACGCGTGGCTGACCGGCAACCGCTTCGCGCGGTCCGCCCTGATCCCGTCGATCGCCTCCTCGCTGCCCGACAACACGACCGCGTTCGGGCTGTTGACCGCCGCAATCGACACCTCAGTCCATTGCCGCGCCTGCTCCTCGGTCGCCCGGACCGCCAGCATCGCCCCACCCGCGGGCAGTGCCTGCATCAACCGGCCACGAGCCGCCACCAGGGAACACGCATCCGCCAACGACAACACACCCGCCACATACGCCGCGGTGATCTCCCCGACACTGTGTCCGGCTACGAAGTCCGGCTTGACACCCCACGACTCCACCAGCCGGAACAACGCCACCTCCACCGCGAACAACGCCGGCTGCGTGTACTCGGTCCGATCCAGGCCGTCCCCGAACCACATCACTTCACGCAGATTCTCGATCTCCAGCTCGGCCAGCACCTCGTCCAGCGCCTCCGCGAACACCGGATACCGGACGTACAACTCACGGCCCATCCCCGCCCGCTGCGCACCCTGACCCGAGAACAAAACCGCCAGCTTGCCCCGCACCCGAGTGCCCGACAGAACCTCCCCGTTCCGCAGGGAAGTCAGCGCGGTCTCGGTGTCGGCGGCCAGCACCACCGCACGGTGCTCGAAGGCGGAGCGTGTCCTGGCCAGCGACCAGGCCACGTCCACCGCCGCCTCGCCGACGGCCCGCTCAGGCAAGGCCGCGGCCTGCGCCGTCAGGGCGTCCGGGGACTTGGCCGACAGCACCCACGGCACCAGCACATCTTCCGTACTGGCTTCGACGACCGGAGCAGGCTCGGCCGGCTGCTCGAGGATGGTGTGGGCGTTGGTACCGCTGATCCCGAACGACGACACCGCCGCGCGACGCGGGCGGTCCAGTCCCGGCCAATCCCGGGTCTCGGTCAGCAGGCTGACCGCACCCGACTCCCAGTCCACATGCGACGACCGCTCATCCACATGCAACGTCCGCGGCAGCACACCATGCCGCATCGCCATGACCATCTTGATGATCCCCGCAACACCCGCCGCCGCCTGCGTATGCCCGATGTTCGACTTCACCGAACCCAACCACAACGGCGTCTCCCGCTCCTGACCATACGTCGCCAACAGCGCCTGAGCCTCGATCGGATCACCCAGCCTCGTACCCGTCCCGTGCCCCTCCACCACATCGACGTCCGAAGTGGACAAACCAGCCGACGCCAGAGCCTGCCGGATCACCCGCTGCTGCGAAGGACCGTTCGGCGCCGTCAGACCATTCGAGGCACCATCCTGGTTCACCGCGGAACCGCGGACGACCGCCAGCACCTCGTGGCCGTTGCGGCGCGCGTCGGAAAGCCGTTCCACGACCAGCATGCCGACGCCCTCGGCCCAGCCGGTACCGTCGGCCCCGTCGGCGTACGCCTTGCACCGGCCGTCGACGGCCAGACCGCCCTGCCGGGAGAACTCCACGAACAACGAGGGGCTGGACAGGATGGTGGCACCGCCGGTGAGCGCGAGCGAGCACTCGCCGCTGCGCAGTGCCTGGGCCGCCCAGTGCAGCGCGACCAGCGACGACGAGCACGCCGTGTCCACCGTGACCGCCGGACCCTCCAGGCCCAGCGTGTAGGCCAGCCGGCCGGACATCACACTCGGCGTGTTGCCGGTCAGAGTCAGGCCTTCAGCCTCGGCTGAACCGGCCGACAACGCGGAGTACCCGCTGGAGGACGCGCCGATGAAGACGCCGGCGGGGCTGCCGCGCAGCGTGGCCGGGTCGATCCCGGACCGTTCCAGTGCCTCCCAGGCGGTCTCCAGCAACTGGCGCTGCTGGGGATCCATGGCCAGCGCCTCGCGCGGGGCGATGCCGAAGAACTCGGCGTCGAACCCGGCCACTTCGGTGAGAAAACCGCCGCGGTGCGTGTCGCTGTGGCCGGGGCCGTCGCCGGTCAGCGTGGCCAGGTCCCAGCCGCGATCCTCGGGGAACTCGGCGATGGCGTCGCCGCCGGAGGCGACCAGCTGCCAGAGGTCTTCGGGCGAGCGGACGCCGTGGGGGAAGCGGCAGGCCATGCCGACGATGACGATCGGGTCGTCGTCGTGCACGATCGTGCCCGGCACCGCCGCGGTCGCCTCGACCTGCGGGTCGAGCTGCTCCAGCAGGTGTGTGGCGAGTTGCTCGGGGGTCGGGTGGTCGAACACCAACGTCGAGGACAGCCGCAGGCCAGTGGCCTGGCTGAGCCGGTTGCGCAACTCCACCGCGGTCAGCGAGTCGAAGCCCAGTTCGCGGAACTCCCGTTCGGAACCGACCTCCGACGCCTCGGCGTGGCCCAGCACCAACGCGGCCTGCGCACCGACCAACGCCAGTACCCGCTCCCGCTGCTGCACCGGCGTCAAAACCGCCAGTTCCGCTGCGAAGCCATTCTCGCCCGCGCCGGGCGCAGTGGCAGCCGACCGGCGGACCGTCCGTGCCGGACCGGCCAACGTCCGCAGCATGGCGGGCACCTCGGCCCGGGCCCGCAGCGCGGCGGCGTCGAAGCCGGTGGCCACGACGTGCGCGGCGTCCGTGGCGATGGCGGCGTCGAACAGGGCCAGGCCATCGGCGTGGCTCAGGGGCGGGAACCCGGTGCGCCGCATCCGGGCGACGTCCTGTTCGGACAGTGAAGCGGTCATGCCACCGGTGGGCTCCCAGCCTCCCCAGGCGATCGACAGCCCGGGCCGGCCTTCGGTCCGGCGTTGCTCCATCAGCGCGTCCAGGAAGGTGTTGCCGGCGGCGTAGTTGGATTGGCCCGCCGTGCCGAGCACCCCGGCGATGGAGGAGAACACCACCAGCGGGACGTCCGGCACGGCCCGGTGCAGGTTCCAGGCGGCGTCGACCTTGGCCGCCAGGACCCGGTCCAGCCGTTCGGGGGTCATCGACTCCACGAGGCCGTCGTCCAGCACGCCGGCCGAGTGCACGACCGCGGACAGCGGTGCCAGGTCGTCGATGAGCGCCGCCGTCGCGGTGGCGTCGGTGAGGTCGCAGGCCCGGACCTCGACCCGCGCCCCGCCCGACTCCAGGTCGGCCACCAGCTCGCTGATGCCCTCGGCCGCCGGGCCCCGCCGGCTGGTCAGCACCAGATGCCGGAAACCTCGCTCGATCAGATGCCGGGCCACCAGCCGGCCCAGACCACCCGTCCCGCCGGTGATCACGACCGGCCGGGCGTGGTCCCACGTCCGGGGGATGGTGAAGACGATCTTGCCGACGTGCTTGGCCTGGCTCATCCACCGCATCGCCTCCGGCGCCCGCCGCACGTCGAAGGTGCGGGCGGGCAAGGCCTGCACGATCCCGTCGTCGACGAGGGTCAGGAGCCGGCGCAGCAGTTCCTGCGTGCGGTCGGGCCCGGCGTCGATGATGTCGAAGGCGCGGTAGCCGGGCACATCGGTGCGGATGTCGGTCTTGCCCATCTCGGCGAACCGGCCGCCGTCGGCGAGCAGCCGCAGCGACGCGTCGGTGAACTCCCCGGCCAGTGAGTTCAGCACCACGTCCATGCCGTGACCACCGCTGACCGCCCGGAACCGCTCCTCGAAGTCGAGGGTCCGCGACGACGCGATGTGGTCGTCGGCGACCCCGAACTCCCGCAGCACCGGCCACTTCAGCTCACTGGCGGTCGCGAACACCTCCGCACCCAGCCACCGCGCGACCTGGATCGCCGCCATCCCGACACCACCGGCACCGGCGTGGATCAGCACGCGCTCGCCGGCGCGGAGGCCGGCGATGTCCTGAAGGCCGTACAGCGCGGTCAGGTAGGCCACCGGAGCCCCGGCGGCGTCCACATCGGACCAGCGGGCCGGCACCGGGGCGAGGAACCGCTCGTCGACGACGGCGAACGGGCCGAAGCCGCCGCCGATGCGGCCCATCACGCGGTCACCGACCCGTAGGTCGCCCGCCTCGGGCCCGATCTCGGTGACCACGCCCATCGCCTCGGCTCCGAGCAGGCCGGCGTCGCCCGGGTACATGCCCAAAGCGTTGAGCACGTCCCGGAAGTTGAGCCCGGCCGCGCGCACCGCGACCCGGACTTGACGGCCCGTCAGCTCCGCTTCCGCCGCGTCGCAGGGTTCCAGCGCGAGGCCGTCGAGGCTGCCCTGCGCGACCATGCCGAGCCGCCAGCCCGCGCTGTCCGCCGGCACCGGCAGGCCCGGCCGCACGGCGGTCAGGCCGCCGGTCAGCACGGCGCCGTCGCGCAGCCGCAGTTCGCTCTCGCCGCCGGCCAGCGCATCGACCAGCAACGCACCGTCCACCTCGGCCGCCGGATCGAGATCCAGCAACCCGAACCGGCCCGGATGCTCCGAACGCGCACTGCGCACCAAACCCAGCACCGGCGCCGACACCACATCCGCACCACGAGTCACCACGACCAGCCGCGAACCGGCGAACGCCTCCTCGGCCAGCCACCGCCGCACCAAGCCCAGCACCCCACGACTCACCGCGTGCGCACCGGCGACCACGTCCGCGCCTTCGGGCGCCCGGGCCAGCACGATCCGCGGGACTTCCCGTTCCGCCAGCGAAGCCAAGTTGTCCGCTGTGACGACGTCCAGGCCGGCGTTGCGCAAGGCCGCGGCGACGTCCTCGGCACCGAGCACGGCCACCCGGGACAACCCCGTCCGCGCCGTCCCGGCCGACGGGCTCCACCGCACCTCGAACAGACCGTCCATCGCGGCCACCGACGTCTCGGCGGCCCGTAGCGTCAGACCGCCGACACTGAGCACCGGCGCACCCGCCAGGTCGACCGCCGACAACGTCACGCTGTCATCGGCCTTACGCAGCAAACGCACCCGCAGCGCGGTGGCACCGCTGGCGTGCAAACTCACGTCCTGCCAAGCGAACGGCAGCACCGGACCCCGACCATCGCCCCCGACACCGGTGAAACCGATCGCGTGCAACGCCGAATCCAGCAACGCCGGGTGCAGACCGAAACCGGTGGCCTCGTCGTCCAGGGCGACCTCGGCGAACCACTCGTCGTCGCCGCCCTGCCAGACGCCGGTGAGGCCCTGGAACCGCGGGCCGTAGTGCAGGCCGAGCCGGGCCAGACCGGCGTAGAAGTCCTCGGTGCCGGCCCGCTGCGCGCCCGGCGGTGGCCAGGTGGTCAGGCCGGTGGTGTCGGGCTCGGCCGTGTCGCCGCTGACCGAGCCGGTGGCGTGCTGGGTCCAGTCGCCGCCCTCGGCGCGGGAGTGCACGCCGAGCGCGCGGCGGCCCTGGGCGTCCGGCTCGCCGACTCGGACCTGCACCTGGACCGCGCCCCGGGCGGGGAGGACCAGGGGGGCCAGCAGGGTCAGCTCGTCGACGCGGCCGCAGCCCACCTCGTCCCCGGCCCGCACCGCCAGCTCCACGAACCCGGTGCCCGGGAACAGCACCCGGTCGCCGACCACGTGGTCGGACAGCCACGGGTGGGAGTGCAGGGACAGGCGTCCGGTGAGGAGCACGTCTTCGGAGCCGGCCACGGTGAGGATCGCGCCGAGCAGCGGGTGTCCGGTGACGTCCTGGCCGAGGCCGGCCGCGTTCCCGGCCACCGCCCGGGTGGCGGGCCAGTAGGTGCGGTGCTGGAAGGGGTAGGTGGGCAGCGTCGCCCGGCGTGGCCCGAGCGGGGCGAAGAAGGCGTCCCAGTCGACGCCGACACCTTGGACGTAGAGCCCGGCGAGGGCGCGAAGCAGGGTTTCGTTTTCGGGTTTGTCCTTGCGCAGGGCCGGAATCCCGGTCACCTCGTCCAGGCTTGCCGTGTGGGTGGTGAGGGTGGCGTCCGGGCCGAGCTCCAGGAACGTCCGGACGCCCTCCCCGTGCAGCGTGTTCAGGCCATCGGCGAACCGCACAGTGTCGCGGACGTGCCGGACCCAGTACTCGATGCTCCCCTGGTCACTGAACTCGCCGGTCACGTTGGACACGACGGGAAGTGTGGGTTCGTGGAACGTGATGCCGTCCAGGGCCCGGGCGAATTCCGCCAGCATCGGTTCCATCAGGCTCGAGTGGAAAGCGTGACTGACCGGCAACCGCTTCGCCCGGTCCGCCTTGATGCCGTCGATCGCCTCCTCGGTGCCGGACAGCACCACCGCGTTCGGTCCGTTGACCGCCGCGATGGATACGTCGGTCCACTGCCGCGCTTGTTCCTCGGTGGCCTTGACCGCCAGCATCGTGCCGCCTGCCGGCAGTGCCTGCATCAACCGGCCACGAGCCACCACCAGAGAGCACGCATCCGCCAGCGACAACACACCCGCCACATACGCCGCGGTGATCTCCCCGACACTGTGTCCGGCTACGAAGTCCGGCTTGACACCCCACGACTCCACCAGCCGGAACAACGCCACCTCCACCGCGAACAACGCCGGCTGCGTGTACTCGGTCCGGTCCAAACCGGCACCGGACCACATCACCTCGCGCAGATTCTCGATCCCCAGCTCGGCCAGCACCTCGTCCAGCGCCTCCGCGAACACCGGATACCGGGCATGAAGCTCCCGGCCCATCCCCGCACGCTGCGCGCCCTGCCCGGAGAACAAAACCGCCAGCTTGCCCCGGGCCCGAATGCCCGACAGGACATCCCCATTCCGCAGGGAAGTCGACGCCGCCTCGGTATCGGAAGCCAGCAGCACCGCCCGGTGCTCGAAGTCCGTCCGCGTGGTGGCCAGCGACCAGCCGACGTCCACGGTGTCCTGGTCGCCGATCCCCTCGGCCAACGTCCGGGCCTGGGCGTCCAGGGCTTCCGGCGTGCGGCCGGACAGCACCCACGGCACCAGCACGTCATCCCGGACCGCCACCGGCGCAGCCGGAGCAGGCTCGGGAGCCTCGATGATGGTGTGCGCGTTCGTTCCACTGATCCCGAACGACGAGATGCCCGCCCGGCGCGGATGTCCGGCTTCGGGCCAGTCACGCTCCTCGGTCAGGAGGTTCACCGCACCGGCGGCCCAGTCCACGTGTGAGGACGGTGAGTCCGCGTGCAGGGACCGCGGGAGCACGCCGTGCCGCATGGCCATGACCATCTTGATTACGCCCGCGACCCCGGCCGCCGCCTGGGTGTGCCCGATGTTGGACTTCAGCGAGCCCAGCCACAACGGAGTCTCCCGGTCCTGGCCGTAGGTCGCCAGCAGCGCCTGGGCTTCGATCGGGTCGCCCAACGTGGTCCCGGTGCCGTGTCCCTCGACCACATCGATGTCCCATGTGGACAAACCGGCCGACGCCAGCGCCTGCCGGATCACCCGCTGCTGCGAAGGACCATTCGGCGCCGTCAAACCGTTCGACGCACCATCCTGATTCACCGCGGAACCGCGAATGATCGCCAAGACCTCGTGACCGTTGCGGCGGGCATCGGACAACCGCTCCAAGACCAGCATCCCGGCACCCTCGGACCAGCCGACACCATCAGCGCCCTCACCGTAAGACTTGCACCGACCATCCTCCGACAGACCCCGCTGCCGCGAAAACTGGATGAACGTGTTCGGCGTCGCCATCACCGTCACCCCACCAGCCAAAGCCAGCGAGCATTCACCGGCCCGCAGCGCCTGCACCGCCCAGTGCAACGCCACCAGGGACGACGAACACGCCGTGTCGACACTCACCGCGGGCCCTTCCAGACCCAACGTGTAAGACACCCGGCCGGACAGCACGCTCGGAGCACTGCCCATCCCCTGATAGGCCTCGAACTCACTGCCCTGCAACAACTTACCGTAATCGCTGTACATCACCCCGGCAAACACACCGGTATCACTGCCCCGCAACGAAACCGGGTCGATACCAGCCCGCTCCAACGCCTCCCACGACGTCTCCAGCAACTGACGCTGCTGCGCATCCGTCGCCATCGCCTCACGCGGAGACATCCCGAAGAACTCCGCGTCGAACTCCCCCGCCTCATGCAGGAAACCACCACGCCTGGTGTACGAAGTGCCCGCGTGCTCCGGGTCCGGGTCGTAAAGCGAGTCCAAGTCCCAACCACGACCGGACGGGAACTCCGTGATCGCGTCCACCCCATCGGCCACCAACCGCCACAAATCCTCCGGCGAACCCACCCCACCGGGATAACGACACCCCATCCCGACGATCACGACCGGATCCTCACCCACCGGCCGCGTCACAGCGGTCACCGGCGCGGGCAGCCCGGCACCAGTGCCCAGCCGTTCGAGCAGATACCCCGTCAACGCGCCGATGGTCGGATAATCGAAAACCAACGTCGTCGGCAACCGCAAATCTGTGACCGCGTCCAGACCGTTGCGCAACTCCACCGCAGTCAGCGAATCGAAACCCAGCTCCTGAAACGTCTTGTCCGCGTCGAACACCGTCCCGGTGGCGTGGCCGAGCACGGCGGCCACCCGGCCCCGGACGACCTCGGTGACCAGGTCGGCCTGCTCGGCGGGTGGGCGTCCGGCGAGGCGGGACGCCAGAGCACCGGAACCGGAGACCGAGGCGCGGGCGGAGACCCGGCGGCGCGGGCCGCCGGCCAGGTCACGCAGCACACCGGGAACGGCCGGCCGTTCGCGCAGCGCGGGCAGATCGAGTCCGGTGGCGATCACCCGGCCGGTCGAGCCCATGGCCGCGTCGAACAGGCTCAGGCCCTGTGCCTCGGTCAGCGGTGGCACACCGGCGCGGGCCATCCGGTCCCGATCGGCCTCGGACAGCTCACCCACCAGCCCATCGGCCAGCGCCCACGGACCCCACGCCACCGACAACGTCGGACGCCCCTCCGCCGTCCGCACCTCCGCCAACGCATCCAGGAACGAATTCGCCGCAGCGTAATTGCCCTGTCCGGCGGTGCCGAGCACGCCGGCCACCGAGGAGAACAGCACCAACCGGACGTCCGGATGCCCCTCCAAGGCACGGTGCAGGTGCCAAGCAGCATCGACCTTCGGAGCGAACACAGTATCGAGCGACTCCGGCGTCAACGAACCCACCACACCGTCCGCCAGCACACCAGCCGCATGGATCACCAAGTCCAGGCCGTACTCGGCGGCTACCGCGTCGACCAGCGCCGACACCGACCCGGCATCGCTGACGTCACAAACCCGCACCTCGACCGGACCATCCACTTCGGACAGCCAGACCGCGATACCCCGGCGGCTGGCCAGCACCACACGCTCAGCCCCCGAATCCAGGAGATGCTCGGTCAGCACCCGGCCCAGGCCACCGGTGCCACCGGTGATCAGCACGGTTCCCGAGCAGGCCCCGGAGCCGTCGCCGGTGGTCCGGCGCAGCCGCGGCGTTTCGACGGTCCCGGCAGTCAGCCGGGTCTCCGCCTCACCGCAGGTGAGTGCCTCGAGCAGCGACGGGCCATCCGGTTCGCCGGCGAGCTCCAGCAGGGCGAACCGGTCCGGGTTCTCGGTGCGGGCGCTGCGGATCAGCCCCCGGACCGCGCCTTCGGCCGGCCCGTTGTCGCGGGTGACGAACACCAGCCGGGAACCGGTGCAGGCCTCCTCGGCGAGCCACGCCTGCACGAGGGCAAGCACGTCCCCCGTGGCCCGGCGAGCGGCGGCGGCCGGGTCATCGGTGCCGGCAGCCGGAACGGTGACCAGCACCACCCGCGGCACATCGGCCGGCCCGGTGGCGGGGGCCAGATCGACCGGCTCGGCGGCGGTCCCCACCTCCAAACCGGTACCGCGGAGCAGATCGGCCAGGCCGAACGGGTCCGCGCGCAGCACCACGATCCGCGACAGGCCCGTGCGGCTGGTGGCCGAGACCGGCGTCCACTCGAGGCGGAGCAGCTCCGCTCCGGCCCGGGCCGCCTGCGGCCCGGCGCCGATGGCCCGCAACGAAAGCGCACCCACCGTCACCACCGGCGCGCCGTCCTGGTCGACGGCCGTGAGCGCCACCGTGTCCTCGCCCTCGCGGGTCAGGCGGACTCGCAGCCGGGTGGCGCCCTCGGCGTGCAGGGACACGTCCCGCCAGGCGAACGGCACCCGGGCGCCGCCGCCGTCACCGGCATAGCGGAGGCCGTGCAGGGCCGCGTCCAGCAGGGCCGGGTGCAGACCGAAACCGGTGGCCTCGTCGTCCAGGGCGACCT
This sequence comes from Amycolatopsis balhimycina FH 1894, assembly GCF_000384295.1. Lineage (NCBI taxonomy): Bacteria > Bacillati > Actinomycetota > Actinomycetes > Pseudonocardiales > Pseudonocardiaceae > Amycolatopsis > Amycolatopsis balhimycina. Next base: position 148,880 of record NZ_KB913037.1, on the reverse strand, counting down.
CGGCGAACCACTCGTCCGGGCCGCCCCGCCAAACGGCTTCGAGGCCCCGGAACAGCGGCCCGTAGGTCAGGCCCAGCTCGGCCAGCTCGGCGTAGCAGGTGGTGATGTCGACCGGTGTTCCCGGCGGCGGCCACGTCTCCAGGCCGGCGCGATCCGGCTCGGCGGGGGTGGCGCCGAGGACGCCGGTGGCGTGCTGGGTCCAGCCGGCCTGCTCGGTGCGGGAATGCACGGCGAGCGTACGGCGCCCCTGCGCGTCGGCCTCGGTCACCCAGACCTGCAGCTGCACGGTGGCGCGCTCGGGGATCGCCAGCGGGGCGAGCAGGGTCAGCTCGTCCAGCGTGCCGCAGCCGACCTCGTCGCCGGCCCGGACGGCCAGCTCCACGAACCCGGTGCCCGGGAACAGCACCTGCCCGTTGACCACGTGCTCGGCCAGCCACGGGTGGGTGCGCAGCGAGAGGCTGCCGGTCAGCACCGCGTCGAGGTCGGCTCCGTCGGCACGCACCGCGGAGGCGGCCAGCAGCGGGTGGTGGGTGGCCGTCAGGCCCAGGCCGGCCGCGTCCGCGCGGGCCGGGCGCGGCGTCGGCCAGAACGCCCGGTGCTGGAAGGGGTAGGTGGGCAGGTCGACCCGCCGCGGCTTGAGCGGCGCGAAGAAGGCGTCCCAATCGATGGCGGCACCCTGGATGTACAGCAGCGACAACGCCCGGACGACGCACTCGTCCTCGGGCCTGTCCTTGCGCAACGCCGGAATCCCGGTGACGCCGTCCAGGGTGGCGGTGTGGGTGGTCAGCGTGGTGTCCGGACCCAGCTCCAGGAACGTCCGGACACCCTCGCCGTGCAGGGTGTTCACCCCATCGGCGAAGCGAACCGTGTCCCGGACGTGCCGGACCCAGTACTCGATACTCCCCTGATCACTGAACCCGCCGGTCACGTTCGACACGACGGGGATCGTGGGTTCGTTGAACGTGATCCCGTCCAGGGCCCGAGCGAACTCCGCCAGCATCGGCTCCATCAAGCTCGAATGGAACGCGTGCGACACCGGCAGCCGCTTCGCGCGCTCGATTTGGAGGGCGTCGATCGACTCCGCGGGCCCGGCCAGCACCACGGCTTCGGGGCCGTTGACCGCCGCGATGGACAGGTCCGTGCCGTCGATCCACGCGAGGGCCTCGGCCTCGGTGGCCGGGACCGCCAGCATCGCCCCGCCGGCGGGCAACGCCTGCATCAACCGGCCGCGAGCGGCCACCAGCGAGCAGGCGTCCGCCAGGGAGAACACGCCCGCCACGTGGGCCGCCGTGATTTCCCCGATGCTGTGCCCGGCCAGGTAATCAGGTTTGACCCCCCAGGACTCGAGCAACCGGTACAACGCCACCTCGACCGCGAACAACGCCGGCTGGGTGTACTCGGTCCGGTCCAGGCCCTCCCCGGACCACATGACCTCGCGCAGGTTTTCGATGGCCAGCTCGGCCAGCACCTCGTCCAAGGCCGCCGCGAACACCGGGTACCGGGCGGACAGCGCACGCCCCATCCCCGCGCGCTGCGAGCCCTGGCCGGAAAACAGGACGGCCAGCTTGCCGCGACCGCGGGTCCCGGACAGGACATCCCCGTCCCGCAGGGAAGACAACGCGGTTTCGGTGTCGGGAGCCAAAACCACCGCACGGTGCTCGAAGGCCGTCCGGGTGGCCGCCAGCGACCAGCCGACGTCCACATTGTCCTGATCACCGGCTCGCTGCAGCAAAGCCGCGGCCTGGGCCTGCAGGGCGTCCGGCGACTTGGCCGAGAGCAGCCAGGGAACGAGCGTGGTTTCGCGTTCGGGCTCGGCCGGCGTCACGGCGGGAACGCTTTCGAGGATGGTGTGGGCGTTGGTACCGCTGATCCCGAACGATGACACCGCCGCGCGACGCGGGCGGTCCAGTCCCGGCCAATCCCGGGTTTCGGTCAGCAGGCTGACCGCACCCGACTCCCAGTCCACATGCGACGACCGCTCATCCACATGCAACGTCCGCGGCAGCACACCATGCCGCATCGCCATGACCATCTTGATGATCCCCGCAACACCCGCCGCCGCCTGCGTATGCCCGATGTTCGACTTCACCGAACCCAACCACAACGGCGTCTCCCGCTCCTGACCATACGTCGCCAACAGCGCCTGAGCCTCGATCGGATCACCCAGCCTCGTACCCGTCCCGTGCCCCTCCACCACATCGACGTCCGAAGTGGACAAACCAGCCGACGCCAGAGCCTGCCGGATCACCCGCTGCTGCGAAGGACCGTTCGGCGCCGTCAAACCATTCGACGCACCATCCTGGTTCACCGCGGAACCGCGGACGACCGCCAGCACCTCGTGGCCGTTGCGGCGCGCGTCGGAAAGCCGTTCCACGACCAGCATGCCGACGCCCTCGGCCCAGCCGGTACCGTCGGCCCCGTCGGCGTACGCCTTGCACCGGCCGTCAACGGCCAGACCGCCCTGCCGGGAGAACTCCACGAACAACGACGGCCCGGAGAGGATGGTGGCACCGCCGACCACGGCCAGCGAGCACTCGCCCTGCCGCAGCGACTGCGCGGCCAGGTGCAGGGCGACCAGCGACGACGAACACGCCGTGTCCACCGTGACCGCCGGACCCTCCAGGCCCAGCGTGTAGGCCAGCCGGCCGGACATCACACTCGGCGTGTTGCCGGTCAGAGTCAGCCCCTCGGCTTCGGCCGAGCCGGCCGACAACGCGGAATAGCCGCTGGCCGAGGAGCCGATGAAGACGCCGGCGGGGCTGCCGCGCAGCGCGGCCGGGTCGATCCCGGACCGCTCGAGCGCCTCCCAGGTCGTCTCCAGCAGGTGCCGCTGCTGGGGATCCATGGCCAGCGCCTCGCGCGGGGCGATGCCGAAGAACTCGGCGTCGAACCCGGCCACGTCGGTGAGAAAGCCGCCGGAGCCGGTGGCGCTGCTGCCGTTGCCCCCACCGAGCAGCGTTTCCAGATCCCAGCCGCGATCCTCGGGGAAGGCCGTGGTGGTCTCGCGGCCCTCGGCCACGACGTCCCAAAGCTGTTCGGGGGTGGTGATGCCGTGGGGGAAGCGGCAGGCCATGCCGACGATGACGATCGGGTCGTCGTCCGCCGCCACGGTCCCGGTGACGACCGGGGTCGCGGCGGCCTGCGGGTCGAGCTGCTCCAGCAGGTGCGTGGCGAGTTGCTCGGGGGTCGGGTGGTCGAACACCAACGTCGAGGACAGCCGCAGGCCGGTGGCCTGGCTGAGCCGGTTGCGCAACTCCACCGCCGTCAAGGAGTCGAAGCCCAGCTCCCGGAACTCCCGCTCCGAACTCACTTCCGACGCATCGGCGTGCCCCAGCACCAACGCCGCCTGCGCACCGACCAACGCCAAGACCCGCTCCCGCTGCTGCACCGGCGCCAGCCCGGCCAGCTCCACAGCGAAGCCGCCCTCACCCACACCCGGCGCAGTGACAGCCGAACGGCGGACCGGCCGCGCCGGACCGGCCAACGTCCGCAGCATGGCCGGCACCTCGGCCCGGGCCCGCAGCGCGGCGCCGTCGAAGCCGGTCGCGACCACCGCGGGCACGTCCAGAGCCAGCGCCTTGTCGAACAGGGCCAAGCCGTCGGCGTGGCTCAGGGGCGGGAACCCGGTGCGCCGCATCCGGGCGACGTCCTGCTCCGACAGCGACGCCGTCATACCACCGGTCGGCTCCCAGCCACCCCAGGCGATCGACACCCCGGGCAATCCTTCAGCCCGCCGCTGGTCCATCAGCGCGTCCAGGAACGCGTTGCCGGCCGCGTAGTTCGCCTGGCCCGCCGTCCCCAGCACCCCGGCGATGGAGGAAAACACCACCAAGGGCGTGGCGCCGATCGCGCGGTGCAGGTGGAACGCCGCGTCGACCTTGGCCGCCAGGACCCGGTCCAGCCGTTCGGGGGTCATCGACTCCACCAAGCCGTCGTCCAGCACCCCGGCCGAGTGCACCACCCCCGAGAGCGGCCCGAGCTCGTCGACCAGCGCCGCCGTCGCCGCGGCGTCGGTCAAATCGCAGGCCCGGACCTCGACCCGCGCCCCGCCCGACTCCAGGTCGGCCACCAGCTCGCTGATGCCCTCGGCCGCCGGGCCCCGCCGGCTGGTCAGCACCAGATGCCCGAAACCCCGCTCGATCAGATGCCGGGCCACCAGCCGGCCCAGACCACCCGTCCCGCCGGTGATCACCACCGGCCGGACGTGATCCCACACCTGCGGGATGGTCAGCACCAGCTTGCCGACGTGCTTGGCCTGGCTCATCCACCGCATCGCCTCCGGCGCCCGCCGCACGTCGAAGGTGCGGACCGGCAGCGCGGTGGCGGCGCCCTGCTCCACCAGGGCCAGCAGCTGGCGCAGCAACTCCTGCGTGCGCTCCGGCCCGGCTTCCACGATGTCGAAGGCGCGGTAGCCCGGTACCCCGGTGCGGATGTCGGTCTTGCCCATTTCCGCGAACCGGCCACCCTCGGCCAGCAATCGCAACGACGCGTCCGTGAATTCACCCGCCAGCGAGTTCAGCACCACGTCCATGCCGTGATCGCCGCTGACCGCCCGGAACCGCTCCTCGAAGTCGAGGGTCCGCGACGACGCGATGTGGTCGTCGGCGATCCCCAGCTCCCGCAGCACCGGCCACTTCGCCTCACTGGCCGTGGCGAACACCTCCGCGCCCAGCCACTGCGCGACCTGGATCGCCGCCATCCCGACACCACCGGCACCGGCGTGGATCAGCACGCGCTCGCCGGGCCGGACGGCGGCCACGTCGATCAGGCCGTACAGCGCGGTCACGTAGACCACCGGAGCACCCGCGCCCTCGGCGTCCGACCAGGCGGCGGGCACCGGGACCAGGTAGCGCTCGTCGACGACGGCGAAGGGGCCGACACCTCCGGCGAACCGGCCCATCACGCGATCGCCCACGGTCACGCCGGTCACCTCGGTGCCGACCTCCGCGACCACGCCCATCGCCTCGGCGCCCAGCGGGCCGGCGTCACCCGGGTACATGCCCAGGACGGTCAGCACGTCCCGGAAGTTCAGCCCGGCCGCGCGCACGGCCACCCGGACCTCGCGCGGTCCCAGCTCGGCCTGGTCGGCATCGCACGGCTCCAGCGAAACGCCGTCGACGGAACCCTGGTGCAGCATGGTCAGCCGCCACGCGGGCGTGCCCGGCAGCGACAGCCCGGCGTCCACACTGTGCAACCCGCCGGTCAGCACGACGCCGTCGCGCAGCCGCAGTTCGCTCTCGCCGCCGGCCAGCGCATCAACCAGCAACGCACCGTCCACCTCGGCCGCCGGATCGAGATCCAGCAACCCGAACCGGCCCGGATGCTCCGAACGCGCACTGCGCACCAAACCCAGCACCGGCGCCGACACCACATCCGCACCACGAGTCACCACGACCAGCCGCGAACCGGCGAACGCCTCCTCGGCCAGCCACCGCCGCACCAAGCCCAGCACCCCACGACTCACCGCGTGCGCACCGGCGACCACGTCCGCGCCTTCGGGCGCCCGGGCCAGCACGATCCGCGGGACTTCCCGTTCCGCCAGCGAAGCCAAGTTGTCCGCTGTGACGACGTCCAGGCCGGCGTTGCGCAAGGCCGCGGCGACGTCCTCGGCACCGAGCACGGCCACCCGGGACAACCCCGTCCGCGCCGTCCCGGCCGACGGGCTCCACCGCACCTCGAACAGACCGTCCATCGCGGCCACCGACGTCTCGGCGGCCCGTAGCGTCAGACCGCCGACACTGAGCACCGGCGCACCCGCCAGGTCGACCGCCGACAACGTCACGCTGTCATCGGCCTTACGCAGCAAACGCACCCGCAGCGCGGTGGCACCGCTGGCGTGCAAACTCACGTCCTGCCAAGCGAACGGCAGCACCGGACCCCGACCATCGCCCCCGACACCGGTGAAACCGATCGCGTGCAACGCCGAATCCAGCAACGCCGGGTGCACGCCGAAGCCGTCCGTGCCGGTCTCCGCCGGCAGGGTGACCTCGGCGAACCACTCGCCCGCACTCCCCTGCCAGACCGCCTGCACGCCTTGGAAAACCGGGCCGTAGCGCAGGCCGCGGCCGGCCAGCCCGGCGTAGAAGTCCGTCACCTCGGCCGGGCGCGCCCCGGTCGGCGGCCAGACCGCGAACGGGCCGGGCTCCGGCTCGGCAGCATCCGCCGCCAGCGTGCCGGCGGCGTGCTGCGTCCACTCGCCGCCCTCCACCCGGGAGTACACAGTGATCGTGCGGCGGCCGTCGTCGGCGGCCGCGTCCACCCGGACCTGCAGCTGCACGCCGTCCTGGGCGGGCAGCACCAGCGGGGCCAGCAGGGTCAGTTCCTCGACCCGGCCGCAGCCCACCTCGTCACCGGCCCGCACCGCCAGCTCCACGAACCCCGTACCCGGGAACAGGATCCGGTCGCCGACCACGTGGTCGGACAACCACGGGTGCGAATGCCGGGACAGCCGCCCGGTCAGCACGACGCCGGAGGCGTCGGCCATCGGGACGGCCGCCGCCAGCAGCGGGTGCCCGGTGACCTCCTGCCCGAGTCCCGACGCGTCGCCGACCACCGCCCGGGTGGCCGGCCAGTAGGTGCGGTGCTGGAAGGCATAGGTAGGCAGGTCGGTCCGACCGGGCTCGAGCGGGGCGAACAACGCCGCCCAGTCCACCGCCACACCGTGCAGGTGCAGCTGGGCAGCGGCCCGGACGAAGGAGTCGTCCTCGGGTGAGTCCTTGCGCAGTGCGGGAATCGCGACGACGCCGTCGAGCACGGCCGTGTGCGTGGTGAGCGTGGCGTCCGGACCCAGCTCCAGGAAGGTGCGGGTGTCGTGGTCGTAGAGGCAGCGCAGGGTGTCGGCGAAGCGGACGGCCCCACGCACGTGCCGCACCCAGTACCCGGCGTCGAACCGGGTCTCGAACCGGCCGCTCAGGTTGGAGACCACGGGGATCTCCGGGGCGCGGAACTCCATCCCGTCCAGGACCCTGGCGAACTCGGCCAGCATCGGGTCCATCAAACCGGAGTGGAACGCGTGCGACACCGGCAGCCGCTTGGCCCGGCGGCCCTCGGCCAGGGCCAGCACCGCTTCTTCCGGGCCGGCCAGCACGACCGCGGCGGGCCCGTTGATCGCGGCGATGGACACCCGGGTGCCCTTGATCCAGTCCGCGGCCTCGGCTTCGGTGGCCTGCACGGCCAGCATCGCGCCACCGGCGGGCAAGGCCTGCATCAACCGGCCCCGCGCCGCCACCAGCCGGCACGCGTCGGCCAGCAACAGCACCCCGGCCACATGCGCGGCCGAGATCTCGCCGATGCTGTGCCCGGCCACGAAATCCGGCCGCACGCCCCACGACTCGGCCAGCCGGAACAACGCCACCTCGACCGCGAACAGAGCCGGCTGCGTGTATTCGGTTCGGTCCAGGCCGTCGCCGGACCACATCGCTTCGCGCAGGCCGTCGATGTCCAGAGTGGACAGAATCTCGTCCAGGGCCGCCGCGAACACCGGGAACCGCTCGGCCAGCCGACGGCCCATGCCGGCCCGCTGGGCACCCTGACCCGAGAACAGCACCGCGACCTTGCCGCGGCTGAGCACCCCGGCGCCGACGTCCGGGTGCGCGCCCTCGGCCAGCCAGGTGCGCAGCGCCTCGGCGCCGCTCTCGCGGTCCTCGGCCAGGACCATGGCACGGTGTTCGAAGGCGGAACGGGAGGAGACGAGGGACCAGCCGACGTCCACCGCGTCGGCGTCCGGTGTGGACAGCCGGTCGGCCAGGGCGGCGGCTTGGCCGCGCAACGCCTCGGCGGTGCGGCCCGCCAGCAGCCACGGCACCCGCATCGGCTCGCGCTCGGGTGCGGGCGCCTGCTCCTCGACCGCTTCGGCCTGCTCGATGATGGTGTGGGCGTTGGTGCCGCTGATCCCGAACGACGACACCGCCGCCCGGCGCGGACGATCCACCGCGGGCCAGTCCCGCGTCCCGGTCAGCAGGTTCACCGCGCCGGCGTCCCAGTCCACGTGCGAAGACGGCGCGTCCACGTGCAGCGTCCGCGGCAGCACCCCGTGCCGCATCGCCAGCACCATCTTGATCACGCCGGCCACGCCGGCCGCGGCCTGGGTGTGCCCGATGTTCGACTTCAGCGACCCGAGCCACAGCGGCGTCTCCCGCCCTTGGCCGTAGGTCGCCAGCAACGCCTGGGCCTCGATCGGGTCACCCAGCGTGGTGCCGGTCCCGTGGCCCTCCACCACGTCGATGTCGTGCGTGGACAGGCCGGCCGACGCCAGTGCCTGCCGGATCACCCGCTGCTGCGAGGGGCCGTTCGGCGCGGTCAGGCCGTTGGACGCACCATCCTGGTTGACGGCACTGCCCCGCACCACGGCCAGCACCTGGTGGCCGTTGCGGCGGGCGTCGGACAACCGCTCCAGCACCAGCACGCCGACGCCTTCGGCCCAGCCCACACCGTCGGCGGACTCGGCGTAGGACTTGCAGCGGCCGTCGGCGGACAGGCCCCGCTGCCGGGAGAAGTCGAGGAAGGTACGCGGAGTGGACATCACGGTGACGCCGCCGGCCAGGGCCAGCGCGCACTCGTCGTTGCGCAGTGCCTGCGCCGCGAGGTGCAACGCGACCAGCGAAGACGAGCAGGCCGTGTCCACGCTGACCGAGGGCCCCTCCAGGCCCAGGGTGTAGGACACCCGGCCGGAGAGCACGCTGGGTGCGCTGCCGGTGCCTTGGTAGCCCTCGTACTCGCTGCCGCCGATCAGGCGGTTGTAGTCGTTGTACATGACGCCGGCGAACACGCCGGTGCGGCTGCCGCGCAGGGAGACCGGGTCGATGCCGGCCCGCTCCAGCGCTTCCCACGACGTCTCCAGCAGCTGACGTTGCTGGGAGTCCGTGGCCAGTGCCTCGCGCGGGGACATGCCGAAGAAGCCGGCGTCGAACTCGCCGGCCTCGTGCAGGAAGCCGCCGGACCGGGTGTAGGTCTTGCCGGGCTGCTCCGGATCGGGGTCGTACATGCCCTCGACGTCCCAGCCGCGGTTGGCCGGGAAGTCGGAGATGGCGTCCACGCCGTCCGCGACCAGCCGCCACAGGTCTTCGGGCGAACGCACCCCGCCGGGGTAACGGCAGCCCATGCCGACGATCGCGACGGGCTCGCGGTCGCGGTTCTCCAGTTCCCGGACCCGCTGCTGCGCGTGCCGGAGGTCGGCAGTCACGCGCCTCAGGTACTCGACAACCTTGTCCTGCTGCTCCTGCATCTTCCAACCCCAACCGTGCCGGCGAAACCGTTCAGTCCTGTCCGGAACCGAAACCCTGATCGATGATCGAGAACAGCTCGTCCACGGAGACGCTGCTGAGGTCGTCATCGGTCCGGCCTTCATTCTTGGCCGGTTGGGAGTAGGACAATTGCCGGACTCGTGCGGTCAGGCTTTCCAGTCGGTGCAGGATCCGCTCGCCGTCCCGGCCCTTCGCGGTCTTCGGGTCGAGGAGGGCTTCCAGCCGGTCGAGCTCGTCCACCAGGGACCCGCCCGCGGCCCGGCTCACCGGCGCCAGCTTGCCCATCAGGTACTCGGCCAGCAGCGACGTCGTCGGGTAGTCGAAGACCAGGGTGGCCGGCAGCTTGAGCCCGGTGGCCGTGGTGAGGCCGTTGCGCAGCTCGACGGCGGTCAGCGAGTCGAACCCGAGGTCCTTGAAGCTCTGCGTGGCCCCGACGGACCCGGCGTCGCCGTGTCCGAGCACCCGGGCGACCTGGGTGCGCACCGCACCCAGCACCGTGTCCTGCTGCTCACTGGGCGACAGGCCGGCCAGCCGGTCGCCCAGCGCGGCCACCGGCTGGGAGCCCCGGACCGCGGCCCGGCGCTGCGGCACGCGGACGAGCCCGCGCAGCACCTCCGGCAGCTCGTCCCGGGCCCGCAGGGCGGCCGCGTCGAACCCGGTCGCCACCAGCAGGGCGCGATCGACGGCCCGGGCGGCGTCGAAGAGAGCCAGGCCGGTCGCGGCGGGCAGCGGCGGGAAGCCGGACCGGCGCATCCGGTCCAGGTCGTTGGCCGACAACGTGGCCGTCATGCCGCCGGCCGGCTCCCAGGAACCCCAGGCGATGGACTGCCCCGGCAGGCCCTGGGCGCGGCGGTGGGCGGCCAGCGCGTCGAGGAAGGTGTTGCCGGCCGCGTAGTTGCCCTGGCCGCGGCCGCCCAGCACGCCGGCCAGCGACGAGAAGGTGACGAACCCGGCCAGCGGCAGGTGCCGGGTCGCCTCGTGCAGGTGCCAGGCCGCGTCGACCTTGGCCGCCAGCACGGGTCGCAGGCGTTCCGGGGTGAGTGAGGTGACGAGGCCGTCGTCCAGCACGCCGGCCGCGTGCACCACGGCGGTCAGCTCGCCGCAGCGGGCGACCAGGTCGGCGGTGGCCGCGGGATCGGTGAGGTCGCAGGCGAGCACCTGCGCCCGGGTCCCGGCGGCCGCCAGCTCGGCGACGAGCTCACCGATGCCCTCCGCCGCCGGCCCGCGGCGGGAGGTCAGCACCAGGTGCCGGAATCCCCGCCCGGCCAGGTGCCGGGCCAGCAACCGGCCGAGACCGCCCGTCCCGCCGGTGATCAGCACTGGCCGCTCGGGGTCCCAGGCCGCGTCAGCCGGCACTGGGCGCTCGCGGTTCCCGGCCGCCACGTGCCCTGGCCCAGCCACGGTCTCGCCGCCGAACCCATCGACCGGCACCGGCCGCTCGGCTTCCCCGGCCACCGCCGCCTCGGGAACGGCGGTGGTCGCGCGGACGAACCGGCCGGCCAGTACCCGGCCGTCCCGGATCAGGGCTTCGCTGTCCTCGCCGGCCACGGCCCGGGCCAGCGCGGCCGGGTCGAGGTCGCCGGCGTCCAGGTCCACCAGACCGAAACGGCCGGGGTGCTCGGACCGGGCGCTGCGCACCAGGCCCCAGACCGGAGCCGCGGCCGGCTGGTCCGCGTGGGCGCCGCGGGTCAGCAGCACCAGCCGGGACGCGGACCCGGCGTCGGTCACCGCCAGCCACTCCCGGGCCAGCTCGAGCGCCCGGTCGGCGGCCGTGTGCGCGGCCTGCGGCAGCTCTCCCGCAGCGTCCACGCTGACCAGCACCACCGCGGGCGGGGTGCCCAGCGCGGTCAGGCCGGGTGCCGTGCGCACGTCGACGCCGTGGTCGCGCAGCGCGTCCGCGACCTGCCAGGGATCGGTGCCGACCACGGCGACCTCGGTGGTCTCGGTGGTGGACGTGGTGGCGGTGACCGGCGCCCAGTCGATGCCGAACAGGCCGTCCCGGGTGTTCGTCGCGGTCTCGGCCGGGAGGGCGCGCAGAGCCAGCGCGCCGACCGTGATCACCGGCGCTCCGGTGGCGTCGACCGCGGTCAGCCGCACGGACTCGTCCTCGGCCCGGTGCAGCCGGACCCGCAGCGTGCCGGCGCCGTGCGCGTACAGGTCGACGTCGCGCCAAGCGAACGGCAAGGCCGGTCCCTCGTCCTGGGCGCGGTCCTCGGAACGCACGAAGCGGATGGCGTGCAGGGCGGCGTCCAGCAGGGCCGGGTGCAGGCCCAGGCCGCCCTGGTGGGCGTCCTCGGGCAGCTCGACCTCGGCGAACCAGTCGCCGTCGGCGCCCCGCCAGACCGCCCGCACGCCCTGGAACACCGGGCCGTAGTGCAGGCCGAGGACGGCCAGCCCCGGGTAGAACCCGGTGATGTCGGCCGGGGTGGCTCCCGGGGGCGGCCAGGTCGTGAATCCGTCGTCCGGCGGCGTCGCCACCGGAGCCAGCGTTCCGGTGGCGTGCCGGGTCCAGTCGCCGCCGTCCGGGCGGGCGTGGATGTCCAGTGCGCGCAGGCCCGTCGCGTCCGGCTCGGCCACCCAGACCTGGACCTGCACAGCGTCCCGCTCGGGGATGACCAGCGGGGCCAGCAGCGTCAGGTCTTCGATCCGGCCGCAGCCGGCCTCGTCGCCGGCGCGGATCGCCAGTTCGACGAACCCGGTGCCGGGGAACAGGATCCGGTCGCCGACGACGTGATCGGCCAGCCAGGGGTGGGTTCGCACGGACAGCCGTCCGGTCAGGGCCACGTCCGAACCGCCCTCGGTCACGCCCGCGCGGGCGGTCACGGCGGTGAGCAGCGGGTGCCCGGTGGCGTCCGCGCCGGCCACGCCCGGCGTGGGCCAGAAGCGCCGGTGCCGGAAGGCGTAGGTGGGCAGGTCGACCCGCCGCGGTTCGAGGGGGGCGAAGAAGGCGTCCCAATCGACGGCGACGCCCTGCACGTACGCCGCACCCAAGGCCCGGAGCAGGCACTCGCCCTCGGGCTTGTCCTTGCGCAGCGCGGGAATCCCGGTCACGCCCGTCAGCGCGGCCACGTGCGTGGTCAGCGTGGCGTCCGGGCCCAGTTCCAGGAACGTGCGGATTCCGTTGGTGTACAGGGTTTCGAGCGTGTCAGCGAAGCGGACGGTGTCCCGGACGTGCCGGACCCAGTAGCCGCTGCCGAACTCGGTCACCAGGTCGCCGGTCAGGTTCGAGACGACCGGAATCTCGGGCGCTCGGAACGTGATGCCGTCCAGAGCTCGGGCGAATTCGTCCAGCATGGGCTCCATCAGGCTGGAGTGGAACGCGTGCGACACCGGCAGCCGCTTGGCCCGGTCCGCCCTGATCGCGCTGATCGCCTCTTCCGTGCCGGACAGCACGACCGCGTTCGGGCCGTTGACCGCCGCAATCGACACCTCGGTCCACTGCCGCGCTTCTTCCTCGGTGGCCTGCACCGCCAGCATCGCCCCACCCGACGGCAACGCCTGCATCAACCGGCCCCGCGCCTCGACAAGCGCACACGCATCAGCCAGCGACAACACACCAGCCACATGCGCCGCCGTGATCTCACCAACACTGTGCCCAGCCACAAAATCCGGCCGGACACCCCACGACACCACCAACCGGAACAACGCCGTCTCCACCGCGAACAACGCCGGCTGCGTAAACCGCGTCTCGTCCAGACCATCCCCAGACCACATCACCTCCCGCAAACCCTCGATCCCCAGCTGTTCCACCACCTCGTCCAGCGCGCTGGCGAACACCGGATACCGGGCATACAACTCACAACCCATCCCCGCCCGCTGCGCACCCTGGCCCGAGAACAGGATGGCCAGGCGGCCGTCGCCGGTTCCGGCGTCGCTCAGCTCGCGCAAGGCGGCGCGGCCGGATTCCCGGTCCGCGGCGAGCACCACGGCCCGGTGGTCGAACGCCGTCCGGGTGGTGGCCAGCGACCAGCCGATGTCCACGGTGCCGCCGTCCGGGAGACGGTCGGCCAGCTGCGCGGCCTGCGCCGGGAGCGCGTCGGCGGTCTTGGCCGAAAGCACCCACGGCACCAGCACGTCCCGCGGTTCCCGCTCAGCCGGCGTGACCGGGTCCGCTGCCTCGATGATGGTGTGCGCGTTGGTGCCGCTGATCCCGAAGGAGGACACCGCGAACCGGCGCGGCCGATCGGTCTCCGGCCACGGCGTCGCCTCGGTCAACACCCGCACCGCACCAGCGGACCAATCGACCTGCGACGAGGGCGTGTCCACGTGCAAGCTCGGCGGCAACATCCCGTGGCGCATCGCCAACACCATCTTGATGATCCCCGCAACACCAGCCGCCGCCTGCGTATGCCCGATGTTCGACTTCACCGAACCCAACCACAACGGCGTCTCCCGCTCCCGACCATACGTCGCCAGCAACGCATGCGCCTCGATCGGATCACCCAGCCTCGTCCCGGTCCCATGCCCCTCGACCGCGTCGACGTCCGAAGTGGACAAACCAGCCGACGCCAGCGCCTGCCGGATCACCCGCTGCTGCGAAGGACCATTCGGCGCCGTCAGGCCATTCGACGCGCCATCCTGGTTCACCGCCGAACCCCGGACGACCGCCAGCACCTCATGACCGTTGCGCTGGGCGTCGGAAAGCCGTTCCAGCACCAGCACACCGACACCCTCCGACCAGCCCGTGCCATCAGCGCCCTCGGCATACGCCTTGCACCGGCCGTCCGGAGCGAGACCGCCCTGGCGCGTGAACTTCACGAACCCGTTGGCCGAGGCCATCACGGTGACGCCGCCGGCCAGTGCCAGCGAACACTCCCCCGCCCGCAACGCCTGCCCCGCCCAGTGCAACGCCACCAGCGACGACGAACACGCCGTGTCCACACTCACCGCCGGCCCTTCCAGACCCAGCAAGTACGACACCCGGCCGGACAACACACTGGCCGAAACCCCGGTCAAGGAGTGCCCGGCCAGATCTTCCTCGGCCCCGTCGACCACAGCGGCGTAGCTCTGGCCGTTGGTGCCCACGAACACGCCGGTGGCGCTGCCGCGCAAGCCGGCCGGGTCGATCCCGGCCCGCTCCAGCGCCTCCCACGACGTCTCCAGCAGCTGGCGTTGCTGGGGATCCATGGCCAGCGCCTCGCGGGGCGACACCCCGAAGAAGGCATTGTCGAAACCGGCCGCGTCGGCCAGGAACCCGCCGTACTGCGTGTCGCTACGGCCGGGGCCGTCGCCGGCCAGCGCGGCCAGGTCCCAGCCGCGGTCCTCCGGGAAGGGCCGCACGGCGTCCTCGCCGCCGATCACCAGCCGCCACAGGTCCTCCGGGGAGGACACCCCGGCCGGGAACCGGCAGGCCATGCCGACGATCGCGATCGGCTCACCGGACACGTCCCGGGTCTCCACCGCGGGCGCCTCCGGCCGGCTCTCGCCCAGCAGCGTGGTCAGCAGGAATCCGGTCAGCACCTCGGGTGTCGGGTAGTCGTAGACGAGCGACACCGGCAGCGACAGCCCGGTGGTCGTGCCCAGCCGGTTGCGCAGCTCCACCGACATCAGCGAGTCGAAACCCAGCTCGCGGAACTCCCGGCCGGCCGCGACCTCCACGGCCGACGCGTGGCCGAGCACCTCGGCGGCGACCGCGCGGACGTCGGCCAGCACCCGGTCCCGGGCCTGGGCGCGGGTCAGCTCGGCGAGCTCGGCGGCGAAGCCCCCGGCGACCGGCCGGAGCGCGCCGGCGGCGGCACGGCGGGCCGGGACCAGCTCGTGCCAGAGCGGGGCCAGGCCGGTCCGGGCCCTCAGCACGGTGTGGTCCGGACGCAGCGCCAGCAGCAGGGCGTCCGGCGCGGACACCGCCGCGTCGAAGAGGGCCAGGCCGTCCGCCAGGCTGAGCGGCGGCAAGCCGTCGCGGCGCATCCGGGTGAGGTCGGCGGCACGCAGCCGGGAGGCCATGCCGGCCTCGGGCGACCAGGCACCCCAGGCGACGGCGACCGCGGGCAGCCCCTGACCGTGGCGGAGCAGCGCGAGACCGTCGAGGAACGTGTTGGCGGCGGCGTAGTTGCCCTGACCGGCGGAACCCAGCGTGCCGGCCACGGAAGAGAACAGCACGAACCCGGCCAGGTCATGGCCCAGGGTGGCCTGATGCAAGTTCCACGCGGCATCGGCCTTCGCCCGCAGCACATCGTGGATCCGTTGGGGGGTCAACGAACCGATCACACCGTCATCCAGCACCCCGGCCGCATTCACCACCGCCGTCAACGGCGGCTCAACACTGCCGACCAGCTCCCGCACCGCCTCGGCGTCGGCCACATCACAAGCCCGGACCTCCACCCGGCAGCCCAGCCCGGCCAGCTCCGCCACCAGCTCGTCGACGCCGTCTGCGGCCGGACCGGAGCGGCTGACCAGCGTGACGTGCCCGAAACCCTGCCCCGCCAAATGCCGGGCCAGCACCCGGCCCAGCCCACCGGTCCCACCACTGATCAACACCGAGCCGTCCCGATCCCACCCGGACTCCGCCCGCAGCAGACGGACCGGCCGCAAGCGAGCCGCCCGCACCTCACCCGCACCAACCCGCAACTGCGGCTCGGCCGAAGCCAACGCGGCGGTCAGGTCGCCCGGACCCGCGGTGGGGTCCAGATCGATCAGGCGGATGCGGCCGGGGTTCTCCGACTGCGCCGAGCGCACCAGGCCCCACACCGTGGCCGCGGCCAGGTCCGTGCCGGACCAGACGCCCCGGGTCAGCACGACCAGCTCCACCGCACCGCAGCGCGGTTCGGCCAGCCACTCCTGGACCAGCGCCAGCGCGCGGACCGCGGCCCGGTGGGCGGAGCCTTCGCCGGCCAATGCGGCCAGCACCCGCTGTTCGTCCCCGGTCAGGTCCGCGAGGGTTTCGATCGAGCCGAAGCCCTCGGCCGGCCCGAACGGGTCGGTGCCCAGCAGCACGGTCCGGCCGGGGGTGTCCGCGGTGGCCGTGGCGGGCAGCCACTCCACCCGGTACAGGGTCTCGGCAGCCGCGTCGATCCCGGCCGGCTCCCCGAACCGGATCCGCTCGGCGGTCAGCACCGGCTCACCGGCCGTGTCGACCGCGGTGAGCGACGCGGTTTCGCCCGCCACGACCAGCCGGACGCGCAGCACGGTGGCACCGGCCGCCCGCAGCGTCACCCCGGCCCACGAACGCGGTACCCCGGTCACGCCGGCCTCGGCCAGCACCGCCGGCGACAGCACGGCCTCCAGCAGCGCCGGGTGCAGGCCGTACCCGCCGGGCTCGGCGACCTCGGCCGCGAGGAACAGTTCCGCGCCCCGCCGCCAGGCTCCGGTCAGGCCGGGCACGTCCAGCAGTTCGGCTTCGGCCGGCGGCCACGCCACCGCGACGGCGGGGGTGGGCCCGCTCGCCGTCAGGAACCCGGTGGCGTGCTCGGTCCACGGCACGTCCGGCGCGGCGGCCGGACGCGAGTGCACGGTGACGGCGCGTCGACCGCCGTCGTCCTCGCCCACCCGGACCTGCACCGCGAGCGCGTCGCGTCCGGGCAGCACCAGCGGCGCCCCCAGGTCCAGCTCGGCCAGGTGCCCGCAGCCGACCTCGTCCCCGGCCCGGATCACCAGGTCGAGCAGCGCCGCGCCGGGCACCACCCCGTCCGGCGGCCACGGGTGGGTGCGCGCGGACAACCGGCCGGTGAGCAGCACGCCGGACTTCGACGGCAACACCACCGCGGCCGCGACCAGCGGGTGCCCGATCGCCTGCTGGCCCAGGCCGGAGGCATCGCCGGTGCCGGTGACCGGCTCCGGCCAGAACCGCCGGCGCCGGAACGGGTAGGTGGGCAGGTCGACGACCTTCGGCTTCAGCGGCGCGTAGAACGCGGTCCAGTCGACCGGCACGCCCCGCACGTGCAGCGCGGCCAGCGCGTGCACCAGGCACTCCTCCTCGCCGCGATCGCGGCGCAGCGCCGGGATCGCGGCCACGCCGTCGCGCGCGGCCAGGTGTGTGGTGAGCGTGGCGTCCGGCCCCAGTTCGAGGAACGTGCCGACGCCGTCGTCGTGCAGGGCGCCCACGGTGTCGGCGAACCGGACGGTTTCCCGGACGTGCCGCACCCAGTAGCCGATGTCGGCCAGCTCGTCCCCGGCCGGGCGGCCGGCGAGGCCGGCGGCGACCGGGATGCGCAGCGGGTGGAAGGCGATGCCGTCCAGCGCGTGCGCGAACTGGGCGAGCATGGGTTCCATCAGCGGCGAATGGAACGCGTGGGAGACGGCCAGCCGGGTTCGGCGGTGGCCCTCGGCCTGCCGTTCGATCGCGGCGATGGCGTCCTCGGCGCCGGCCAGGACCACCGCGGCGGGGCCGTTGACCGCGGCCAGCGACGCCCGGTCCTCGTGGCCGGCGAGCCACCGGCGGGCCTGCTCCTCGGTGGCCTGCACCGCGAGCATCGCGCCCCCGGCCGGCAACGTCTGCATCAGCCGGCCGCGCGCAGCGACCAGGGCGCAGGCGTCCGGCAGGGAGAACAGCCCGGCCACGAAGGCGGCGGTGATTTCGCCGATGCTGTGCCCGGCCACGAAGTCGGGGTGGACGCCCCACGACTCGACCAGCCGGAACAACGCGACCTCGACGGCGAACAGGGCCGGCTGGGTGTAGCGGGTCTGCTCCAGGTTCGTGCCGGACCACATCACTTCGCGCAGGTCCGTCAGACCCTGCTCGGCCAGCTCGGCCAGCACTTCGTCGAGAGCACGCGCGAACACCGGGAAGCGGGCGTGCAGTTCCCGGCCCATCCCGGCGCGCTGCGCGCCCTGGCCGGAGAACACGACGGCCAGCCGGCCGTCGGGCCGCTCACACTGCACCAGCGGGCGGCCCGCCAGCAGCGACTCGTGGTCGGCGTAGGCGGCCCGGTGGTCGAAGCCGGCCCGGGCGGTCAACAGGGACCAGGTCACGTCCACCGGGTCGGCCCCGGTCGCGAACCCGGCCAGTGCGGCGCCCTGGGCCTGCAGCGCCTCGGGCGACTTGGCCGACAGCACCCAGGGCAGCACGACGCCGGGCCGGGACACCGGCGGCGCGGCCTCGGGTTCCGGCTGCTCGAGGATGACGTGGGCGTTGGTGCCGCTGATCCCGAAGGAGGAGACGCCCGCCCGGCGCGGGCGGCCGCCTTCGGGCCAGCCGACGTTCTCGGTGAGCACGCTGACCGCGCCCGCGGTCCAGTCGACGTGGCCGGAGGGCCGGCCGACGTGCAGCGTCTTCGGCAGGACGCCGTGGCGCATGGCCAGCACCATCTTCATCACCCCGGCCACGCCGGCCGCGGCCTGCGTGTGCCCGATGTTGGACTTGACGGAACCGAGCCACAGCGGGGTTTCCCGGTCCTGGCCGTACGTGGCCAGCAGGGCGTGGGCCTCGATCGGGTCACCCAGCTTCGTGCCGGTGCCGTGCCCTTCCACGGCGTCCACATCGGACGGAGCCAGGCGCGCGGCGGCCAGTGCCTGCCGGATCACCCGCTGCTGGGCGGGACCGCTGGGCGCGGTCAGGCCGTTGGACGCGCCGTCGGAGTTGACCGCGCTGCCGCGCAGCAGGGCCAGGACCTGGTGCCCGTGGCGGCGGGCGTCCGACAACCGCTCCACGACCAGCACGCCGACCCCTTCGGCCCAGCCGGTGCCGTCCGCGCCTTCGGCGTAGGCCTTGCACCGGCCGTCCTCGGCCAGGCCGCCCTGCTTGGAGAACTCCACGAACAGCGTCGGTCCGGCCATGACGGTCGCGCCACCGGCCAACGCCAGCGAACATTCCCCGTTGCGCAGCGCCTGCGCCGCCAGGTGCAGAGCCACCAGCGAGGACGAACAGGCCGTGTCGACCGTGACCGCCGGGCCCTCCACGCCGAGCGTGTAGGCCACGCGGCCGGACAGCACGCTGGGGATGGTGCCGGTCATCCGCAGCCCCCGGGTGTCCGGGTGGCCGGTCAGCATGCCCGGGTAGTCGCTGCTGGACGCGCCGAGGAAGACCCCGGCCCGGCTGCCGCGCAGGCCGGCGGGGTTGATCCCGGAGCGCTCCAGCGCCTCCCAGGAGGTTTCCAGCACCAGCCGCTGCTTCGGGTCCATCGCCAGCGCCTCGCGCGGGGCGATGCCGAAGAACTCGGCGTCGAACCCGCCGGCGTCGCGCAGGAAGCTGCCGAACCGGGTGGCACTGCGGCCGGGGGCGTCCGGGGCGTCGGCGCCCAAGGCGTCCAGGTCCCAGCCTCGGTCCTCGGGGAACGGCGTGATGGTGTCCCGGCCGCCGGCCACGACCTCCCACAGCCGCTCCGGCGTGTCGATCCCGTCCGGGAAGCGGCAGGCCATCCCGACGATCGCGATCGGGTCGTCGTCCGGGGCGGCGGAAACCTCCGCCGCCGGGGCGGCGACGGGGGCCGTGGCCGGCTCGACCCGCTCGAGCAGGTGCCCGGCCAGCTGCTCCGGCGTGGGGTGGTCGAACACGAGGGTGGCGGACAGCCGGAGGCCGGTGGCCTGACCGAGCCGGTTGCGCAGCTCGACCGCGGTCAGCGAATCGAAGCCCAGTTCGCGGAACTCCCGGTCCGGGCGGATGACTCCGGCGTCCGCGTGCCCGAGCACCAGGGCGGCCTGGGCCTGGACCAGGGCCAGGGTGTCCTGCCGGCGCTGGGTGTCGCTCCGGCCGGCCAGTTCGGCGGCCCAGCCGCCCGGCTCGGCCGCGGTGGCGTCGCCCGGGCCGGCCCGGCGCAGCGTCACGCGCTTCGGGCCGGCCAGCCCGCGCAGCAGGTGCGGCAGGGCGTCGCGGGCGGCCAGCTGGCGGGGATCGACGTCGACGGCGACCACGAGCGGTTCGACCGCCCGGACGGCCCGGTCGAACAGGGCGAGGCCGTCTTCGGCCCGCAGCGGCGGCAGGCCCTTGCGGCGCATCCGGCTCATGTCCTGTTCGGACAGTGTGGCGGTCATCCCGCCCGCCGGTTCCCAGGCGCCCCAGGCGATCGACACACCGGGCAGGCCCAGCGAGCGGCGGTAGGCCAGCAGACCGTCCAGGAAGGTGTTGCCGGCGGCGTAGTTGCCCTGCCCGGCGGACCCGAAGATCCCGGCGACGGAGGAGAACGCCACGAACCCGCCGACCCGCCGGTGGCGGGTGGCCTCGTGCAGGTACCAGGCGCTGTCGGCCTTGGCCGCCAGCACCCGGCCGAGCCGGTCGGCGGTGAGCGATTCGACCAGCCCGTCGTCCAGCACCCCGGCCGCGTGCACGATGCCGGCCAGCGCCGGGTACGCGGTGACCAGGCTGGTGGTCGCGACCGGATCGGTCAGGTCGCAGGTCCGCAGGTCCACCCGGGCGCCCGCGGCGGCCAGGTCGGTCACCAGCTCGTCGATGCCCTCGGCACGGGGGCCGCGGCGCGAGCTGAGCACCAGGTGCCGGAAGCCCTGCCCGGCCAGGTGCCGGGCCAGGAGCCGGCCGAGGCCGCCGGTGCCGCCGGTGATCAGCACCGGCAGGTCGCGGTCCCAGGCCCGCGGCAGGGTCAGCACGAGCTTGCCGACGTGCTTGGCCTGGCTCATCATCCGCATCGCGTCGGCGGCCCGGCGCACGTCGAACGCGCGAGCCGGCAGGGCGCGGAGGGTGCCGTCGGCGACCAGCTCGGTGAGCCGGCTCAGCAGTTCGCGGGTCCGGTCCGGCCCGGCTTCCGCGATGTCGAAGGCGCGGTAGCCCGGGATGTCGGTGCGCGGGTCGGTCTTGCCCATTTCGGCGAACCGGCCGCCCTCGGCCAGCAGCCGCACCGAGGCGTTCAGGAACTCGCCCGCGAGCGAGTTCAGCACCACGTCCATGCCGTGGCCGCCGGACACCGCGCGGAAGTTCTCCTCGAAGTCCAGGGCACGGGAGGACGCGATGTGGTCGGCGGCGACGCCGAGCTCGCGCAGCACCGGCCACTTCGGCTCGCCGGCCGTGGCGAACACCTCCGCCCCCAGCCACTGCGCGACCTGGATCGCGGCCATGCCGACGCCGCCGGCGCCGGCGTGGATCAGCACCCGGTCACCGGGCCGGACGGCGGCCACGTCGATCAGGCCGTACAGCGCGGTGAGGAACGCGACCGGCGCGCCGGCGGCCTCCTCGTCCGACCACCGTTCCGGCACGACGGTCAGGAACCGCTCGTCCACGACGGCGGCCGGGCCGAAGCCGCCGGTGACCCGCCCCATCACCCGGTCACCGACCCGCAGGTCGGTGGCTCCGGGCCCGGTCGCGGTGACCACGCCCATCGCCTCGGCGCCGAGCAGCGGCACCTCGCCCGGGTACATGCCCAGCGTGTTGAGCACGTCCCGGAAGTTCAGGCCGGCCGCGTGGACCTCGATCCGCACCTCTCGCCCGCGCGGTTCGGGCAGCTCGCACGGCACCAGGCCCAGGCCGTCCAGGCTGCCCTGCTCGACCAGGCCCAGCCGCCAGGTTCCGGTGCCTTCCGGCACGGCGAGGCCGGTGTCGGCGGCGACGAGGGCGCCGGTCAGCACCCGGCCGTCGCGGACGAGCACCTCGGGCTCGCCGCCGGCCAGCGCTCCGGCCAGCACGGCCCCGTCGGCCTCGGCGGCCGGATCCAGGTCCACCAGCGCGAAGCGGTCCGGGTTTTCGGTGAGCGCGGCCCGCACGAGGCCCCACACCGGGGCGGCGACCACCCCGTTCACCCCGGACGGCGACTGGGCTCCCCGGGTCACGAAGACCAGCCGGGAACGGGTGAACGCGTCGTCGGCCAGCCACTGCTGGATCAGCCCGAGCGCGACGGTGCTGACCGCGTGGGTCGCGGCGGGTACGCCGACGACGTCGTCCGGCACGCTCAGCGGGGCCAGCACCAGGCCGGGCGCGGGGACGGCGGCACCGTCCCGCGTGGTCAGGTCCGGCAGCTCGAAGACCTGCCGGACCGGCACGCCGACGCGGTCGAGGGCGTCCCGCACGCCGAACGAGTCCGCGCCGACCAGGGCGACGTCGGGCAGCGGGGCGTCGGTCGAGCCGGCCGGGGTCCAGCGGATCGTGTGCAGCGCGCCGCGGTGCCGGGCCGGCGGGGCGCTGCCGACCACACGATCGCGCAGGGAGTCGATGGTGATGACCGGGCGGCCCGTGCCGTCCACGGCGGTGATGGCCATGGCGTCGCCACCGAGGTCGGCCAGCCGGACCCGCAGCCGGGTGGCGCCGGCCGCGTGCACGGTCACGCCCTGCCAGGCGAACGGCAGCCGCTGCTCGTCCCCGACCGGGCGAGCCACCAGCAGGGTGTGCAGCACGGCGTCCAGCAGGGCCGGGTGCAAGTCGAACCGGGCCGCGGCGGCCACGGCCTGCTCCGGCAGCTCGACCTCGGTGAAGTACTCACCGCCCCGTCGCCACACCGCGGTCAGGCCCTGGAACACCGGGCCGTAGCCGTAGCCGGAGGCGGCGAAGCCGCGGTAGCAGCCGGTCACGTCGATCGGCTCCGCGCCCGGTGGCGGCCAGGCTTCGAACCCGCCGACCGGCTCGGCGGGGGGCGCGGTGGTGAGCTCGCCGGTGGCGTGCCGGGTCCAGTCGCCGCCCTCGAGGCGGGCGTGGACGGCCAGCGCGCCATCGCCGTTCACCCGGACCTGGATCTGCACGGCCTCCCGCTCGGGGATGACCAGCGGGACCAGCAGGGTCAGCTCTTCGATCCGGCCCAGGCCTGTCTCGACCCCGGCGCGGGTGGCCAGTTCGACGAAGCCGGTGCCGGGGAACAGCACCTGCCCGCCGACGGCGTGGTCGGCCAGCCAGGGGTGGGTGCGCAGCGACAGCCGCCCGGTGAGGACCAGGCCGGTGTCGTCGGCCATCGGCACCAGCGCGCTGATCAGGGGGTGGCCGGTGGCCTCCAAGCCGTGCCCGGCGGCGTCGCCTGTGGCGCGCGGAGTGGGCCAGTACTGCTCGTGCTGGAAGGCGTAGGGGGGCAGGTCGACCCGCCGCGGTTCGAGGGGGGCGAAGAAGGCGTCCCAATCGACAGCGACGCCCTGCACGTACGCCGCACCCAAGGCCCGGAGCAGGCACTCGTCCTCGGGCTTGTCCTTGCGCAGCGCGGGAATCCCGGTCACGCCGGTCAGCGCGGCCACGTGCGTGGTCAGCGTGGCGTCCGGGCCCAGTTCCAGGAACGTCCGGACGCCCTCGCCGTGGAGGGTGTTCAGCCCATCGGCGAAGCGAACCGTGTCCCGGACGTGCCGCACCCAGTAGCCGACGCTGCCCGGGCCGGTGCACCCACCGGTCACATTGGACACCACGGGGATCGTGGGTTCGTTGAACGTGATGCCGTCCAGAGCTCGGGCGAATTCCGCCAGCATCGGCTCCATGAGGCCGGAGTGGAACGCGTGGCTGACCGGCAACCGCTTCGCGCGCCCGGCCTCGATGGCGTCGATCGACTCCGCCGGCCCCGACAACACCACGGCGTCCGGACCGTTGACCGCGGCAATCGACACATCCGTGCCCTCGATCCACGCCAGAGCCTCGGCTTCGGTGGCCTGCACCGCCAGCATCGCCCCACCAGCCGGCAGGCCCTGCATCAACCGGCCCCGCGCCTCGACAAGCGCACACGCATCAGCCAGCGACAACACACCAGCCACATGCGCCGCCGTGACCTCACCAACACTGTGCCCAGCCACAAAATCCGGCCGGACACCCCACGACACCACCAACCGGAACAACGCCGTTTCCACCGCGAACAACGCCGGCTGCGTGAACCGCGTCTCGTCCAGACCATCCCCAGACCACATCACCTCCCGCAAACCCTCGATCCCCAGCTGTTCCACCACCTCGTCCAGCGCGGCGGCGAACACCGGATACCGGGCATACAACTCACGACCCATCCCCGCCCGCTGCGCCCCCTGGCCCGAGAACAACACCGCGAACTTGCCGTGCGTTCGTTCCCCCACTTCGCCCAGCCGGCGCAAGGCGGCGACGCCGGATTCCCGGTCCGCGGCGAGCACCACGGCCCGGTGGTCGAACGCCGTCCGGGTGGTGGCCAGCGACCAGCCGACATCGACTGCGTCGCTTTCGGACAGTTCTCCGGCCAGCCGGCGGGCCTGTGCCCGCACCGCTTCGGGCGACTTCGCCGAGAGCACCCACGGCACCAGCACGTCCCGCTCGGCCACCTCGACCGGTGGGACCGGTTCGGGGGCCTCGATGATGGTGTGCGCATTGGTGCCGCTGATCCCGAACGACGACACCGCGAACCGACGCGGCCGATCAGCCTCCGGCCACGGCGTCGCCTCGGTCAACACCCGCACCGCACCGGCGGACCAATCCACCTGTGTCGACGGGGCATCGACATGCAAACTCGGCGGCAGCACACCGTGGCGCATCGCCACCACCATCTTGATGATCCCCGCAACACCGGCCGCCGCCTGGGTGTGGCCGATGTTCGACTTCACCGAACCCAACCACAACGGCGTCTCCCGCTCCCGACCATACGTCGCCAGCAACGCATGCGCCTCGATCGGATCACCCAGCCTCGTCCCGGTCCCGTGGCCTTCCACCGCGTCGACGTCCGAAGTGGACAGACCAGCCGACGCCAGCGCCTGCCGGATCACCCGCTGCTGCGAAGGGCCATTCGGCGCCGTCAAGCCGTTCGACGCGCCATCCTGGTTCACCGCACTGCCACGCACCACCGCCAGCACGTGGTGGCCGTGGCGCTGCGCATCCGCCAGCCGCTCCAGCACCAGCACACCGACACCCTCCGACCAGCCCGTGCCATCAGCGCCCTCGGCATACGCCCTGCACCGGCCGTCCGCGGCGAGACCGCCCTGGCGGGTGAACTTCACGAACCCGTTCGGCGACGACATCACCGTCACCCCACCGGCCAGTGCCAGCGAACACTCCCCCGCCCGCAACGCCTGCCCCGCCCAGTGCAACGCCACCAGCGACGACGAACACGCCGTGTCCACACTCACCGCCGGCCCTTCCAGACCGAGGGTGTAGGCGACCCGGCCGGACAGCACGCTGGCCGAGACCCCGGTGAGCGTGTGCCCGATCAGGTCTTCCTCGGCACCCTCGACCACCGAGCCGTAACTCTGGCCGTTCGTCCCGACGAACACGCCGGTGGCGCTGCCGCGCAGCCCGGCCGGGTCGATGCCCGCCCGCTCCAGCGCCTCCCACGACACCTCGAGCAGCTGGCGCTGCTGGGGATCCATGGCCAGCGCCTCGCGGGGCGACACCCCGAAGAACGCGTTGTCGAAACCGGCCGCGTCGGCCAGGAACCCGCCGTACTGCGTGTCGCTGCGGCCGGGGCCGTCGCCGGCCAGCGCGGCCAGGTCCCAGCCACGGTCGCCGGGGAAGTCACCGATGGCGTCTCGGCCGGCCGAGACCAGCTCCCACAGCTCCTCCGGGGAGGACACCCCGGCCGGGAACCGGCAGGCCATGCCTACGATCGCGATCGGCTCACCGGAGACGTCCCCGGACTCGGCCACCGCGGTGCCGGCCCGCTCGCCGAGGAGCATCGCCGCCAGGAACCCGGCCAGCACCTCGGGCGTCGGGTAGTCGTAGACGAGCGACACGGGCAGGGACAGCTGCGTCGCCGCGGCCAGCTGGTTGCGCAGCTCCACCGACATCAGCGAGTCGAAACCCAGCTCGCGGAACTCCCGGCCGGCCGCGACCCCCACGGCCGACGCGTGGCCGAGCACCTCGGCGGCGACCGCGCGCACGGTGGTCAGCACCTGCTCGCGCACCTGGGCCCGGCTGAGCCCGTCGAAGGCACCGGCCGGGGCGGCGGTGCCGGTGGCCGCGGTGGCGCGCCGGGCGCCGGCCAGCTCGTGCCAGAGCGGGGTGAGATCGGTCCGGGCCCGGAGTGCGGAATGGCCGAGGCGCAGCGGGACCAGCAGCGGGTCCTCGGCCGCGACCGCGGTGTCGAACAGGGTCAGGCCCAGCTCCACCGACAGCGGTGGGAGGCCCTCGCGGTGCATCCGGGCGATGTCGACGTCGCGCAGCCGCGAAGCCATCCCCACCTCGGGCGACCAGGCGCCCCAGGCCACGGACACCGCAGGCAGCCCGAGACCGCGCCGGTGCAGCGCCAAGCCGTCGAGGAACGTGTTGGCGGCGGCGTAGTTGCCCTGACCGGCCACGCCGAGGCTGCCGGCGATCGAGGAGAACAGCACGAACCCGGCCAGGTCGCGGCCCAGGGTGGCCTGATGCAAGTTCCACGCAGCGTCGGCCTTCGCCCGCAGCACATCGTGGATCCGTTGGGGGGTCAACGAACCGATCACACCGTCATCCAGCACCCCAGCCGCATTCACCACCGCCGTCAACGGCGGCTCAACACTGTCAACCAGCTCCCGCACCGCCTCGGCGTCGGCCACATCACAAGCCCGGACCTCCACCCGGCAGCCCAGCCCGGCCAGCTCCGCCACCAGCTCGTCGACGCCGTCTGCGGCCGGACCGGAGCGGCTGACCAGCGTGACGTGCCCGAAACCCTGCCCCGCCAAATGCCGGGCCAGCACCCGGCCCAGCCCACCGGTCCCACCACTGATCAACACCGAGCCGTCCCGATCCCACCCGGACTCCGCCCGCAGCAGACGGACCGGCCGCAGCCGGGCGGCCCGCACGTCGTCCACACCAACCCGCAACTGCGGCTCCGCAGACCCCAGCGCAGCAGCCAGGTCGGCCGGACCCGCAGTGGGATCCAGATCGATCAGGCGGAACCGGCCGGGGTGCTCCGACTGCGCCGAGCGCACCAGGCCCCACACCGCCGACGCGGCCACGTCCGTGCCGGACCACACACCGCGGGCACCACGGTCAGCGTGGCGCCGCCGAAGCGGGGCTCCGCCAGCCACTCCTGGGCCACGGCCAGCGCGCGGCAGCTCAGGTCGTGCGCGGAGACGCACTCGTCGGCGTCGTCACCGGAGAACGCGACCAGCACCGGCGCCGAGCCGTCCCGGATCTCGGCCAGGCCGGGCACCCGCCGGCCGGCGTCGAGATCGTAGGGGTCGGGGCCGACCAGGATCGGCCGGCTCGCGGACGCCGCGGCCGACGTCGGCAGCCAGTCGATGCGGTAGAGGGTCCGGCGGTCGGCGTCCGGCCGGACCGGCTCGGGGTCCAGGTCCAGCTCGGCGGTGAGGACGGGTGCGCCGTGCGGGTCGACGGCGACGAGGTCGGTGCCGGCCAGCCGGACCCGCAGCACGGTGGCGCCGGTGGCGTGCAGGGTGGTGCGGCGCCAGCGGTGGGCGAAGCCACCGGCGGCCCCGCCCGAAGCCAGCGCGTGCAGCGCGCTGTCCAGCAGCGCGGGATGCAGACCCCAGCCGTCCTCGGCCGGCCCTTCCACCTCCGCGAACACCTCCGAGCCGCGAGTCCGGACGCCGCGGACACCGGGTCCGGCGGCGGTCACGAGCTCGGCGTCGGCGGGCGGCCACTCCATGCCGGTGACGGCCGGGACCGCGGGCCGGCCGAGGTGGCCGGTGGCGTGCTCGGTCCAGTCGTCCGCGCCGGTGCGGGAGCGCAGCACGAACGGGCGGCTCCCGGCCCGCTCCGCGCCCACGTGCACCTGGACCTGCACCGCGTCCTGCTCGGACAGCACCAGGGGCGATCGCACGATCAGCTCGCCGAGCGCGCCGCAGCCCAGCTCGTCGCCGGCGCGGATCACCAATTCCGGGAAAGCGTTGGCCGGGAAGGTGATCCGGCCGTCCGGCCGGTGCTCGGCCAGCCACGGGTGCGTGCGCACCGAAAGGACCCCGGTCAGCACCACGCCGGCGGAGTCCGGGAGGGTGACGGCGGCGCCGAGCACCGGGTGCCCGGTGGTCTGCTGGCCCAGGCCGGACGCGTCCGAGGCGATCGGCTTGGGCGTCGGCCAGTAGCGCTCGTGCTGGAAGGCGTACGTGGGCAACGGGACCGTGCGCGGCCGGTACGGCGCGAAGAAGGCCGCCCAGTCGATCCGGACGCCCCGCACGTGCATCGCCCCCAGCGCCCGCAGGAGACTCTCCTCCTCGGGGTGGCCCTTGCGCAGCACGGCGATCCCGGCCACCTCGGCGAACCCGGCCACGTGCGTGGTCAACGTCGCATCCGGACCGAGCTCGACGAACGTCCGCACCCCCTGGCCCTGCAGCGTGGCCAGCCCGTCGGCGAACCGGACGGTCTCCCGCGCGTGCCGGACCCAATATCCGGCGTCGAACCCGGTGGCCGGCTCACCGGTCAGGGTGGAGACCACCGGGATCTCCGGGGGGTGGAACCCCAGCCCCCGCACGACTTCGGCGAACTCGTCCAGCATCGGGTCCATGAGTCCGGAGTGGAACGCGTGCGACACCGGCAGCCGCTTGGCCCGCCGGCCCTCCGCGAGCGCCAGCACCGCCGCTTCCGGCCCGGCCAGCACCACCGCGTCCGGCCCGTTCACCGCGGCGATCGAGACGTCGGTTCCCTCGATCCACGCCAGCGCCTCGGCCTCGGCAGCCCGCACCGCCAGCATCGCCCCGCCGGCGGGCAACGCCTGCATCAACCGGCCACGGGCAGCCACCAGCGCACCGGCGTCAGCCAGCGACAGCACACCCGAAACGTGGGCCGCGCTGATCTCGCCGACGCTGTGCCCGGCCACGTAATCGGGCTTCACACCCCATGACTCGACCAGCCGGTACAGCGCCACCTCGACCGCGAACAACGCCGGCTGGGTGTATTCGGTCCGGTCCAGGCCGTCCCCGGTCCCCATCGCGGCACGCAGGCCATCGATGTCCAATGTGGACAGTACCTCGTCCAGCGCGGCCGCGAACACCGGATAGCGAGCGGACAGCTCACGGCCCATCCCCGCCCGCTGCGCGCCCTGGCCCGAGAACAGCACCGCGAGCTTGCCGCGGCCGCGGATGCCGGTCGCGGCCGGGCGGCCGGCCCGCAGCGACTCGCGGTCGGTGAACACCGCGGCGTGGTCGAACGCCGCCCGGGAGGCCACCAGGGACCAGGCCACGTCCACCGGGTTCGGCTCGTGCGCGTCGAGGTGCGCGGCCAGCGCGGCGGCCTGGTCCCGCAGCGCGTCCGGCGTCTTGGCCGACAGCACGAACGGAACCGGCGCCTCGGCCGGCTCCGGCTCCGGCTCGACCGGCTCGGGTGCTTCGATGACGACGTGGGCGTTGGTGCCGCTGATCCCGAAGGAGGACACCCCCGCCCGGCGCGGCCGGTCGGTCGCGGGCCAGCCGACCCGCTCGGTCAGCAGGCGGATGGCACCCGCGTTCCAGTCCACCCGGGACGACGGCGTGCCGGCGTACAGGGTCGGCGGCAGCACACCGTGCCGTATCGCCATGACCATCTTGATCACGCCGGCCACCCCGGCCGCGGCTTGGGCGTGCCCGATGTTGGACTTCAACGAGCCCAGCCACAGCGGGGTTTCCCGATCCTGGCCATAGGTCGCGAGCAGCGCCTGGGCTTCGATCGGGTCACCCAGCTTCGTGCCGGTGCCGTGCCCCTCGACCGCGTCGACGTCCGATGGGGACAAGCCGGCCGACGCCAGCGCCTGCCGGATCACCCGCTGCTGCGACGGACCGTTCGGCGCGGTCAAGCCGTTGGACGCACCATCCTGGTTGACCGCGGACCCGCGAACGACCGCCAGCACCTCGTGACCATTGCGCCGGGCGTCCGACAGCCGCTCCACCACCAGCACACCGACGCCTTCGGCCCAGCCGACACCGTCGGCGTCGTCGCCGTAGGACTTGCAGCGGCCGTCCGAGGACAGGCCGCCCTGGCGGGCGAACTCGCCGAACTTGTGCGGGGTGGCCATCACGGTCACGCCGCCGGTCAGCGCCAGGCCGCACTCCCCGTTGCGCAGGGCCTGCGCGGCGAGGTGCAGGGAAACCAGCGACGACGAGCAGGCGGTGTCCACGCTCACCGCGGGCCCCTCCAGCCCCAGGGTGTAGGACACCCGGCCGGACAGCACGCTGGCGGCCAGGCCGGTGCCGGTGTGGCCCTGGAGGTCCTCGGCGGCGTTGCCGGCGACGGCGGCGTAACTCTGGCCGTTGGTGCCCACGAACACGCCCGTGGCGCTGCCGCGCAGCCCGGCCGGATCGATGCCCGCCCGTTCCAGCGCTTCCCACGCCACCTCGAGCAGCTGCCGCTGCTGCGGGTCCATGGCCAGCGCTTCACGCGGCGCGATGCCGAAGAAGCCGGCGTCGAATCCGGTGGCGTCCTCGAGGAACCCGCCGCGGGCGTGCCCGCCGTCGAGCTGCCAGCCGCGGTCCGCCGGGAACTCCGTGGTGGCGTCGATCCCGCCGGCGACCAAGTCCCAGAGGTCCTCGGGGGACCGCACCCCGGCGGGCAGGCGGCAGGCCATGCCGACGATGGCGATGGGGTCGTCGGAGAACCGCCGCGGCGCGGGCGTGGCCCGCTCGTCGCTCCCGGTGCCGAGCAGGGCGCCGGCGAGGAACTCGGCCAGCCCGGTGGGCGTCGGGTGGTCGAAGGCCAGGGACGCGGGCAGGGCGAGCCCGGTGGCGTCGGCCAGCCGGTCTCGCAGCCGTACCACGCGCAGCGAGTCGAAGCCGAGGTCGGCGAAGTCGCGACCCGGGTCCAGGTCACCCTCGGGGCCGGAGCCGTCGGCGGCCAGCAGCGCGGCCGCCTCGCGGGCGACCAGCGCGACCAGGTGCGGCACCCGGTCGGCGGCCGGCAGCCCGGTCAGTTCGCGGGCCAGCGGGCTGTCCACCGCGACCGGGGTCTCGACCGCCGCGGCCGGGGCGGGTGCGCCGACGGGCAGCGGCAGCCGGCGGGCGGGGCGATCGGCGAAGAACGCGGCCCAGTCCGGGCCGGCACCGTGCACGTGCAGCTCGGCCAGCGCGGTCACCAGCGCGCGCTCCTCGTCCTGTCCGGCCCGCAGCGCGGCCACCGCCACGCCGGCGCCGGACAGCGACTCGGCGGCCTGGGCGGAAAGCACCGCGTCCGCGCTCAGCTCGAGCACCGCGGTCACGCCGAGCTCGCGCAGGGTGCCGACGGCGCCGGCGAAGCGGACCGCGCCGCGGGCCTGGCGCACCCAGTACTCCGGGCTGGTCCAGTCGTCGTCGGTCACCTGCGCACCGGTCAGCGTGGACACCGCGGTGAGCCGCACGTCGTGGTAGGTCAAGGATTCGGCGACCTCCCGCAGCCCAGCCAGGGCGGGCTCCACCAGCGGGGAGTGGAAGGCCCGGTTGACCGCCAGCCTCCGGGTGCGGTGGCCCCGCTCACGCAGCTGCCGCTGCGCGGCCAGGACGGCGTCGGTCGCGCCGGAGAGCACCACCGAGCCCGGCGCGTTCACCGCGCCGACGCACAGCTCGTGCTCGTGCCCGGCCAGCACCGGGCGGACCTGCTCCTCGCCGGCCGCCACGGCGACCATGGCCCCGCCGTCCGGCAGTTCTTCCATCAGCCGGCCGCGGTGGGCGGCCAGCCGGGCGGCGTCGGCCAGTGACCAGACCCCGCCGACGTGTGCGGCGGCCAGCTCGCCGATCGAGTGACCGGTCACCACGTCCGGGCGCAGCCCCCAGGACTCCAGCAACCGGAACAACGCGACCTGGAACGCGAACAGCGCGGGCTGGGTGTAGCGGGTGTGATCGAGCAGCTCCGCCTCCGCGGAGCCGGGCGCGGCCCACAGGACGGTCTTCAGTGGACGGTCGAGGTGCCGGTCCAGTTCCGCGCAAGCCGCGTCGAAGGCCGCCGTGAACACCGGGAAACACCGGTGCAGCTCCCGGCCCATGCCGAGCCGTTGCGCGCCCTGGCCGGAGAACACGAAGGCCAAGCCGCCGTGCCCGGCTTCCCCGCG
The DNA here is from genome assembly GCF_000384295.1 of Amycolatopsis balhimycina FH 1894. Lineage (NCBI taxonomy): Bacteria > Bacillati > Actinomycetota > Actinomycetes > Pseudonocardiales > Pseudonocardiaceae > Amycolatopsis > Amycolatopsis balhimycina. The sequence continues at coordinate 116,983 of NZ_KB913037.1, read as the reverse complement.
CATGGCGCCGCCGAGGCCGGCCAGCCCGGCCAGCAGTTCCGCCCGGTCCGCGCCCAGCACCGCGGCGCGGTGCCGCAGCCCGCTGCGGCCGGTGGCCGCGGAGAACGCGACGTCCCGCACGGCCGCCCCGGACTCCAGCACGGCCCCCCAGGCCGCGGCCTGCTCGGCCAGCACGCCGGGCTCCGATGCGGACAGCAGCACCGGCAGGAACCCGGCCCGGCCACCACCGGCTGCCGGATCGCCGCCGGCTGCCTGGTCCCCTGCTGCACTGCCCATCACTCGACCACCTCGAACCTCGTAGGTCTTGCCACGGCTCCGATTGGCGACTGTATGAGCGGCCCGACTGTACTTTTTCCCAAAGGCCGCCCGCTGCCGCGCCGAGCAGCCGGTATTCCGGCCAGAGCTGGGGTTTTCCCTGGGCGTACCGGCGCACACTTCGGGCTGACCCGCCACAGCAGCACGAGGTCCGGCCGCGGGGACGTCGGGTGATTCCCCCGCCGGCCGGATGACCGCGACAAGGGAAGGCAGTTCCCATGGACACCGCCCAGCGCCCCATTCTCTTCGTCGGCCTACCGGAGAGCGGGCTGTTGAACCCGCTGCTGGTGCTGGCAGGCGAGCTGGCCGCCCGCGGCACCGAAGACCTCTGGTTCGCCACCGACGAACACCGGCGGGCGGAGGTCACCGCCCTGTCCGCCCGCAGCGAGGTGCGGTTCGCCTCGCTCGGCGACCCGGTACCGGAGCTGTCCGCGGTCACCTGGGACGACGAGGTGTACGCGGCGGTCACCCAGCGCTCCCGGTTCAAGGCCACCAAGGCGCTGATCGAGCACTCCTACGACCCCAGCCTGCAAGTCGGCAAGTACCGCCGGCTCGAGGCCGTGGTGGAGCAGGTGCGGCCCGCGCTGATGGTGGTCGACGTGATGTGCACGTTCGCGATCAACCTGGCCATCACCAAGGGCATCCCGTTCGTGCCGACCGTGCCGTTCCTGCCCAGCAACGTGCTGACCGGGAACATCCCGTTCAGCAAGTCCTACACACCACGCGACTTCCCCGTACCGCGCTCGGGCCTGCCGTACCCGATGAGCGCGGCCCAGCAGCTGGCCAACCGCCTGTTCAAGCTGCGCACCGTCCTCATGTTCGCCAATCCCCGGATGTCCAAAGTGCTCAAGCAGGGCGGCGAAATCCGCAAGCAGCTCGGCATCGCGCCGGAGGCCGCCAAGGCGATGGCCCGGATCGACCACGCCGAGCTGGTGCTGTGCTTCTCCGTGGCCGAACTGGACTACCCCTTCGACTTGCCGGAGAAGGTGAAACTGGTCGGCGCGCTCGTTCCCGACCTGCCGCAGGCACCCGGCGACCGCAGCATCACCGACTGGCTGGACGCCCAGGAATCCGTGGTATACCTGGGTTTCGGCACGATCACCCGGCTGACCCGGGACCAGGTGACCGCGCTGGTCGAGGTGGCCCGGCGGATGAGCGCGCACCAGTTCCTGTGGAAGCTGCCCAGGGAGCAGCAGCACCTGCTGCCGCCGGCCGGTACGCTGCCGGCCAACCTGCGGATCGAAGGCTGGCTGCCGTCCCAGCTCGACGTGCTGGCCCACCCCAAGGTCCGGGTGTTCTTCAACCACGCCGGCGGGAACGCCTACCACGAGGGCCTCTACTTCGGGAAGCCCTTGGTCTCCCGCCCGCTGTGGGTGGACTGCTACGACCAGGCGGTGCGGGCCGAGAGCCTGGGTGCCGGCCTGACGGTGGACCAGCCGCACACGGTGGATCCGGACGACGTCGTGGACAAGCTGACCCGCGTGCTGACCGAGCCGTCGTTCACCGAGCGGGCCGCCCACATGTCCGCGCTGCTGCAGGCCGCGGGCGGGCGGCGCACCGCCGCCGATCTGCTGATGAAGCTGCCCGCGCTGGCCTGAGGAGCGAAAAGACCGTGGCCTACACCTATTCCGTGTCCCGGCCCAGCCTGACCGGCCGGGAACTCGAGTACGTCACCGAGGGGATCAGCGACGGCTGGATCTCCTCGCAGGGACCGCACGTGCGCCGCTTCGAGCGTGCTTTCGCCGACTACAACGGCGTCGCGCACGGCGTCGCCTGTTCCTCCGGCACCACCGCCCTCACCCTGGCGCTGCGGGCGCTCGGCGTCGGCCCGGGCGACGAGGTGATCGTGCCGGAGTTCACCATGATCGCCAGTGCCTGGGCGGTCACCTACACCGGGGCGACGCCGGTGTTCGTCGACTGCGGGGACGACCTGAACCTCGACGTCGCCCGGATCGAGGAGAAGATCACCCCGCGCACCAAGGTGCTCATGCCGGTGCACATCTACGGCCGCCGCTGCGACATGGACCCGATCATGCGGCTGGCCTACGAGTACAACCTGTACGTGGTGGAGGACTCGGCCGAGGCGCACGGGGTCCGCCCGGTCGGCGACATCGCGTGTTTCTCGCTCTACGCCAACAAGATCATCACCGCCGGCGAAGGCGGCATCTGCCTGACCGACGACGCCCGGCTGGCCGGTCAGATCGCGCACCTGCGGGGCATGGCCTTCTCCGACGACCACTCGTTCCTGCACAAGAAGCTGGCCTACAACTTCCGGATGACCGACATGCAGGCCGCGGTGGCGCTGGCCCAGACCGAGCGGCTGGACGAGCTGCTGGCCGCGCGCAAGGAGATCGAACGGCGCTACGACGAGGGCCTGGCCGGGATCGACGGCATCACGCTGATGCCGCCCCGGGACGTCCTGTGGATGTACGACGTGCGGGCCGAGCGCCGCGAGGAGCTGCGGGACCACCTGGCCGCGGAGGGCATCGAGACCCGGCTGTTCTTCAAGCCGATGAGCCGCCAGCCCGGCTACTTCGACCCGTCTTGGCCCGCGCTCAACGCCTCCCGGTTCGCCGCGGACGGCTGCTACCTGCCCACCTACGTCGGGCTGACCGCGAGCGACCAGGAGTTCATCACCGGCAAGGTGCGGCAGTTCTACGCCGCCTGACCCCTCCGATCCCCCTCTGCCTAACGGAAAGTGCGATGACGAGCACCGACACCCCCATGGTCGACTTCCCGGTGCGGCGACCGGGCGAGTCCTTCCCGCCCGCGGCCTACGCCGGTTACCGCGAACGGCCCGGCCTGGTCCGCACCACGCTGGCCACCGGCCAGCCGGTCTGGCTGGTTTCCCGGCACGAGGACGTGCGGGCCGTGCTGACCGACCGCCGGATCAGCGCGAACCCGGAGAACGAGGGCTTCCCCAAGGTCGGCCGGACCGGTGGGGTGCCGACCCAGAACGAGATCCCCGGCTGGTTCGTCGGTCTCGACCCGCCCGAGCACGACCGGTTCCGCAAGGCGCTGATCCCGGAGTTCTCGGTCCGCCGGATCCGGGCCTGGCAGCCGCTGATCCAGCGCACGGTGGACGAGTGCGTGGAGGCGTTGCTGGCCAAGGACGGCCGGGCCGACCTGGTCGAGGACTTCGCGCTGGCGGTGCCCTCACTGGTGATCTCGGCCATGCTGGGCGTACCCGGCGACGACCGGCCCTTCTTCGAGGCCAAGACCAAGATCCTGGTCAACCTGCAGCGGAGCACCGAGGAGGAGCGCGCGGATGCGGTCCGGCAGCTGCTGCGCTACATCACCCGGCTGATCGGCATCAAGCAGAAGTGGCCCGGCGACGACCTGATCACCCGGATCCTCGCCACCGGGGCCATCACGCCCCAGGAGATGTCCGGCGTCGTCATGCTGCTGCTGATCGCCGGGCACGAGACCACGGCCAACAACATCTCGCTGGGCGTGGTGACGCTGCTGGCCAACCCCCGGTGGATCGGGGACGAGCGGGTGGTCGAGGAGCTGGTCCGCTACCACTCCGTGGCCGACCTGGTGGCCATGCGCACCGCCGTCGAGGACGTCGAGATAGGCGGCCGGCTGATCCGCGCGGGCGAGGGCCTGATCCCGCTGATCGCCGCGGCCAACCACGACACGAACGCGTTCGCCTGCCCGCACGAGTTCAAGCCGGACCGCCCGGCCCGCAACCACGTCGCGTTCGGCTTCGGCGTGCACCAGTGCCTGGGCCAGAACCTGGTCCGGGCCGAGATGGCCGCGGTGTACAAGACGCTGTTCGAGCGGGTGCCGACGCTCCGGATCGACGCTCCCCTGGAGGAGCTGCCGTTCAAGTACGACGGCACGCTGTTCGGCCTGCACGCGCTGCCCGTGCGCTGGCAGCCTTCGAGCACGCCCGGACGAGGAGGGCAAGGATGAGCGAGACCGGCGAGCGGCCCCGGGTGGTCCGCTGGTTTTCGGCATTGGGATCGGCGCTTTCGGGGCACCAGGTCGACCGCTCGCACCCGGAGGCGGTCGAGCTGACCGGACCGTGCTTCCCCGCCTGGTGCGTGGCCTTCGCCAACAGCAGCTGGAACGGCGTCGGTGCTCCCCCGCCCGGCCCGTGCGGCTCGCACTGCGCGCAGCGCCGCTGAACCCCGGCCCCACGACCCGAAGAGGAACGATCGTGCAGATCACCGTCGACCCCGGACGCTGCATCGGCGCGGGTCAGTGCGTGCTGACCGCGCCGGAGGTGTTCGACCAGAACGAAAGCGGCATCGTCACGGTGCTGCGGCCGGCACCGGCCGGCGGTGACGCGGCCGCCGCGCGCGAAGCCGCGCTGGTGTGCCCATCCTCGACGATCACCGTCGAATAGCGCTCGCCGAAAGGGAGGAACGATGACCACGACGGAGGAACGGGTGTTGCTCGCGTCCGACGAGCCCTTCGTGCGACGGCTGTGCCCGCACCTGCGGGAACCGTACGACGGTCCGCCGGTCCGGCGGATCGTCACCCCGGCCGGGGACCACGCGTGGCTGGTGTCCCGGTACGCCGAGATCAAGGGGCTGCTGCGCGACGACCGGCTCGGGCGCTCGCACCCGGATCCGGGCCGCAAGCCGCAGTACGCCGGCAACCCCACCTATGACCTGGCCACCGCCGCCGACCACGGGGCCGGGGACAAGTTCCACCACGACCTGCGCAAGGTGCTGCAGCCGCACTTCGCGGCCCGGCACATGCTGCACCTGCGGCCGAAGGTGGAAGAGCTGACCGCGGGACTGGTCGAGGCGTTCGCCGCCCGGCCGCGACCGGCCGACCTGCACGCCGGTCTGTCGGCCCCGCTGACGCTGCTGGTGATCTGCGAGCTGCTGGGCGTGCCCGTGGGTGAACGCGAGCAGTGTGCGGCCCTGGTGTCCCGGATGGGCGGCGTGGCCGACGAGCAGGGCGACGGCACAGCCGCGTTCTTCGGCTACCTGCGCGACCTGGCCGCGCGCAAGCGGGCGGCACCGGAGGACGACGTCATTTCCCGCCTCGTGACCGGCAACGATGTGACCGACGAGCAGGTCGGCGAGATCGCCATGCTGTTGCTGTTCGCCGGCATCGGCTCGACGGTCAAGCAGATCGACTACGGTTTCCTGTTGCTGGCCAACGACCCGGCGCAGCGCGACGCGGTGGCGGCCGATCCGGACCTGGTGCCCAGGGCCGTCGAGGAGATGCTGCGGGTCTCCGGCAGCCTCAGCCTGCCGCGTTACGCCCGCGAGGACATCGAGATCGGCGGCGTGACCATCGGCGAGGACGAGCTGGTGCTGCTGGACCTGGCCCGGGCCAACATGGACGTCGACGCCTTCGACTGCCCGGCCGAGTTCGACGTCGGCCGGGCTCCCAACCGGCACCTGACCTTCGCGCACGGTGCCTGGGCGTGCATGGGCGCCCCGCTGGCCCGGATCCTGATGCAGGTGCTGTTCACCCGCCTGCTGACCCGCCTGCCCGGCCTGCGCCCCTTGGTCCCCGCGGCCGAGGTGGCCACCACGGACGCCCCGCTGGGCGGCGGCCTCACCGACGAACTGCTCGTCACCTGGTACTAATCCGGCCAAAAGTAGGCCGACCCCCACGCGGCACGTAACCGTTGCTACGAACCCATTCGGCCGTGACTGTGGTCGGATTAGTAACGATCGGCACAGTGAGTCCCCGTCCGCAAGGGCCGTCACCTTCCGGTGGCGGCCCTTTTCACATGGTCACCCGGCTTGTCCCGGAAGCGGGAACCGCCGCGTCACCGGGGAAAGCCGCGCGCCCCGGCCGGCAGCCGGGGCGCGCGGTCCACCACGGCCTCAGGGCGCCGGAGCCAGCGACGGCAGCTCCGCCAGCCACTCGCCGATGATCGCGGCCGTCAGCGGGGCGTCCTCTTGGGACAGGGCGAAGTGGTTGGACTGCACCGTGCGGATCGTGTCGGTGCCGTCCACCAGTGCCCGCTGCTCCGGGGGCGCCTCGCTGCCTTCCTCGCCGCAGCGCACCAGGATCTTCGGCACCGTCGTCCGGTAGTCGGCCATGGCCGGCAGCTTGTTCAGCCAGGACGCCATGCCCGTCAGCCGGGCCGCTTCGATCGTGGTGGTCTCCGACTGGATGGTGGTCATCAGGTCCTCGGCCATGCCCATGTAGTCGGTCGAGTCGTCGCCGCTGTGGCGGAGGCTGAGCGTGTCCAGCATGACGACGCCGGCCGCGCGGATGCCCCACGTGTTCTCCAGCAGGCCGGCCGCGGCGAGGGCGAGGACGCCGCCGGAAGAGTGGCCGACGATCACGAACGGCTCGCCGTCCGCGGCCTCCAGCACGCTCTCCGCGACCACCCGGGCCGCGGCCGCCGCGGAGGCGGGCAACGGCTCGTTCCGGTCGAAGCCGATCAGCGGCAGCGACCGCACGGTCCGGGAACCCTGGAACTGCGCGGCGATCCGGGCGTACTGGTGCACGCCGCCGACCACGACCGGGGAGCTGATGCAGATCAGCCGCGGCCCGTCCGGGCCTTCGGACAGGGTGAGCGGCGAGGGCAGCTCCGCCAGCTCGGCCGGTGCGTCGAAGGTGGGCCGGACGGCGGCGACCGCCTTCAGCATGTCCATGCCGGCCTGCAGTTTCCCGGCCCGCAGGGACTCGAAGAACAGGTGCCCGACCGTGTCGTGCACGGCCGCGCCGCCGAGGCCGGCCCCGCCGCCGGAGCCGGAGAACGCGCCGCCGGCCGTCAGTTCGGCCGCGAGCCAGCCGGCCAGCCGGGCCGGGGTCGGGTTGTCGAAGATCACCGTGGCCGGTAGCCGCAGCCCGGCCGCCTCGGCCAGGCTGTTGCGCAGCTGCACGGCGATGAGCGAGTCGAAGCCGGCCTCCACGAACTGGGTGTCGACGTCGACCGCGGCCGCGTCCGTGTGCCCGAGGGCGCGCGCCGCGTGCTCGACCACCACCGAGCACAGCAGCGCCACCCGGCCGCCCGGCTCGAGCCCGCGCAGCCGGTCGATCAGGCTCGGCCCGGCGGCCGCACCGGCGGCGGCCGCGGACCGGCGCGGCGCCGGCACCAGGGTGCGCAGCACCGAGGGCACCGGGCCTTGAGCCCGGGCGGTACCGGCGGGCAGCGCGACCAGCAGCGGCTCGATGGTGGCGACGGCCGCGTCGAACAGGGTCATGCCCTGCTCGGGGTCGATCATCGAGGCCGCGCCGGCCGCGGCCCGCCGGCGGTCCGTGGCGCTGAGCGTGCTGGTCATGCCGCTGGAGGCCGCCCACGGGCCCCAGGCGATCGAGGTCGCCGGCAGGCCCTGCTGCCGGCGATAGGCGGCCAGGGCGTCCAGGAAGGTGTTGGCGGCCGCGTAGTTGCTTTGCCCGCTGCCACCGAGGATCCCGGCGATCGAGGAGTAGAGGACGAACGCGGCCAGCGGCCGGCCTTCGGTCGCCCGGTGCAGATTCCACGCGGCGTCAGCCTTGGGCGCGAACACGGTGTCCAGCCGCTCGGGGGTCATCGACTCCAGCACCCCGTCATCCAGAACACCCGCGGCATGAACGACAGCCGTCAGCCGGAGATCCGACACCAGCTTGCGCACGGCCTCGAAGTCGCTGACGTCGCATGCGGCGAACGAGACCGCCTCACCCAGCTCAGCCCGCAACTCCGCCGCACCCGCAGCCGCGGCACCACGCCGGCCTGCCAACAGCACATGCCGCTGCCCCTGCGCCACCAAGTGCCGCGCCAGATGCGCGGCCAGCCCACCGGTGCCGCCGGTGACCAGCACGGTCGCCTCCCGGTCCCAAACCGGCGGCAGGGTGAACACGGCGTAGTCGTGCTGGGCGAGGGCCGCCGGTGCCTGCCGGAGGTCGAACAGCGGCGCGCCCACGCGCAGAGCGCCGGCGTCGGTGACGCCCGGCGCCACCGGGGCCAGCGACGAGGCGGCCACCACCAGCGGTGCGGTGCCTACCTCGCCGGACACCGTGGTCGTCACCCGGTCGCCGACGGCCACCCCGGAGACACCGGTCCCGGCTTCGGTCACCACGCCGGCGACCTTGACCGGGCCGGACCGGCCCAGCGCGGCCGCGGTGAGCCGCAGCCGGACTTCCTGCTCGCCCGTCGGCACCTCGGCCGGGCCGGGCACCGCGCGCAGCTCGCCGTCGGTCCGTTCGACCACCCACGGTCCGGCCGGCGGCACCAGCGAAGGCGCCTCGGCGAGCCGGGCCAGGCGGGCCACCCTGGCCACGCCGCCGCGCACCGCCACCTGCGGCTCGTCCGTGAGGAGGCCACCCAGGCCGGGCAGCGCGGCGAGCGACTCGGGACGGTCGTCGATGTCCAGCAGCACGAACCGGTCCGGGTGCTCGGACTGCGCGGTGCGCACCAGCCCCCAGGCCGCCGAGGCGGCCAGGTCGGTGAGCGTCGAGCCGGGCACGGCGACCGCACCGCGGGTGACCACGACAAGCCGGGTTCCGGTCAGCTCCGGCCGCGCCACCCAGTCCTGGATGACGTCGAGCACCTGCGCGGTCACCTCGTGCACCGCGGCCGCCCCGCCGCCGCCGACCTGGAACACCGCCCAGTCGGGCCGGGAGACGGCCAGCAGGGCGGGGGTGTCCGCGGTGGGCGCCCCGAGCGCGGTGGCCAAGCCGAAGACGTCGTGGCGGAGCACCGACCAGCGGTGCCCGGTGGCCGCCGGAACCGGCTGCTCCGGCCAGCCGAGGTGCAGCAGGCCGTCCCGGGCGCCGGTGGCCGCCGGCGCGGTGGCGGACCGCAGCCGGAGCGAGCGCACCGAGAGCACCGGGTTGCCCGCCACATCGGTGGCGGCCAGGGTCACGGCCTCCCCGTCCTGGTGCCAGTGCGCTCGCAGCTGCCGTGCGCCGCTCGCGTGCAGGCTCACGCCGTTCCACGAGAACGGCAGCCGGCCACCGCTGCGTTCCGGCGACACGTTCGCCTGCAGCGCCGCGTCCAGCAGGGCCGGGTGGATCCCGAATCCCCCGTCCGCGGCCGTGTCCCCGGGCAGCTCCACCTCGGCGTAGAGGTCGTCGCCGGCGCGCCAGACCGAGCGCAGGCCCTGGAAGGCCGGGCCGTAGACCAGCCCGGTGGCGGCCATCCGCGCGTAGAAGTCGGTGAAGTCGACCGGTTCGGCACCAGCCGGCGGCCACGGCGTGGACGTCCGGTCGGCGGGCACGGGTTCCGGCGCGAGCACGCCGCTCGCGTGCTCGGTCCACGCCCGGGTCGCGTCACCGGCCGGGCGGGAGTAGATCCGCACGTCCCGATGGCCGGCGGTGTCCGCGCGGCTTACCACGACCTGCAGCGACACCGTGTCGGAGCGGCCGAGCACCAGCGGCACGGACAGCGTCAGCTCCTCGACCCGCGCACAGCCGACCTGGTCGGCGGCCCGGACCGCCAGCTCGAGGAAACCGGTGCCGGGGAACAGGACGGTGCCACCGACCTGGTGGTCGGCCAGCCACGGGTGGGTGACCGTCGAGACGCTGCCGGTCAGCAGCACGCCGTGGTCGTCGGCCAGGCCGACCGACGCGCTCAGCAGCGGGTGCCCGGCGCTGATCAGCCCCCAGTCGGTGGCCTCGCCGGTGCGGGCGGACGGCGTGGGCCAGAACCGCCGGTGCTGGAACGGGTAGGTCGGCACCGGCACGGTGCGGCCGCCGAGGTCGGCGTAGCACCGGTCCAGGCCCACTTCGGCGCCGGCCGCCCAGACCTGGCCCAGCGCGGTGACCGCGGCGGCCTCCTCCGGGGCCTCGCGCAGCGCGGGCACGACGGTGGCCGGGCGACCGGTGTCGGCCAGGGTCTGGCTCATCATCGAGGTCAGGGTGTGGCCGGGGCCGATCTCCAGCAGCGTGCCCACCCCGGCGTCGAGCAGGGCGAGGACGCCGTCGGCGAAGCGCACCGGCTCGCGCACGTGGCGCACCCAGTAGTCGACGTCGGACACCTCGCCGGTCACCGGGCGGCCGGTCAGGGTGGAGACGAGCGGAACGGACGGCTCGCGCAAGTCGATCCCGGCCAGCGCGGACCGGAACGGCGCGAGCATCGGCTCCATCAGGGGCGAGTGGAAGGCGTGGGACACCGGCAGCCGCTTGGTCCGGCGGCCCCACCGCTCGACCTGCCCGGCCACGGCGGCCACGGCGGGCTCGGCCCCGGCGACGACCACCGCGCCCGGTGCGTTCAGCGCCGCGATGGCCACCTGCTCGCCGTGGGGCGCGAGCAGCGGCGCGACCTCGGCCTCGGTGGCCGGCAACGCCACCATCGCACCGCCGGCGGGCAGCGCCTGCATCAGGTGGGCCCGGGCGGCCACCATCCGGGCGGCGTCGGCGAGGGACAGCACCCCGGCCACGTGCGCGGCGGCGATCTCGCCGACGCTGTGCCCGGCCACCGCGGCCGGTTTCAGGCCCCAGGACTCCCACAGCCGGAACAGGGCGACTTCGACGGCGAACAGCGCCGGCTGGGCCCAGCCGGTCTCGTTCAGCGCGGCCTGGTCCCCGCCCCAGAGCACGTCCTTGAGCGACCCGGGCAGCAGCGGGTCGAGCAGGCCGCAGATCTCGGCCAGCGCTTCGGCGAAGACCGGGAAAGCGGCGGCGAGCTCCCGGCCCATACCCGGCCGTTGCGCGCCCTGCCCGGAGAACACCACGCCCACGGCGGGGTTCCCGGCCACGCCGGTGGCGACCTCGGGCCGGTCGGTGGTGCCCGGGCGGGCCAGCAGCACGGCCCGGTGGTCCAGCGCGGAGCGGGCGGTCAGGGAGCGGCCGATGTCCACCGGCGAGCCGGCGCACTCCCGCACCCGCTCGACCTGGGCCCGCAGCGCGGCTTCGGACTTGGCCGACACCGGCCAGGGCAGCGCCGCCGCGGTCCGCAGCGGCGTGGCCGGCGCCTCGGCCGGCTCGGCGGCCTGCTCCAGGATGACGTGGGCGTTGGTGCCGCTGACGCCGAAGGAGGACACCCCGGCCCGGCGCGGCCGCCCGGTGTCCGGCCACTCGACCGCCTCGGTGAGGATCCGGGCCCGCCCGGCGGTCCAGTCCACGTGCGAGGACGGCTTGTCCACGTTCAGGGTCTTGGGCGCGATGCCGTGGCGCATGGCCAGCACCATCTTGAGCACGCCGGCCGCGCCCGCGGCGGCCTGGGTGTGCCCCAGGTTGGACTTGACCGACCCCAGCAGCACCGGCGTTTCGCGGTCCCGGCCGTAGGTGGCCAGCAGAGCCTGGGCCTCGATCGGGTCGCCGAGGGTGGTGCCGGTGCCGTGCGCCTCGACCACGTCGATGTCCGATGTGGACAGTCCGGCGCCGGCCAGCGCCTGCGTGATGACCCGCTGCTGGGACGGTCCGTTGGGGGCCGTGAAGCCGTTGGACGCGCCGTCGGAGTTGACCGCGGAGCCGCGCAGCACGGCCAGGACGTGGTGCCCGTTGTGCCGGGCGTCGGACAGTTTCTCCAACACCAGCAGGCCGATGCCTTCGGACCAGCCGGTGCCGTCGGCGGCGTCGGCGAAGGCCTTGCAGCGGCCGTCGGCGGCCAAGGCGCCCTGCCGGGTGAAGCCGGCGAAGCGCAGCGCGGTGGACATCACGGTGACGCCACCGGCCAAGGCCAGCGTGCACTCACCGGACCGGAGCGCCTGCGCGGCCAGGTGCATCGCCACCAGTGCCGAAGAGCAGGCGGTGTCCACGGTGACAGCCGGCCCTTCCAGGCCCAGGGTGTAGTTGACGCGGCCGGCCAGCGCGCTGGCGGCCAGGCCGGTGCCGGCGTGCCCGTCCACGTCCTCGGCCGAGCGCAGCACGAGGTTGCCGTAGTCCTGGCCGTCGGTCCCGGCGAACACCCCGGTCCGGCTGCCCCGCAGGGCCAGCGGGTCGATCCCGGCTCGCTCGAACGCTTCCCACGACAGCTCCAGCAGCAGCCGCTGCTGCGGGTCCATGGCGACGGCCTCGCGCGGTGAGACACCGAAGAACGCGGCGTCGAACCCACCGACGTCGGGCAGGAACCCGCCCTCCAGCGTGGCGCTCGCGCCGCGGCCCTCGCCGGCCAGGGCGGCCACGTCCCAGCCGCGGTCCTCCGGGAACGGGCCGATCGCGTCCTGCCCGGCCTCGACCAGCCGCCACAGGTCCTCGGGGCTGTCGATGCCGCCGGGGAACCGGCAGGCCAGGCCGACGATGGCGACGGGCTCGTGGCGGCCGGCTTCGGCTTCCTCCAGCCGCCGCCGGGTCTCGTGCAGATCCGCGGTGACCCACTTGAGGTAGTCGACGAGCTTCTTGTCGTCCGGCATCGGGCGTCCTTTCTGCTGCGCGTGCGGTGGGTCAGCGGTTCTTCAGCCGGCCGAGTTCGTTGTCGATGAAGGCGAAGACGTCGTCGGTGCTGGCGGATTCGATGAGTTCGGCCACCCCGCCGCCGGCTCCGGTGCCGCGGTCGCTCGTCCCCCACAGCGCCAGCAGCGCGCGCAGGCGGCCGGTGACGCCGGTGCGGGTCAGCTCGTCCGGTTCGCCGGCCGCCATCGCGGCTTCCAGCCGGTCCAGCTCGGCCAGCACCGACGGCCCGCTGTCGAGGCCGGCGCCGGCGACCAGTTCGGCCAGCAGGTGCGCGGCCAGCGCCCGCGGCGTGGCGTAGTCGAACACCAGCGTCGCGGACATCCGCAGCCCGGTGGCGGCGGTCAGCCGGTTGCGCAGCTCGACCGCGGTCAGGGAGTTGACGCCGAGTTCCTGGAACTCGCGGTCGGCTTTGAGCTCGCCGGGCGTCGGCAGAGCCAGCACCGCGGCGGCCTCGGCGCGCACGAGGTCGAGCAGCAGGGTGAGCCGCTCGTCCTCGGGCAGTGCGGTCAGCTTTTCCACCAGGCCCGCCTGCGAGGCGGCCGCGCCGACGGCCGTCCGCCGGGCCGCGCGGACCAGGTTGCGCAGCAGCGGCGGCACGTCGGCCGGCGCTCCGGCCCCGGCCGGGTTCGCCGCGGTGGCGACGATCAGTGGCTCGTCCGTGCCGATGGCGGCCTCGAACATGGCCGTGCCTTGGCCCGCGTCGATTTCGGCGACGCCGCTTGCCTTGGTGCGGTGGCGGTCGGCCTCGCCGAGCGTGCTGGTCATGCCGCTGGAGGCCGCCCACGGGCCCCAGGCGATCGAGGTCGCCGGCAGGCCCTGCTGCCGGCGATAGGCGGCCAAGGCGTCCAGGAAGGTGTTGGCCGCCGCGTAGTTGCCCTGCCCGCCGGCCCCGAACACGCCGGCCACCGAGGAGTAGAGCACGAACGCGGCCAGCGGCCGGCCTTCGGTCGCCCGGTGCAGATTCCACGCGGCGTCAGCCTTGGGCGCGAACACGGTGTCCAGCCGCTCGGGGGTCATCGACTCCAGCACCCCGTCATCCAGAACACCCGCGGCATGAACGACAGCCGTCAACCGGAGATCCGACACCAGCTTGCGCACGGCCTCGAAGTCCCTGACGTCGCATGCGGCGAACGAGACCGCCTCACCCAGCTCAGCCCGCAACTCCGCCGCACCCGCAGCCGCGGCACCACGCCGGCCTGCCAACAGCACATGCCGCTGCCCCTGGGCCACCAGGTGCCGCGCCAAGTGCGCGGCCAGCCCACCGGTGCCACCGGTGACCAGCACGGTCGCCGCCCGGTCCCAGACCGGCGGCATGGTCAGCACCAGCTTGCCGATGTGCTTGGCCTGCTGCATGTGGCGGAACGCGCTGCGGGCCCGGCGGACGTCCCAGACGCGGACCGGCAACGGCCGGATCGCGTCCTTGGCGAACAGCCGGAGCAGCTCCGCCAGCATTTCGCCCATCCGGTCCGGGCCGGCCTCGGACAGGTCGAACGCCCGGTACCGCACGCCCGGCGGGCTCTCCCGGACGTCGGTCTTGCCCATCTCCAGGAAGTGCCCACCGGGCTTCAGCAGGCGCAACGAAGCATCGATGAACTCACCGGTCAACGAATTCAGCACCACGTCCAAACCCGCACCAGCCAGCGACGCAAACGCCCCCTCGAAGT